>CAYUTF010000022.1:0-40566 GCA_964447495.1 uncultured archaeon
TCGGTCGAATACGCTTAGAATTTCTTTTATTTATGGGTAAACCATATATTTCACAGAAACCTGTTATTTTTCTCATTCCTAATAAACCTTTCACAAATGTAGATTTACCTGCCCCACTCTCTCCCAAGATTCCTAATATCTCTCCATGTTTTATATTCATGGAAACAGTATCAACAATTAGTTTACTACCAGCAAACACGCTTAAATTCTCGCAATTAATCGCTGGAAAATTCTGAAGATACGAAGGGGAAAGCTTACTTCCTATTCCCAACCTAAGTCTTATTCTCTGAGGTATTGAAAGCCTTTGATAAAGTTTATATAAAATAAATAATACAAGACATCCTGCTTCAATATATAGAATATAGGTAAGAAGCTGATTCCAAGGTTTAAAATCAAACGATTGTTCATATCGTAATTCTTCCACAATAATAATACCATAGGGAGTATTTCTTAAATCACCACCGAATCCCGGGTTATCTCCAATTCCCCCCGTACTTAGACTAATACATTCTTTAAACCACAATAATGCTTCTTGAATATTTTCAGGTTGATAGCGATAATCATATAATGCTTTTGATGCTAGATATGAGAAAAGGAAAGTAGAAGGTAACTCAAGATACATACTTATTACGGGTAATAAAGCAAAGCTTCCATCATCACTTTGACTGTTTTTTAAAAATTCAATTGCTGCAATTTTTGAAATAGGTTCTGTATTGAATATTTCATTAAAGATTTCCAGACCATAATAAGTTGAAATGACGTCACTGTAAAAACCAACAACAATAGAAAATCCACCATCTGCATTTTGACAGGTTCTTAGCCAATGGGTTAGATTATTGTTATTAATATAGTCAATAGATTCTAGATTTTTTAGAGAAATTAGTGCCCAATAAGTAGATTCAATTGTCGAAACATTCGTATTTACTAAGTTTAGAAAAACACCATAATATGGTCCAAAAAGAGATAGAAGATAATCTAAATCGTTTCCAACTCGAAAGCCTCCATCGTCATTTTGAAGACTAATTAGAAATCGAGACAGATCAATAATTTGAGAAGGTGAAAACCACTTTTCAGATAAGGGAAAAAGCATACGATAGAGATTGATTGCGCAATAAGTTGAGAAAAGAGTAGCATTCAATCCTGGCTGAGATCCATAACCTCCTTCGTATGAATTATAGCATAAATCTACAAATTTTAAAATATTATCTCTTTGGATTTTTTGAGTAAACCCTTCTAAATTATACTCATTTAATCCTAATATACCAAAATAATTAGATTCAATCGTAATTTCACCAAATAATGAATTAATTGCCTGAAATTGATGAGTCCAATTATAGTAGTTGGATCGATAGAAGTTAAAATTGAATGGTACTGTAGGAAAGGTTTTTTCTAGAATATCTAATGATTTCATAGCAGCCCATCCTGAATTAATATCGGATTCAATGTTTATATCTGGCGTTAATCCAAAACCACCATCAGGGCTGCTACAGTTTGCAATGAAATTTAAAGTATTTGTTTCATTAAAAAGGGGCAGGATTGGAAGGTTTAGAATGTCAATTGAAGCTAATGAATAATAGGTAGAAAGAATATCAGAGGTTTGCCCAAGGGCAGATGAAAATCCGCCATCCAAATTATAAAGTGAATTAAAATAAGTCCCCAATGCTAATTTATCAAAAATAGAATAACTCATGTTCATACTTAAGAAAGCTTGAATACCAAAATATGTAGTTTCCGCGGTTTGAACAAAAGAATTATTTGTTAAAAAATAGCCACTGCCAGACCAAGTTGAATTTATGAAATTAGAGATATTAGTATTAAGTAGAATATTACCTAATCGTAATTGATATGCAGTATTAATTGCACTGAAGGTTGAGACAATATCTGAGGCGTTTAATAAGGGAATCGCTTTAAAACCCCACCCTCCACCATTTAATACGGTTAATAAATATTCAATGATCTTCTGAGTTTCATTATGAGCAATTTTCTCTTCAAGATATGTCTTGTTAGCCAAAAAAATTGTCGATATTGCTTGATAAGTAGATTCTGTATTTCCTAACCCTCCTATGTCTGAATAAGACCCTTCAGAATTTTGTTTCTCAAATATGTAGTCAAAAAAAAACCAAGGATTTGCCATTTTTATTTGCACTTCCTTTAAGTAACTTGGGTTTATAATATCTGGAGAGATGATTTCTGCTAAGGAAAAATTTATTGAATCTATTACCCTAAAATTTGTTTCGATACTGGGTTCAACAAAAAGACCTAAGTCATTTTGGTGAGTTTTGGTGAATTTAACAGCATTTAATTTAACAAATTCTACGTCTTTCTCACTAATATACGAGATAAACCTAGTATTAACCAAAATGAGAGTGATAATAGGTGTTCCTATTAAAAGGAAAAATATTAGCGCATATTTTAATCGATGTTTACTTTTCCTATTTAATTTTATTATTTTTCAACACCTTCATTAGATATGAGTTCTTTTCTTTCTTCTTCTTGAATTCTAATCTGGAAAAATCTTCTAAAACTTGCTAAGTCTCTACTCATAGAATTTACGTTAATCCCCTTTTCTAGCATAAACTGTATTAATTTGGGTAAATTTTCCTCAAACGACTCCATTAGCACTTCTATTACTTCATTCCCTACTCTTAATACTTTTTTTATTGATGAGAATTCTTTTATTTGGTCAATTTTTGCTTCATTTAATTTGGTTATTTCAAATCTGGCTACCAATCCTTCACTCGGTAAGGAATTTATTAAATTTTGCGGTGAATCAAATTCTAACATACGGCCTTCCCTCAAAATCGCCGTTTTATCACAGATTAAAGCCGCCTCTAAATCGTGAGTGATAATAAACATGGTGGTATTTAGTTTTTGATTCAATTTTTTTAAATAACTTAGAATATCATATCTCTTAGACGCATCCACGCCTAAAACTCTATCAGTTTAAATAACTTAATAGTGTAGTCGGCTCGTCTAAGAATAGTACACTTGGTTTATGTATAAGTCCAATTGCCATAGATAATCGCTTCTTTTCTCCTCCACTCATGTGCTTTACTTTTTTATTCCAAACATCTTCGGGAATATCTAATATTTTAAACAACTCTATAGCTATCTCTCTAGCCTCCTCCTTTGATAAGCCATAGGTAGATGTGAAGACTTCTACGTTAACTAATGGACTGAGATCAAAGTATAAGTTTAATAATTCGAGCTGGGGGACGTATCCGATATTGCTTAGTATTCTTGGATGGTTTTTTTTATTAGCAGGTGATAAACCAGTTACTTTTACATCACCATTCCAATTTTTCTTTTCTATTTGGCATGTAAGAACACGAACAATTGTAGTTTTACCCGCTCCAGAAATGCCAAACAAGCCAATAATCTCCCCTTCATTCACCGTAAATGAAACATTATGTACTATATGATTTTTATCAAATTTAACATTTAAATTGTTTACTTCTACCATTGGTTTATTTAATTTAACACTTTTGTTCATTAGCGCCATAAGCTTTCTGTAATTTTATTCTTATAGTATATATAGATTATTTTCTTTTAATAATATAGTTTCAATGGATCAATTTTTAAAATATAAATTATAAAGTAGAAATACTATGAAAGATAACTTCTTTCCAACATCATTCAGTACTCGCTTAGCTAAAAATCCAATAGATTTTTTATAATTTTCGCTTCCCTAATCAGTATCGCAAATTAATAAATAAAAAAAAAATATAAAATTTTTTAATAAAGGTAGTTTTGTTTTTCTGAAAAGTAATTGAATTAATGAAAAAAGGATTTTTTATTTTACTTCCATTGTATTAAAAGATCTTGCTCCCAATAAAATAAGAATTGTCCCAAAAGCACCTACAATTAAAAAATCTAACCAAATTGGGAAAAAAGAGGCTCCTACTAATACCGCTCTGAAAAGATCTACACTATAAGTAAAAGGATTGAACATCGCGACTATACCTAAAGGTCCGCTTATAACATAAAACGCCCCTGATACCAAAAACATAGGCATGACGATAAATGTTTGTATTAAACCAAAGGATTGAAAATCTCTCATTCGAGTGCTAATTGTAAGGCCCAATCCTACAATACCTATGCTTGCTAATAATGCTACTGGAAGAATCAAAATAATTTTCAATATTAAGATAAGATTATATCCAAAATATCCGAAAATCACGCCCAATATGACAATAATAAATACTTGTATTAATGTTTGTAAAGCAACGCCTAAAGTTTTTCCCAACATTAATGTTCGTCTGCTGACTGGAGCAACAATTAATTCTTTCATAAATCCAAACATCTTATCTCTCATTACTCCCATACCACCAAAAATTCCGGTAAACAGAATAACTATAGCAGCTATTCCTGAAGCGGCATAAGCTCTAGGATCAACAGATACTCCATTTATGAGTACTGATGAACTTGATGTTTGAAGAGCGGAGCTAAAGACAAACAAAAAGAGTATGCCTTGAACTATTGATGAAATTAATCTAGTCTTATTCCGCCAAAATTCATAAATTTCTCTTCGAGCTAATATCCATATGGCCTCAAAATTCAAACCAGTTTTTATAACATTCAAATCTGACATTTATATCACTTCGTTAATTGCCTCATTTGTATACGGTTTTTTATATCTTTGGTAGTGTTGGAGGTTTCTTCTCTAATTTCAGATCCAACAAAATGTAAAAAAACATCTTCTAATTTTGGTTCATGGACATTCACAGTTTTTATTGTTAGATTACTTTCATCGACTTTTCTAATGACATCTGAAAGACATGTACCTCCATGTTCACACGAAATTGAGATTTCTGTTTCAGAATCCTTTTGATCCTCTGAAATTTCTCCTTTTTTAATTTTTATGATCTCTTGTTTAATTCCATCGGGTACTTGATCGAGCAGGTCGTCAGTAAAAAGATCAGCTATCCTCTTTTTTACCTCAAAAGGAGCATTTAGAAGCATTTGTGATGCCATTGGAAATCGCTTTAATGCAGTTAATAGCTTTTTCGGATCGGACATCATATCCCTCATTTGAGCCTTAATCATTTCAGGATTAATATTTGGCATATTTTTCGGAAGATTTAAATTCGTAAACATGGCATCACTACTTGCCATTGAATGTCCAAATGAAATGTTCTTAATACTTGATAGTTCTCTAATTTGCGAAACAAAATCCATGATTTTCATTCTATCGTCAATATTATCAAATTTTATGTCAATTATATCCCCAGAAATTTGTTTTTTAAGATTATCGGATGTATCTAAAGCAATAATTTTTCCATGATCCATAATACAAATCCTATCTGCTAATTCGTCTGCTTCTTCCATATAATGGGTCGTTATTAAAATTGTTATACCTAAATCACGATTCAATTCCCTAATTTTTTCCCATATCTTATGTCTGGTCTGAGGATCCAATCCTAAAGTTGGTTCATCAAGAAACAGCATTTTTGGCGATTGTAATAACCCCCGAGCTATTTCTAATCTTCTTTTCATTCCTCCGGAATAATTTTTTACAAATGTATCTGCTTTATCTTGTAAATCTACTAAATTAAGTACTTCATTAATCTTTTCTTTCCTTTGCGATTTTGGCATCTTATATAAAATAGCATGAAGTTCTAAATTTTCCTGCCCTTTCATTTCACCATCTAAGGATGGCTCTTGAAAAACAATCCCTATACTTTTTCGGACTTGACCAGGATCTTTTTGAACATCAAATGAATTTATTGTTGCTGTTCCCTTTGTGGGATTTAAAATTGTGGATAATATAGAAATAGTAGTGGTTTTTCCCGCACCATTTGGTCCTAAAAGTGCAAAAATTTCACCTTTTCTTATTTCAAAACTAATATCATCAACAGCTAGAACATTACCTTGTTCATATATCTTAGTTAAGCCCTTTACTTCAACTATATTTTCTGACAATTTATATATTACCTTCCTATTTTACTAAATTTTAATTTTAAAAAGTTATTTTTTTTAGATTTACTATTTATTTAATCATAAATACTATATTATTAGACGATTTCTCTGAATTATTAAAAGTATTTTCGATGTTAAGGATCAGTCTTGAATGATCTCTAAGAAAAAATAAATAATCTGTTAATAATTTAAAAATAAGATACTGAGTTAAACATTTTGTTTATAAAAATTAAATTATTAAAATAAAGCCCCAAAGACACATAAATAATGCTTTTTTAAAAACATCGAAATATATCTCAAGAACTAGTTGTGATCATTTATATTATCAATAGTTGCCATCGTTTCTGTGAATTCTGTTAGCATTTGAATATTTACTATACCTCGTATTTTCTTCTTTTAAATATAATAAATGATATTAAAACTAGAACAGTACTAAGTAGTAATAACGCAAAGAAGTCAAATCCAAAAACCGATTTCCCTTTCGTAATAATTCCTCTAATCATAGGATCACCATGAGATAATGGTAGAATATATGCAATAATTTGTAAATACACCGGCATAGCATCAATTGGAATAAAAATTCCACTGAGCAATAAGATTACTATAAACACGGCAAAAAACAACTGATTTGCCTCTGTTTTTGTTTTGCTTTGGGTACTAATGAAAATACCCATTGATAATCCAGTAAACCCTATGCTAAATAATGCAATAAATAAATCGAATACACTTCCAGCAAGATAGAGGCGACAAATTAGAGTGCTAATGATTAGTAAGATAACTTGAAATATAAGTATAAGCGTATAAGTAAAATATTTAGACAAAAGGATTTCACTCCGCTTTGCTGGGGTTAATAATAATCGGGCAACAGGTTTCTCTTGCACAACGACTAATATGGTGAGCACCATCGATACTCCAAAGACGATAAATGATAGAGTTAGGGTAATATTATAGTTGAATCGCAAATTATATCCTTCAGGTATAGAAAATTCTTCGTAACCAGTAAGTTCAAATTGAGGGGTCAAATTGTTATCATTCACAAATATTTTAATTGAATCAAAAACAGCATTCAAGGTGTCCTGAATACTTTGTATATCTGAAGCATCTGGAACACAATCTATCAATCCTGGTAAACCTAATGTTATGAATTCCGAAAAGGCGACAGGTATGGCTATAATAACTTTAATCTCACTTGATATTAACATTAACCTTGCAGTTTCCATGGCATAAATCTCCTCTGTGGCATTATAGAAATGAAGTATATTCAAATATTCTGATTTATTAACCGCGTTAATATATGGGAGGGTATAATCATCTCGCACTGATCCATTTAATATGCTATCATCAATATATACGTTCGAATCATAGGAAATGACAACACAATCTATAGGTTGTAGTTCATCGGGAATGGCATTCATCATGAATCCAAATAAAAATATAATTAATGGTGGAACGACGATCGCAAGCAACATATTAAATTTATCAGTCCATAATAACAAAAATTCTTTTTTCATCTGACGTATGATTCTAAAGAGACTGCCCCGAATGTTATTAATATGAAATTTTCCTTCTTTACCATTTGATTTTCTATTTTCACTTTCCCTCATCGTTTTATACCTCTAATTTTTTAAATTTATAAATAATATATGCTAAAACGACGAAGATTAGCGAATTTAAATTTAGAAATAAAATATGATTTAAACTCATCGGTAGACCTTTTAAAGTGATATCTGTAATTAGAGGAATGGCATGACTTAATGGTAGGATATTTATTATATATTGCATTGCAGGGGAAATTAACTCTGGCGGTAAAAAATTCCCTGAAAACAACACTATTACAATAAACATAATTAAATACATTTGATTAGCGCTTTGTTCTGTTGGGCTTAACGCAGAAATAAATAATCCTATACATATACCACAAAACCCAATCATCACTAAAGCTAGATAAAAATAAAACAATGATCCTAAACTATATAATCCAAAAAATGAAGTCATAATAAAGATTTCAGTCGATTGGAGAAACATAATTACAGAATTAGCAATTAATTTGCTCAAAATGATCTCTCTTTTTGTTGTTGGAGTAATTAGCATTCTTGGAAGTGGACCTTCTGATACGATTGAAAGAGAAGTCAAATTCATCGTGGTACCAAGAATAATTATGGGTAATATCAATGGTAAGGCATAATTCAATAACTGTGATTCCCAAAAAGGGACATCAAATTCGAGATAAGGAACCATGATAGAAAAATTTGCAATTAAATCCGCTTCCGCTCTAAACAGTCCTATTGGTTCTTGAAGTGCTACCTCAACTGCGCTTACCGCGCTTAAATCTGAACCATCTATATAATAAAACAATACGGGATTTACCTTTTTTTCAACTGATTCAGAAAAATTTTCCGGTAAAACAATGAAAATATCAACCTTTTCATCCTTTAAGAAATTATAGCATTTTAGATAGGCCGTATTATATTCTACTTCATTTGTACTATTAAAATATTGATGAAGATCCCACGCGGTACTATTATTGTCCATTATTGAGATAAAAATCTCATCATATTGAGATGAATTTGAAGGAAAATCACCATAAGTGGGCATATCATCACGTGTGATGATTGCAGCAGTAAAAAATTTAGTTGGGCCTACTCCTGTTGTAAGACCAAATATAACGATTAAGATTATGGGTATTAAGAATAATAAAATTAGAGTTCTTCTATCAGATCTAATTCTCCCAAATTCTTTTTTTATTAACCCACCTAAACTCATTTAATTAAATTATTAAGATTTCATTCTTAAAAATTTATTGGCGTATTAGCCATCTATTTCAAATTTTTAGAGACATGTTTAGGAAGAATCTCTCTTTGAATGTCAAGAATTTGACTATTATTTAAATGTTCTTTTCGTCTCATATCCTCTTCTATAAACTTCTGAAAAAGTTCATTATCATCAGTAATAAATTCCCAGAATTCTTCATATATTTCTTTTAAGGACATAGTTTTACGATTTTGCTGTAAAGTTACGGCAACAGCTGCTGAATTTTCGCGATTATCATTATTTAACGATTTTAACTCAATTTCTTTTTGATTAGGAGTTTTCTTATCACATAATTCAAAATCTACTTTTTGAAATCCCCGAACAACGTAATTTTTATCAATAAAAAGTTGAAAATGATGATTGCAAATCTTTCCTTTTGGAATAGAGATCGTAGTAAGTTGTTTGGATTTATCTATAATTGATATTGGAATTTCTATAATTTCTTTAGCTTTGCATACCGGACAAGCTATACATATTTTCTTTAATTTATGAAGTATTTCCATATTGTTCTCAAAAAAATAATATCGTTATATTATTAGAGTATTTGATATTTTTGATTTAAATTCCAACATTTTTATAACCCAAAAACTGGACTCCAATTTTTTTTTAATTTACCCTTATCATTTCTTATTTAGAATTAAAAAATATTAATTAATGATAAGGTGGTAAAAAATGGCAGATTGGAATGGTATTGCGGATCAAGCATTATTATATTGGCAAGAATTTGTTGCATGGTTCCTTAATATTCCTATTTATGGACAAATGTTAGTTATTTTTGGTGCTGTAGCGATTCTAGTTCTTACAGGCGTTTTAGTATATTATATACTTAAAGGTGTCGCATATCTGGTTTATTATATATTAAAAGGGGTCTATTTGCTTTTGAAAGGAATTCTATTAGGAATATACAAACTATTCGAAGAACTATATTATGGAATTTCGGGAAAACCAAAACCAATTAAACAACAAAAGAAAGTTGAGGTTAGTAATGAGTCCATTGAAGAGCCTCAAAAAGAAAGATCTATAGAACCTGAATTGCTGATGATTAATCCCAATGCTTCCTATTGTAGTGAATGCGGAAATCAATTTACAGAAAAAATGCTTCAACAATTATCTGAAAATGGAGTAGTATTTTGTGTGAACTGTGGAAAAGGTTACAAAACTAATCTGATTGTTGTTGAAAATTATTAATTTTTTTTTCTCTTTTTTTGTGTGTAGAAGAAACAAAAAAATCACTATAATTAACAAAAATTGTTTATTAAATATGAAAATATTTTGATTAGAGCGAATAGCTTTTATTAATTTATTGCTAAACGTAAATCGTAGGTAGTAAAATTTAATAATATCAAAAAATTTCTTTTATGAATGTTATATCAAGGATTAAGCAAACACGATTTGCTTAAGATATTAGATAAGAAATTATCTAATGATAATTCTTATGATTCAGGGTACATATTAGGCTCAATGTGTTCAAAAACTCCCGAATTTGTAAAAGATATATATGTTAAATACATTGATAAAAATCTGGGAGATCCCGGATTATTTAAAGGTACTAATCAGTTAGAGATAGAAGTTGTTAACGATATTGGTCAATTATTTGGAGGAAATAATATTGTTGGAACCATTACGACGGGTGGTACAGAATCAAATTTAATCGCCATGCTAATTGCTAAAAAATTAAGACCAGATATAAAGGAACCAGAAATTGTTATTTCAAAAGCAGGACATATTTCATTTGACAAAGCGGCTGATATGATGAATTTGAAAATAAAAAAAGCAAACCTTACTAACAATTATGATTTGGATTTTAATCATTTTAAATCATTAATTAATGAAAATACCTGTGCCGTAATCGGTATCGCCGGAACAACTTCGCTTGGAAAAGTAGATCCTATTGACAAAATTGGGGATTACGTTAATGGAAAGGATATCTTTTTTCATATCGATGCCGCATATGGTGGTTTCGTTTTACCTTTTCTAAAACATTTAAATTATAAAGTCTCCCCTTGGGATTTTAGCGTTAAATCAGTGGATTCCATTACCGCAGATCCACATAAAATGGGATTAGGAATTATCCCTTCTGGAGGGTTATTTCTCAGAGATAACCCTGCTCTAGAAGATATAGGTGTTAGTATGCCATATTTAGCGGGAGGTGACTTTACGCATATCAATATCGTAGGAACACGATCAGGCGCTCCAGTAATAGCTTTCTGGTCAATATTAAATTATTTTGGCATAAAAGGTTTTAAGGAAATAATCAAAGGATGTATGGATAAGACCAAATTACTCGTAGAATTACTCACAGAAATAGAAGGAGTAACTCTCGCAACCGAACCTGATATGAATATAGTTGGGATTAAACCTTCAAAAGGCAGAAACTTATTAGAAATTGATCAAGCATTACGTAAAAGAAATTGGATGGTTGCCACTCACCCCGATTTTAATATAATAAGGATCGTAGTAATGCCTCATGTTCAAGAACATCATTTAATACAATTTTCTGAAGATTTAAAAGATATTTTAAAATAAATTCTAATTTTACTTTTGAAGCTTCTATTTTTTTAAGTTCTTTATCTTCTTTCGAATTGACTTAAACTGTTTTTTATCTCCTGAAACTAAATGACAGATATACTTTTGATATGCTTCTATTGCTTCTTCATACTTCCCTAGTTTTTCAAAAAACTCTTCTAAGGCTTCATAACCTTCGGTACATTTTGAATCAATCTCTAAAGTTTTCTCAAATTGAGCAATTGCTTTATCATAATCCTGCAAACTCTCATATATTTTGCTAATCCCCATATTAAATTCGAGAGAATTTGATTTCAATTTTAACGCTTCTTCGTATTTCTTTAATCAGAATCGAATATATGATCAAATGTACGCAATATTAAAAGGGAAACAATCAACAAGAAACACAAAACGAGCAGAAAGCAGCATAATAGTTAATGAGCTAAGTAATTTCAAAATAAAAGCTGGAGATATTCATTTAAAGATATGATATCAGATATTAAAGAAGGTTATTTCATTGATAAGTTATCGTGGTTAAATCTAGATAATGTATCGGGTAATTTTGGTGCAGGAATAAGAAGCGGATATTATAGTAAAAAGGGAGAGTTCCAAAATCAAAAAAAAAAAAAAACTAGGAAATGTAAGCGGTAATGTCCTTGAAATGATGGAAAATTGCGTATATATCTCTAAAGAGCGTGAATTTACTGAAAACACACTTTTTGCATATATATTGTTTAAGAATTTAAATTTCTCTTCTTAAAATCAGAAAATTACTATTTTTACAATTACTTTTTTTATAATCCTAGCGCTTTGGCAGCATTAATTCCAAAAATTTTATCTTTTTTTTTTCATTTTATTATAAATAAACAAAATTATGAATAAAGATGAAGGTTCTAATAAGTATTCGTTCACCTGAAGAATTAAGTTCCTGTATAGAAGGTGGAGCAGATATCATTGATTTAAAGAATCCTAATGAAGGATCTCTTGGTGCAGCTGCTCCATGGTTCATTAAAGAAGTTAAAGAAAGAGTTAAAGGATATCCTGTTAGTGCTGCAATTGGAGACATGCCTAACTTACCAGGAACTGCTGCTTTAGCCGCAGTTGGGGCTGCTGTTTCTGGAGCGGATTATATAAAAGTTGGGTTATATGGAACTCATACTGAAGATGAATGTATAAAGTTGATGAGTGAAGTTGTAAAAGCAATAAGAAAGCAGAATCCAAAAATAGTTATCGTTGGTGCTGGCTTTGCTGACGCAGAATCCTATGGTGGAATTGACCCAATGAAAATACCAAGAATTATTAAAGCTGCTGGTGCTGATATTGCAATGTTAGACACGAAAAATAAAAATGGAAAAAGGTTGTTTGACTTCTTAAGTTTAGATAAATTAAACCATTTTGTTGATGAATCTCATAGATTAGGCTTGCAAGCCGCTCTTGCTGGTTCACTCTGCGCTGAAGATCTTACAACTATATATAATTTAGGAACTGATGTAACCGGTTTTAGAGGTGCGGCTTGCAGTAAAAATGATAGAAAGAACGGAGTAATTACAACTGAACGTGTATTAAAATTGATGAATATTGCTAAAAATTTAAATCTGCAATCAAAATTATCTATCAAAACTCAATTAATCGGAATTTAAAAATTATTTTTCTAATTTTTTATAGATTAGAGTAACCAAAATCCAAGTGAAATAGGTCCCAAATCTTTTAGAATATATATCTTCTATTTCTATATTATTTAATTTCATATGAAATCCTTTCTAAATAATTAATATCTATTATTCTTTATTTTCATTCAAATATATGCGTTATGCATAGGGAAACATAACGCCTCCTTCCAATCTCCTTCACAAATCATCATCAAGTTTAAATCTAATTTTTGATTATTAATAATTAATTATTATTTTTTGAATATTTATTCAGAATAGTAATAATTCCATCTTAAAACAACAACAAAAAAGATCGATAAAAGATGTCAACGGTAAGTATTAGACATGTTATGCAGAAGTGCTATGCATGCAGGACATGCGAATTAGCATGCTCATATCACCACACAGGGTCATTCCAACCTTCAAAATCTAGTATATCTGTTGAAAGAGATCATATTAACGGAGAATGGAAGTGGAGTTTGGATGATTCATGTGATTTATGTGAAAATGAAGCTGAACCTTTATGTGTGAAATATTGTTTTTATGATGCAATCGTTATTGAAGGAGGGGATAAATAAAAATGCCTGAATTCAATATTAAAGGAGGTATAACTGGTAAAATCCTTCGTGTTGATTTAAGTGCTGGCAAGACAAGAGTAGAAGACAACGTCTATGCTAAACGATGGATAGGTGGTCGTGCTATTCAAAGCTGGATTTTATTAAATGAGACAAAACCTGATACTAAATGGTCAGATCCAGAAAATTTATTGATGTTTGGTGCAGGACCTTTTGTAGGCACGCTTATACCTGCAACTTGCAGAACTACTCTTGATACGATACATGTATTCAATAATGGAAAGGGTTCCTCTAACTTAGGTGGTCATTTTAGTCCTCAAGTTAAATATGCTGGTTTTGATCATATTATTGTTAAAGGAAAATCCGATAAACCAGTTTATTTGTATGTATCCGATGGAAAGGCAGAGATTCGTGATGCTTCTCATCTTTGGGGAAAAACAACCTATGAGACTGAAGAAACATTGAAAAAAGAATTAAACGATAATAAAATTGAAGTTGCTTGTATAGGTCCCTCTGGAGAGAATCTGGTACGTGGGTCAGCAATAATTGTTGATTGTGCAAGAGCTGCTGGCGGATCTGGAATGGGTTGCATTATGGGTGACAAGAAACTCAAAGCCGTTGTTGTTAGAGGTCATGGCTCAGTGAAAGTAGCTCATCCAGAAAAGTTAATGGAACGAGTGGATCAAGCATTTAAAAAAATCATGTCTCAACCTACAGCAAAATTCTTTAGACGAGTTACTCTTGCGGGGATGGTGTATAATGATAAAGAGCAATTTGATGCTCTTTTTGAAATGATGCATACTACTAGAAATGCTCAAGATGTTCACTGGACTCGAGAACAACGCACAAAAATGTTAGGCAAAGAAGGAGTTCCGAAGTATCAAACTAAAGTCCAAGCATGTGCTATTTGCCCTGTTGGATGTCAACCATTTTCTGAAATAAAGGAAGGAAAATATGCAGGTACCAAGGGTTTAGGCTGGTGGATTAATGGATGTTTATGGAATGCTAAGATGGATATAACTGATCCCGACGGTGGTCTTTATTACTATTTAAAAGCAAATCAATTAGGTTTAGATGGAGATGACTCCTCTGTCGCAATAGCATGGGCGTTTGAAGCTTACGAAAAAGGATTGCTCACTAAGGAAGATACTGATGGTTTAGAACTTACATGGGGAAATACTGCTGCTGCTATAGCATTACAAGAAAAGGTCGCTCGACGTGAAGGCTTTGGTGATTTTTTGGCTGACGGTGTAGTTGCAGCTGCTAAAAAATTAGGAAAAGGTTCGGAGAAATTTGCAATACATCAGAAAGGACAAGATTCTTTAGATCCATATCGATTAGCAAAATGCTGGTCTTTAGCATGTGCTACTTCACCTATTGCGGGTAGACACATGCGAGGTTCCCTAAATGTAGATCAAGCTTTTGGTCCTAAAGGTGTAAAATTCAATCCATTTTCTTATAAAGATGCTCCACCAATGGTATTCTGGGAATTACGAACAAAAGAAATAGAAGATATGTTAGGAATATGTGTTTATGTTGGCACATGGTCAGGTGTATATGCTCTTGAACCATCAGATTACGTAGATTTAATGGACGCAGCTTTAGGTATCAATATTACTGTAGATGATTTGATGCTTCAAGGTCAAAGAACCTATAACTTAGAAAAAGCGTTCAATACCATCCATGTTGGTTTTACAAGAGAAGCTGATTTACCCCATCGAAGGTTTTTTGAAGATCCAATCCTTTCAGGTCCACAGAAAGGAGTAACATTGGATAAGGCCAAATATAACGAAATGTTAGATGCATTTTACGAACTTCATGGCTGGGATAAAAAGACCGGTTGGCAAACAAGAGAAACTCTTGAAAAATTAGGTATGAGCGATCTCGCTAAAATGTTAGCTGATGCTGGCAGATTAATCGAATAATTTTTTTTATTTTCAGTATTTAATTTTTTCTTTTTTTTTTTAACATTTCTCTGATAGTCGGATAACCGACATAATTTGAGATTTACCCGATCACCTCCCGTGATTTTTTTTCTAAAGATAAAAATGCCTTCTTCAAGCTATCTTGATTTTGATTCAAGGTCCAAGTTTTAAATACTCGATCTTTTGCTTGTGATTTTTTTATGAGCATTTTATTCATCTTCCACGAATTGTATAAAAGTATTCGAGCCAATATGTCTAAATAGCGCACTTTATCATGATTTAACTTCCATCGCCAATTAATTCGATTTAAGTCGGAAAACCCCGTCTCGATGAGCCAACGCTTATGATAAAATAGTGATATACGGGACGCCCATGAGCTAGTCTTGCCTTTAGGCTTCTTGGTAGTCATTATGATAAAAATTATATGATTGGCATCCTTTAGGGATATTCTTCCCCTCTGATAATCTCTCTTGACCCCTAGAAGTGAAAAACCCCGTTTCGCTTTTATTATGAGGTAAGCATTGGTAAAAAATCGACATTTTGCCTCGGTAGCACTAGAAAACGTGTATTTCCTCACCCGTCCTTTTTTTCCTTCCAAATATTCCGTTATAAATTGCTTGATCTTTTTATACTGCTTTGCAGGAATTAGTATATTGCCACCCATTCCCTTAATTTCGTCAAATAGTTCTGTTTTATAAAACTCTCAATTCATCAACACGTACTTTAACTCAAATCCCAAGTTTAGCAAGTGATCGAGAAAAGTTATAATAATTGGGATTTTAGATTGCCCCGTTGCCACCTGTTCTAATCCTGCGTATAAATGGACTCCTCGAGAAAGAAGCGAAAATCCAAGATAATGACGCATTTTTTTGTTCCTTTCTGCCGGTTTGCTCCCTTTATCATTTTATCCTCTCGAGATCCATAATATGAATGCTCCGTGAAATCTATCAATACATTTACTTTCCGTGAAATGAGATCAAAAATTAAAGCTTCCTGTAATTGGTCATCTATACATTCTCGCAAAATTTTGCGTGCTTTTTGAAAGCCAATCTTGCGTAAATGTTTATTTACCTCGGTTTGATGCGGTGCAAATCGTTTTTGCCGTCTATCCGCAAATCTTTTCTGTCTTCCCTTTTTATGACTCAAATAATGAACATTGAGCATTTCGCTGGTCTCATGAATTGATCTGCTGGTAATCTCAGAAAGGAAAAATACCTTTAAAAAATCAATATCCTCATATCTTGCGTTTTTAGCTCTTTTAAGCCTCCACGTGCGAGATTCGATTGCAGTACAAAACTTTTTAAAAAATGCCATCATATATTCATCAGAAAGAAGTGATTTAACTCCTAATTTCTTAATTGAGGTAGGAGATATTTTATTTATTGGCATAAATAAATAATATCACTTCTTTCTAATAAATTTAGCGATATTAAATCAAATAATTAAATTAAATAAAAACGATATTTTGAAACAATTATTAAGTTATAAAATTAAATAGAACAAGTTTCAGTTCATTAGGATCCAGACTTCAAAATCCTTTGATACTATTATTATTTTCATTATTTTTTATTATTTATATAAAAAAAAGATTTATTAAATTAAATTATGTACAAAATTCATTATATTAGCGACTTTATTTTCACTTATCACTCCATTTTTTCTATCATTTTCACTGCAAACGGCACCCCGAAATCCTGTAATATCTGTATTTAATTTGTAGATTACTGATAAATCATCCTTCTGAAGAGACCCTGCTAATGCTGCTAATAAACCTCGTTTATGGGCTTCTTTTGTGAATATTTTTAATTTATCATAATTTAAAAAATCAAATAATTTTTTATTTTTTTTAGTAATTGTATCTAGCATTGCAATATCAGCTCCTGCGTTTTTGACTAATTTTGGAATCTTCAATGGATTAATTCCACCAAAATTTATCGCATCACCATATCCCGCACCAACAATCATAATATTTGAATTGTATTCTTTAACAGCTTTTACAACAGTAGTTAATAATTTTAATCCTTCTTCATAAGAATAAGTACCATATAATCCTACTTTTATGTAGTCTACATTAAATACCGCTGCACCTATAGCAGCTAAAGCTGCCGTACATGGTAAATTCGGCATATCACCTATAGCAGCACTAATTAAATAATTGGGAGCCAATTCTCTAATATGCTTAATAAATAAAGGACAGGCAGCACCTAAAGATCCTTCTTCAGGGTTCTTAAGATCTATAATATCTGCTCTGCCTTTCATGGCGGCAGATAATTCTTCTGAAGATCTTATACTAATTAGAATTTTCACTTATTATTTACCTATCTCATATAAATTATTATATTAATGAACAGGTACTCCTATTCCTGCGCCACCAATAGGTATCTCTTCTCCAAGTGCTTTTTGTACTAACATTATTATGTGATAAGGTTCCATACCCATTTGTTTAGAAGTTCCTCTCATAACTGCGGTACATATAGGACAAAACATTACATATACTTCAGCTCCAGCATCTTTAGCATCTTGAAGATTCAAACTTACATTATCCATAGCTCTATCATGTTGGGTAGGAAATATACCTGAATTGCAGCACATACTATTTAATTTTTGATATTTTCGTTCTACAATTTCGCAGCCAAGTAATTCAAAAGTCTGTTCAACCCAATCATAAAAATCTTCCTTCAGTTCTCCATGAGGATTATATCTTGTAGTACATGGACGTTGATAAGCAACTTTAAGATTGAGAGGTGTAATAAGATCTTTATGTTCAAGGAGCCAGTTACGAATATATTCCATCAAATGTGTAGCCTTAAATGGTACTTCAAGCATCATTGATAACGCTTCAGCCGTCACAAAACCCCAGCAAGCATCATGATAAAAAATTATTTCCCTAAATCCCGTGTCGCTTAAATTCTTTATTAATGAAGGCAAATTTTCTAAACAAGAATTGGCGTCACACATATGGGTTTCAGGAGCTCTGCAACAATATGAACCTCCCATAATTAGTGATAATCCATTAAATAACTTTCCTTTAAAAACTTTTTCATAGGGAAGAGCATCAGCAAATCCCCCTATTGATAAAGCAGGTTTGTTAGGATCTCCTTTTATAATTCTATCCTCTTTTGCTGCCCATCCTAAAGCTGTTTGCTTGGCTTTTTCTGGATATATGTAGAGTCCAGTCTTTTGTTGCATTTGATTAATTAAATCCCATGGGTTTGCTCCTAAAGGGCAATATTCATTACATCCATAACATGTCACACATTTAGCTAATATATCAGCAGGTTGTTGATGAATTAATTTTGCCATATCTGCTTTAGCTTGTTGCTCATCATAATCAACAAACTGACACATTGCTAGACATTCTCCTTTACATTTTCTAAAATCACATCTTCTTAGATCAAATACCACTTTTTATCACTTCCACTTTTTATCATTTCCACTTTTTATTTTTTTTATATTTTTTAATTTGGGCATATTTTTATTATTTTTTAAAAAAAAAAATATTTATTTTTCATAATTTTCAATCGAATGGTTTTTTTTTTGTTTTATAACGCTCAATTGCTTTATCCACATATTTAGTCATTTGAACAGCATCAACTATGCACGCTTCTACACAATTTCCACATCCTAAACAATAATCTGGATATATAAGCCATGCAACTGGAACTTTTCGATTTAATCCCAATAATTCAATACAAGAATTTGGACATGCTGTTATGCAATCTCCACACCCTTCACACATAAATGGCATAAACCAAGGAAATTGTGTTGGTTTTTTTTTAGGTTTTTTTCTAATTATTTCTTTTTTGTCATCATTTTGATTGTATAGCGTCAATTATTTCCAGACCTTAATTAGTTATTCCTTTTCAACTTTTTTAATATCGATATATCTAAAAGAATATTTAGAATTTTATTATTTTTTTGGCAAATCTTTCCACAAATTACTTTCCCAAGCATCAAGTTCTTGCGGAGTTTTAAGATCAAGTCGTAGACCAGCATAACATCCAGGTTTAGTGCAATACAGTTCTAAAAGTTTAACCGTTAAAAATATTGTGTCTCCTTTTTGTTTTGCTTTTCCTTGACCTTTAAATTGATAACAAAATCGAATACTACCAATCCCAGAAACACCAAAAGCAACCCATGAATTTTCTGATAAAGGTTCTTTAATCACTGAATATTCATCTCTAGTAAGAGCAAATATAACTTCATCATCTGAAACGGAATCTATATTTCTTGCAACAGTTACATGTGGTATTCCTTTTTTATCAGCTACATTTAGATGACATCCTGTCTTTATCCATTCTTTCATTCTATTTGTTAAAATTATTCCCATTTTTATACACCTCTTATAAAATTTTTTCTCCTACTTTGCCTTTTTCAATTGAATAAACTTTTTCGACATGTAATACGACAATACCACGTTGAGCCGGATGTGAATATACTACATCTGGAGGTACTTCATCTGGAGGCTGTTTATTATGCCAATCACCCCATTCATCTAAAACTTCTTTAGCAGATATCCCATACCAATCAAAATCTGGTGGGAATCCATATTCTATATCTATTGCTTTTCCTTTAAATACCCAATCTCTACCAGAATTTATAGGATGACCTATAACTATAGAACATTCAGGATTTTCCTTTAAATTTCTCTTTGTTTTAATTAAAAACATATCAGCAATCAAAACTTTATCATCTTTCATAGTGGCAACATATCTCATTCCGGCAATATTAGGTTTACCATCTATTGATGCTGTCGCTAAATAAACTAAAGACCCGCCCTTACCCGGAACTACTAATGCTTCTTTCATATCAGGCGTTAATTTTACCATTTATAATCACTTCTTTTTATACTTTTATGCTTATAAAATTTTTGAAATAAAAAAACTTAAATAAAAAATCAAGATTTTTTATATGAACTTTACACTGATTTCTTCATTTATAAATTTTATTATATTTACTAAATTTTTTAAACTAATAAATTAGATATAATACGATAGAAAAATGGAAAAATTTCCTTAAAATTTATATAACATAAAAATACTTTGTTAGATTAATAATATAATATTAACCAATCTCGATCTATATCCAAAAGATTTAATTTAAGGGTTTTTTTTTTATATTTTTAAGAAAATTAGAATGAAAGCTTGGATGTAGCTAATTAAAACAGAAATTTTTTTTAATGAACATTCCAATTTTATAATTAAAGAAATTCTCTAGAGTATTAAAGTTAATAAAAAAATGAAAATTTAGTGCAGTGCATGAAATTTGAGTGAAAAATATGATATATTATTCATTTCTGATTCTAAAAATGTAGTATCTTCAATAATGCAAAAGTTAAAAGAACATACCTTCAAAGTGCAATTGGAATTCATCGAAAATCATATCAATTTATATTCAGTGTTATCTAAAAGAACATGGGATATTATATTATCCGACTATGACGCATGGACGCTTTACGGAATAGAAATATTAAGAATCATTAAAGAAAAAAAAATATTACTTCCCTATATTGTTATAGGAAAAGAAATAGATGAAAAAGCGATGATTTCATTGATAGAAACTGGAATAAATGATTATGTCAATGAAGATAATCTAAATCGCTTAATTCCAACTATTAAACGGGAGATAAAAAATACAAATTCCTTCAATAAGCTAAAAGATTTTAATTGTTCTCAATGTTTACCTGAAGAGAAATTTCAAACATTGCTAAAAGCATCTGAATGTATGATTTATACCTTAGATCTTGATACAAATTTTCTTGATGTTAATAATGCTTTTACTGATTTTTTAGGATATAATAAAAAAGAAACTCTTGATTCATTAAACATTTATAAATTAATTCATCCTAATGAGAAAAGAATTCTTACCGAAGGAATTAAAAAAGTATTGAAAGGCACTTTAGTTAAAAATATTGAATATCGATTTAAAAACAAGAATGAAACTTATGTACCAATTTCATCAAATCTAGCACCAATTTTTAATAAACAAAATAAAATTGTCAGAATTCTCTGTGTTTCCCAAGATTTAACGAAAAGCATAAAAATCCAACAGTTCATTGAAAATCATATCCATAGACAGGCTTTAATTGCCAAATTTGGTTTAGAAACAATTACTGAAAAAAAAATTGATAATTTATTTAAAAAAGCAACGTCTTTACTTGCAGAAATATTGGATGTTGAGTTTACAAAGGTACTTGAAATTCTTCCTGATAAGAAATTTTTAAAATTACGGGCAGGAGTGGGTTGGCATAAAGGATTAGTTGGAAATGCAACTGTTGAAAATAATATAAATTCGCAAGCGGGTTTTACATTACTAAAAACCACTCCAGTAATAGTGGAAAACCTAAAGACTGAAACTCGATTTTATGCCCCAAAACTTCTTGCGGATCATGATGTTATAAGCGGCATGAGTGTTATTATTCAAGGAAAAAACACTCCATTTGGTATTTTAGGAGCTCATACCAAAGAATATCGGATATTTTCAAAAGATGATATCAATTTTTTACAATCTATAGCGAACGTTCTTGCAGGTTTTATTGTTCGTGATTCTACTGAAAGAGAGTTAAGAGAAAGTGAAAAAAAATATCGAATGCTTACAGAACAATCCTTGTTGGGCACGCTTATTATTGCTAATGGACGAATAATTTTTGCAAACAAAGGGATATCTAACATTTTAGGATTTTCAATAAATGAACTATTATCTTGGAATCTAAACACCATAACCCTGCATATTCATCCTGAAGATTTACAAATAACAATTGAAAAATATAACAAAATTTTAAACGATGATATATCCTCATTTCAATCCGAAATACGAATGAAGAAAAAAAATGAAAATTATTTGTATATCCGACAATATTCAAAAAGGATTCAATTTCAAGGAACCTGTGCTCTACATATAAATATAATTGATATAAACGAGCAAAAAAAGAATGAATCACTATTGGAATCTTCCCTAGCAGAAAAAGAAATACTCCTGAAAGAAATCCATCATAGAGTAACAAACAATTTGCAAATAATTTCAAGTTTATTAGTACTACATGAACAACATGTAAAAGATGAGAGAATTCTTCATATTTTTAAGGATTTCCAAAGTCGTATTAAAGTTATGGCACTAATACACCAATCATTATACAACTCCGAAAACTTGAATAAGATACGTCTTTCAAAATACATAAAAAACCTTGTTAATAATCTATTTAAAGCTTATTCCGCAAATTCCAAACAGATTAAACTAAAATTGAACATTGAAAATATTGATTTCAGTCTAGACAAAGCCATGGCTTGTGGTTTAATTATAAATGAACTTGTATCTAACTCATTAAAACATGCTTTTTCTAAAAATGATAATGGAAAAATTATTGTTACACTGAAAAAAACCATAAACAATAAGTTATTATTAGAAGTGTATGATAATGGAATAGGTTTTCCCAAAGATGTAGATTATAAAAGTTCAGACACACTAGGGTTAAAACTTATTTCCACTATAACCAAACAAATGGACGGAAAAATTTCTATTGAAAAAAATAATGGAACTCATGTTATAATTACTTGGTAATATTAAAAATTATTATAAGACAGAGTAAAATGGCACAAATAAAAGTTATGATTGTTGAAGACGAATTAATTACCGCTGAAGCAATAGCGATTCTTTTAAAAAAATTAAATTATAATCCAATTGCCATTATTTCTTCTGGAGAAGAAGCAATTTCCAAAATCAAGAATTTAAATCTTGATTTGATATTAATGGATATAATTCTAGCGGGAACTATGGATGGAATTGAAACAGCGAATTTTATTAATAAAAACTATGATATTCCCATTATATTTATAACGGCATATGGAGATAAAAAAACCTTAAATAGAGCCAAATTATCGGAACCTTATGGATATATAGTAAAACCTATAACGAATGAAGATGACCTTCTACCTACAATAGAACTCGCAATGTATAATCATCAAGTAAAAAATAAACTTAAGAAAGGTAATGAAAAATTTGAACAGATTAAACAATTAATTCAACCAGATAAAAATATTTTACCCTCCCAGGTTAATATTTCCTTAGAAAAAAGAAATTATCTTGAACAAGCAAATGAAGACCTAGATCCTATGCTTGAAATAGAAGTTCTTGGTGAAAAAATCAATTTAGTCGAATGGTTGAAATCGTTCTCGAATCCTGAGAGATTTTTAATATTGGAATTAATAAAATCTCAACCTTTAAAATTGGATGAGATACAGATGTTTATCAGTAAATCTCAATCTACCTCTTCACACCATATTAAGATATTAGAGAAAACAGGATTCGTTAAAGGATGGAAAAATGGAAAATATATTTATTACTCATTAAATAAGTCAAAAATAATGGAATTTGTGCATTTATGGGAGAATTGGATTAAAAATCTCTCATCTTAATTATTTAAAAAATAATAGAAAGAAGAGAATAGAAAGAAAAACATGAAAGAATTAACAAAAAATAAAATTAAAATTATAAAAAAAAAATTCAAGAATGATACCTCTTATAAGTTCTTACGAGAATGTATGGAAATCATAGGCAATAAAGACAGATTTTTAATTTTAAATCTATTAAATAATAAACCATGTTTACTCTCTGATATTGAAAAAAGCCTGAATAGAAGTCAACCTTCCATCTCCCATCATATTAGAATTTTGGAAATACATAAATTTATTTATAGTTCTAACAAAGGTAAATTCAAGGAATATTCAATTTCCAGAGAAAAGTTTGTAAAATTATTAAACATTTGGAATCAATGGTTTCAGGCAATTCGATCCAAGAATTATTGAATTAGAATTAGGTATTTTCTTTCAGCATTAAATTACGGATAAAACTCTAGTTTTGAGAAATTTTTTGAAAATAGAATAATTCTTTTATGATAATTTTTTTTTCCTTATTTTCTTTTTTTTTAATTTTAAACAAGGTTTTCTAAAAATCTGATTTTTTTCATAGAATTTTTATATTGAATGAACAGAAAATTTTTGTAATCGTTTAAGAGCACTAATTTTATCATTCTTTTGTAAATGGGCTGCGTCTATAGCCTCTGATAGTATTTCTGCACATCTTTCCATTCTTTTTAAATTAACAAGGTAAGGAATACCATCTTTTCCACCAAAAGCAAAAGAATATTTAGCAGGATCCTTCCAACAAGGTGGCGACCCCCAGATGAATTCTGATATTAAAGCTAATGCCCTAATCATCCCTGGGCCAAAACCATGAAGCTTTAAAAGTTCTGTATAATCATTTATGCCTAAATTTTTGGCTAAATCGAGAGTTTCCCATTTTAAAGTAAAAGGAATCGGCATTTTAAGATGAGGGAGAGTACAACATTTATATCTAGAGGCTGGTGCTAAGAAATCATCTAAGGAAGTTTGATTTTTGCTTTTTAATCTTAAATTTAAAATCATGTTTTTAACCCTTTTAGAACCTTCCGATAGTAGATCTAACGAAACTTTTCTGCATTCTTCACTTTCCCTGGAAACTAAATTCATGACATTCTCTTTAAAAATTTCGGAACTAATATTTTTATGAGGATCATTGAGATAACTTTCTAAATTATCTGATATCCAGTGATATCTTCTAGCTTTGCCAATATTTGCGTCAAGTCCTTGTTGAATTATCCCCCAATTTTTCTCTGATACAATCATTAAGTGATGATACAATGAAAAACCATCTTGAATCGCCGCATTATCTATTTTTGCGACGAGCCGGCTTGTTTCACTCAATTGGTTCACATCGTCATCAGTATAATCCAAAAATTTCGCTTTTTCTAATAAATGTTCCTTAACTTTTGTAGAGTTTTTTCCTTTTCCTCCCGCAATAATTAATCCATGCTCTTCAGGGTTGATAATCTGTTTTAAAACACCACCTAATACTGTTGTGCAACCACTTGAATGCCAATCAAAACCCAATATACATGCTAATCCTTGAAACCAAAATGTATCAGAAAGTCTTTTGATTATCCCTTTTGCTCCTTCTATTTCATACAAGATATCAAAAATGGGTTTACCTAAAAGATTCATCCTTTTTATTAACCACATTGGAGCTTTACTTCTGTGAAGGGGAAGGGTTGCGATACTGACTTTACTCATAATAATTACTTAATTAAATTTTATAAGTCACACTAATGAGGGATAAAAAAATTTTAAAAGAGTAGATTGTTTGAGTTTTTTAATTTATTATATATATTTTGATGTTAAAACTCATCCAATGTCTTCTCAAAAAGGATTACTTGAACAGGTTTATTATCCCAATAGGAGAACCCGATCTTTTTTATTTTGGGAACAACATCAGGTTGACAAAAAATGTCTATCTCTTTAACTTTTTGAATATTTTTTTGTTCCAATATTGCATTTTGAATTAAATTGAAAGCTTCTTTAGCCTGACCATAAGCAATTAACCATATTTCATCGTTATCCGGAGATTCTCGACTATTTGAGCTTTGAATATTTATTTTATGTATAATAGCTTTTTTGTTTCGAAACCATGTAGAATTTTGAATATCTAACGATTGTAATGGTACGAAAGACCATCCAATGCAAGTCTCGCTACCCGGACCAATTTCAATGTTACTATAAAACTCTTTAGCTTGATTTAAAGAAATTGACTCCATTTTTGTATATTTCAGTCCATCTCTTTTTATTTCTTTATTTTTACATGATAAATTCTCCATGCTTTTTTTCATTTTAAATCCAAAGTGTCTTGCAAGAGAAATTGATCCTTCATTTCGAGATGATGTGTCATATTGAACAACCTTAGCTCCAATTTTTTTAGAATAATTAAGCGCATATTCCATTATTTCTCTTCCTATACCTTGTTTTTGGAATTCTTTTTTCACTCGCGCCCCCTCTAACCATGTTAAGTTATTTGGAAAGATTTTCACTCTTCCAAAACCTATCAGGTTCTTCAATTCTGCATCATTAAACACTCCAAAATTCAAACTGTTTTTATCTTCAAGCCAATTATGAATAACATGAGGAACATAATCATCACCTTCCCAGATATCCTTACTGATGTCAAGAATCGCTGGAATGTCATTTAACTCTAAATTTCTAAAATATATATCCATATTACCAACCTTAGTTACTAATCTTTCTTGCGATATTAATATAGAGAGTAAAAGCTAAAAGGTAATGAACTAAAATACAAAAGAATAGTCCTATAGTTAACAGTATATAACCATTTAAAAGCCCGAATAAAAAAGAATAAATCATATAGATAATCATAATTCTCTGATTTTTAAATTTAAACCAAAAATGAATATGATACAAGGAAAAAATTATGCTAGATATGAGTATACACTGATAAAACTCCAAATTAAATGCATAAAATAAAATTCCTATCGCGTAATATCGAAAGATGAATTCTTCCATAATCATCGTTAGGGGAAAGAATACTAGCAACACCATATTATTATTTTTGTTTATAAGTGCTGAAATCAAATCATGGTGCCGCATTAATTCCAGAATTTCATGATTATAGAAATACTTCTCAAAAGTTTTCCCTAAAATGAATAAGAGGACTCCACCAATAATAATTAAGGATAAGGTCATTGTATTTACTAATCTAATGAACAGTAAATTTGTAAATAGTCCAAAAAAAGTTGGAATAATACAAATTACTACACAAAATATAATAACATAATACTTTTTCTGGTGTTCTAGCATTTCACATTTAAAGTTATACTTTTAAATGTACTAAAGATAATGTTATATTAATTGTTTTCACTTTGAGTTCTCAAATGACGGATTTATTTCAGAAATTAAAAAGAATTGTATCTGATGAATATATCTCTGATAGTATTTACATGCGACATGCCTATTCTAGAAATGTCGATCCGGTTTTACAAGGGGTACCTGATTATGTTATCAGACCTAAGGATGAGAAGGAAATCTCGGAAATTTTAAAGATAGCTAATAAAGAGATTATTCCCGTGATTCCTCGAGGAGGGGGTGACTGCGAATTTGGAGGCAGTAAACCAATAGGGAATAGAGGTATTGTTCTAGATTTAACACGTATGAATAAAATCATTAATCTGGATCAAGATAATTTAGTAGTTACTGTTGAAGCGGGAATAACATGGTCTAGCTTAAATAATTTCTTATCGCAATATGGGTTATATACGGGTTGTTTAGGTCCTGGCTCGGGTTTAACAGCATCTATAGGAGGAGGCTTATCCCATCATTCAGTAGGAGGTGGGGGTGGTGCTAAATATGGATCATGCTCAAATCAATTAGTATCACTACAAGTTGTTTTACCTACAGGTGAAATCATAGAAACAGGATCTCAAGCGAACAAATATTCCAAATTTCCTTTTAATCGATTCGGAAATGGTCCTGATTTGGCAGGCTTATTTTGCGGAGATAATGGAATATATGGCGTTAAAACAAAAGTGTCTTTACAAGTTTTTCCAAAACCCCCATATGCTGCGTATAAAACCTATTTGATGCCTCGAAAGTCAAATGAGATTTCGTCTGCAATATTTACCCAAATTCGAGAGAAGGGAATAGATGTCTATGATGTCATATTTTTTATGGATCTATTAGTTTCTGTTGGTGTTCAAAACGGCTTTTTCCCAATGTGGGAAAATTTAAAAAGGAAACGTGGCATTATGTTTTATGTTATTGAAGCTAATTCGGAACAAGAATTAAATGAAAAAGTCAAGCAATTAGATCAGATATTTTTAACTAATAAAACTGAAACGCTTGGTTTAGAAATTTCAGAGGGCAATATTGGAAAGTGGTTTTATGAAGAACAAGGTCATTGGATGTATGCTCACAATCTATGGGGATTAGTTCCTGGATTTGAATCATTGGACGCTGAATGTAAAGTTCCTATCGCATCATATCCAAACATTTTAAAAGATTTAGATCAGTGGGATTTTGAGCATAAGGAGGATATGGAGACCATTTTAAAAATCGCAGGAATGAGACCTGTAACCGGAAGTGGACCGATAATTTTATTAAAAGGCAATACTGTGGAATTAACCTGTGGATTTACTAGTTTTAGTAGTTATATTAATGGGGAGTACCATCCTGAGCTTGAAGCATTAAATTTAAAATTATGGAAATCTATATTGGAACGGGTTACGAAACATGGAGCAATGTGGTACATGATGGGAGACATTACAAGTCGTTTAATGGTTGACATTGGAGCTTATAACGAAGAATTTTATAACCTCATGAGAAGTATAAAAAAAACCATTGATCCAAACATGATTTTAAGTAGCGGAAAGTATAATTTCTGGGGTAAACAAGCTTAAACCTAATTTGTATAGAATTTTGACATTAATGAGAAAAAATCTATATATATTTGGCGTGAAAATTTAATATAATTAAAAAATTTCATAATTGAGATATTTATAAAATTCTATTAATTATGTCCGAACTCTATCATAAATTAGAAAAAATTGTCAAAAAGGAACACATTTCAAATGATATCCTTATAAGGCACAGTTATTCTAGAAATGTAGATCTTCTTTTACAAGGTATTCCCGATATCGTTATTAGACCTAAAGATGAAATAGAGATTTCTGAAATCCTAAAAGTTGCTAATGAGGAGAATCTTCCCGTTATACCCCGAGGTGGTGGTGATTGCGAATTCGGTGGGAGTAAACCAATAGGAAATGAAGGAATTGTACTAGATCTAAAACGTTTAAATAAAATTGTTAATCTCGATCGTGATAATTTAGTTGTCACTGTTGAAGCAGGGATTTCATGGGCTAAATTAAATGAATACTTATGCGATTTTGGACTTTATACGGGTTGTATGGGGCCTGGTTCTGGTATGACTGCCAGCATAGGTGGAGGGATTTCACATCACTCGGTCGGAGGGGGCGGATGTGCAAAATATGGAGCATGTACTAATCAACTTGTATCGCTCGAAGTTGTTTTACCTACGGGTGAAATTATAGAGACAGGATCTCAAGCAAATAGATATTCTAAATTTCCATTTAACCGATTTGGAAATGGACCTGATTTAGCAGGATTATTTTGCGGAGATAATGGTATATATGGGATTAAAACAAAAGTTACTCTGCAAGTTTTTCCTAGACCAGAGTATGCGGAATATAAATCTTTTCAATTACCTCGAAAAGAACGCCAGATTTCCGCAAATATCCTAAACGACATACGTAATAAGGGAATTGATGTCTATGATGCTATGTATATCATGGACTTAATTGTTACTGTTCTTACACAATATGAATGCATGCCGATGTGGCAAAATTTAAAGAAAAAAAGAGGAATTCTTTTTTATACAGTGGAAGCAAATTCGGAAAAGGAATTAGAAGAAAAAGTAAAACAACTTGATGCTATAATGATGAACAATAAAGCTGAATTATTAGGTTCTGAAATATCTGATGGAAATATTGCAAAATGGCATTACACCGAACAAGGACATTGGCAATTTTATCATAATTTATGGGGAATCTTTCCCTCTATGCAACCTTTAACTGCTGAATGTTTTACCCCGATCAATCAATATCCCAGTTTGTTAAACGATATAGATCAATGGGATATTGAAAACAATGATTTAATGCAAAAAATAATTAGCATTACAAAAACACGTCCAATCACTGGAAGTGGTCCGATATTACTCATTGATGGGAATAATGTAGAAATCACCTGTGGCTTTACTAGTTTTTGGAGTGTGTTTGATGGAGAAACGCATAAAGAAATTGATGAAATCAATTTAAAATTATGGACATCATTATTAGAAAGAGTGACAAAACATGGAGTTCAGTGGTATATGATGGGTGATTTTATGTCTCGATTAATGGTCGATATTGGTGCTTATAACGAGGAATTTTATAACCTAATGACAAATATCAAAAAAACTCTTGATCCAAATATGATTTTAAGTCGAGGTAAATTTAATTTTTGGGGTGAAAAACACTAAATTACTAAAAAACAATTACAATACTTTTTTTATTATTATTCTGACTTTAATGAGATTTTTTGTTCTTTAAATAAAACTGTTATAATTAGTTAGTAAAAGATTTCAAATAATAAATTATGACGAATTATATTGAAGAACACTATATTCATTCAGAATATGATGAAATTTTTAATAATTGGTATGAAATTGAAGGCTTAAGAAAGATAAGAGAGCTTTCACGCCAACTCCGAACTTTTTTCAATTACAAGGCTGAAGTGATAAGATATCGATTTCATCCCAGTCCCATACTTATCAAAAATTATGTGAACACTAAATTTTTTAGTCATAAACAAAAAATCGAATCTTTAGCTAAAGATTTCATTACTTTGCTTAAAAATGTAAAAAAATCAAATCAAACTGTTGAAGAAGGGATTCACTCTCTTTTTTTTAACAATAATAAAGCAATATTACAAAAACTCTTAGACCTCACAGAGAAATTGTTCATATTAATTCACTATTTATCAGAGGAGAGCATTTACGATCATCCAAAATTCCTCAAATTTATCATGGTATTGGCACAAAACACTTCATTGGTGAAAAAATGCTTAAATGCACAATTCAGCAAATTTTATGAAGAGCTTGAAAAAAACTACAATCGTCTAGAAGGAGAATTGGAGGTTCTTTTAGAAAAAGAACCAACGAAGCCCATAAGATCAAAAACACAACTTGAGGAGAGATTAACATCATGAAGGTATATACCCCCGTGTCACGGAAAAATATAGGAGAGGATCGAGTGGCAATCTGTCCAAATTTTGGATGCGAATACATGACACGAGTTAAACCTCTTAAATTGCGGTTCCTTGGGTTTGGTAAGCAACCTAAATGTAAGAAACATCGCATCCCTTTAGTCTATGTTGATGAGGGGATTGTTGATTTTGTGGATGCCGCATTAGCGTGTTTGTTTGATAAAGCAGGACTTCCTCCTCGTGAATTGTTCAAGAGTATTAAAAAACAATTTCCCGATGAAATTAACTCATTTATAGAAGGATGGATATATTGTATCACGATTGGAAGAGGCATATCAATAATTTCGCGTTACATGGACACGGTTTCGAATGTATATCTCAAGCAATTAACCAAAAAACAAATTAAAGCATTGAAGATAAGTAAAAATATTAAACCAAATCTTGTGAACAAAGCGATTAAAGATGGAATGGATGAAATTGCTATCCAATATGAAAGGATTCTTAAGCATCTGAGAGTCCATTCCGAGATCCTCAATGATCAACAAAAACTTCAGTCACTATCAAAAGGTCTTAGAAAATTCTTAGAAGAGTGGCAAAAAAATGCGCTTAAACATAATGAGATCATGAATTCAACAGAAATTAAGCGTGATATGACATTATTAGAAATCAAAACTAATTATGATCAAATCCTAAACGTTGGAACTTGTCGATGTCTTCTTGGATTTAAATTTGAAAGTAAAGAACAAAAAGAAACAGGCTTAACAGCTTTTGATAGGTTTTCTGCTTATCATGATTTTTATATTGAAGGATTAACTACGAAATTTACTAAATCTGATATCTCAGCACTTTATTCAGAAAACGTCTTAATTAATAAATTAAATAACTCGCCTGAAGAATGCTCTGATAATATGAATGAGGATAAAATTTCCGTAATTAAGAATAAATTAAAGAAAATTGATTGGTCTAAGGTGAGTAATTGTTGGCAAGTTAGATTTCGAAAAAATCAGTATTCTAATTATAAAATTATTGAATTAGATCCAAATAAGGAATGTTCTCAATGCAACCCCCTATATAAACATAAAAAATGGGTCAAGCGTGTTTATTATGATACGAGGTTTGATATGACAGATGAAAAATTAGCAGAATTATGTAATATTACTAAACTTACTGCTAATTATTGGCGTAGATATAAACACGGTATCATAGGAAAAGAGAAATGGGGAAAGGGCCGCTGGATTGATAATAGAAGTGGGAGAATTTATGTCAGAATATCAGATGATTATAACCATCCTGAATTGAAAAAGAATCCAAGTAGAAAAAAAACTTATCGTCTTGAACATATCTTTATTATGGAACAATATTTGGCAAATCACCCAGAGTTAGATATATCTAGAAAGTATTTAATTAAAGGTAAATACCTCAAAATTGAATGTGAAGTACATCATATAAATTTTGATCCCCAAGATAACAAAATAGAAAATTTATGGATATATGAAAATAAAAAAGCACATTCAATAGGAGAAAAATCGATAAGAAAAGTTTTTTCTGAGCTAATTATGTTGGGATGTATCTTATTCTCAAATGGAAAATATTCTTTAAATCAAAACTTTGATCTTAATTTTCACTCTGATCCAGCACTCAAGGAATTTAAAAATTTTCAACCAATATCTTATCAGAACATTAATTTGAATGATATAAAAGAAGTAATTAAAAAAATTAAATGGTATGAAATTTCAAATGATTGGAAAGTAATTAAACGATTCAATCAATTTAAGAATATAATTATTGACCTAAATCCATATAAGGATTGCTCTGAAGAAAATCCGTTATATATGCATAAACACTGGTTTTCAAGGATATATAATGATCCAAACTTAAATTTATCTGATTCAAAAATGGGAAAGATTTGTAAAATCTCCAACGATAAGGCAAGATATTGGAGAGAAAAGATACACCAGATTGAAGGAAAAAAAGAATGGGGAAAAGACAAATTAATTGACAAATCTGATGGGCGTATTTGGATACGCGTTCCTAAAAGTTATTCAAATCCAGTTGTTAATAAAAAAGATACCCATCGAAGAATAATGCTTGAACATAGATATATAATGGAAAAACACTTATCTGCTCATCCTGAATGGGGTATATCAAAAAGAACGCTTGAAAAAGGTAAATATTTGAAATCAGATAGTGAAGTTCACCATATAAACCTTAATTATCAGGATAACAGATTAGAAAATCTATGGGTTTTTGAAGCTAATGATGAACATCAAGAAGCAAGAAGATCTTTATATAAGCTAGTTGAAAAACTGATGAAATTGGAATTAATAAAATTTGAAAATGGATTTTATAGGTTAAATTATTAGAAAATGGTCAAATTTTAGGTCAAATGTAAAAACAACGATCAATTCAAATTACAATATTTTAAACAACAAAACCTGAAATTTTAAGAATTAGAGAATAGTAACAACATTATTATTTCAAACATTATTAATTTTCTAGAAAGATGTTAGAGCTAAAAAACTTAAAAAAGGAATGGCGAGCCATAATGTCCTGTATAGAATTTAGATATTTAATCTAATTCGCAGATGGGGTGTGGAGATTGTGGCTTCGCCATCCGTCCCGCTGTGGGCAGATATTTAACTTGTCCTGTAAAAGAGGCTAAAGGAGATCAAGGATTTGAGATCTATTTTGCTCGAGGGCGTATGAATGTCCTTAAAAGCATCTTAGAAGGGAAAATACCATTAAGTCGAGAACTTGCAGAGTATGTGTATCAATGTTCTGAATGTGGTAATTGTACTGAAGTTTGTCATCAGAGTCAAAATGAATACATTATCCTTCCTACGAGCAAATGGATTGATCATGTTGAGGTGTGGAATGCATTAAGAAAAGATTTAGTAGAAGCAGGATTTGCACCTCTGGAAAAACATAGTAAATTGATTGCTTATATGAATAATGAAACCATGAGAAATCCTTATGGTGAAGATGAAAGTAAAAAATTCGAGTGGATCAAAGAATTTCCAAATATCAAAGAAAAAGCAGATTTGGTATTTTTCGGAGGCTGTACGATGCCATTGCGACAAGTAAGTACATTAAGAAGCATGATCAAGATTCTTAATGCATCTCAAATAGAATTAGCAATTTCAAAGGATGAATGGTGTTGTGGCTCCATCGCAATTCGCATTGGCGATGAGGAATCCGTTAAGAAGAATATAAGACATAATGTTGATATCTATAGTGAAATGGGTGCCAAAACAGTATTTTCTGCATGTGCGGGGTGCTATAGAACGTTAAAGAAAGATTATCCAAAAATTCTTGGTGAAGAATTACCCTTTGAGGTGAAACATATCACTGAAATTCTAATTGATTTATTGAAATCAGATAAAATCCCTTTTAAGGAAGATCAAGGAGAAAAGCAAGTAGTTACATATCATGATCCCTGCCATCTTGGTCGCCATATGAATCTTTATCAAATTCCTCGAGAGGTTCTTTCTAAAATACCTGGTGTTGAATTAGTGGAAATGAAAAGGAATAAAAAAAATGCTTGGTGTTGTGGTGCTGGTGGAGGAGTTAAAAGTCAATATCCAACCTTAGCTTTAGACATTTCAAAAGATCGCATAATGGAAGCGATAAATACTGGCGCAGACATTCTAACTACTAGCTGTCCCTTCTGCATTGGAAATTTTATAGATGCCTATAATGATCTAGAACCAGAACTCCAAGAAAAGATTACTGTAATCGATATAATAGACTTAATTGCTTCAAAAATCTAATTTCTATATTATTAATTTTCTAGCAAAAATAATCCTTTCATATTTTTCGTTAAGGAAAAAATTTTTCAACGAGAATTAGGAGCAAACAAAGGTAGTAAATTTACAATTATTTTATCTGTTCTTGATTAATATTTCATAATGTATTACTATTTTTAAGATAAAAAAGTTCAGTAATAACATTCTAAAATGATTCATGTTTTTCCTCTTTATGGAACATTTCGAAGATTATTTAAAACCAACCTACTTTTACGATTTTAATCATAAACCCGTTTATAACAAAGCTTTTGAAATAATCAATGGGTTAGATACTGTGAAAGAGAAAGCAATAGCTTTGTTTTACTGGGTACGAGATGAAATAAAGTATAATATGTCTACTTATAACCCCTCAGTTAAAATGAATTTCAGAGCAAGTGTTACTTTACGAAGAAAAAATGGGTTTTGTGTTTCAAAATCAATTTTATTATCTACGTTTGCGCGAGCAGTTGGAATACCAGCTCGAATTCATTTGTGTGATTTGATAAATCACAAAGTCTCTCAAAAAGTTATTGATTTCATGGGAACAAATGTTATGTATTATCATGGATATAGTGAATTTTTTATTAATAAAAAGTGGCTTAAACTTACCCCTTCGTTTGATAAACAAACAGCAATTAAGGGAAACTTTTTTCCCATGGTTGAATTTGACGGTGAAAATGATGCTGTTTTTCCCCCTTACGATAATGATGGAAATAGATTTGGAGAGTATCTTGAAGATCGGGGAGTGCATGCAGATTTACCACTTGATGATATTGAAGAATTATTCAAAGAAAAATATTATGATCATATCTTAAATGCTAAATTTCAGCAGATGAGAAAACTGGACGATAAGAGTGTGTTACATAAATGATAAAACTTTCTCTAAATGAAATAGTTTTCTTTTAGACCTATTTCTCTAAGATAAATTTTATACTTTCCTAATTTTCCGCCATAATTTCCAGCAGAAATCTTAATTAAACCCTCCATATCAATTATACCTTGAATTACTTTTACCATGGTTAATTCAATTGTTTTTATATCAACTGCATTAAACACTATTTCTGGAATTGATTTCACACCTATAGGTACTCTAAATTCTTCGGAAGAAATTTTATCTTTCAAAGTTGGACAAAAAGGATGATTTGTCGAGGGTCCAATTTCAGGAAAATTAGTTTCAGGCTTAGAACCCGCAGAACATACATCAAAAGTTGTACAAACATTATCTATCTCTGCAATAATATTAACAGCTTCCCGTCCTACTTTGATGCCATTATTCACAGAATCGCAAAATAACCATAAATTTCCTCCCATAACTCCTTTGGAGTAAGATATCTCTTCGTCTATTAAAAAATCATATCCCATCATAATGGGAACTGAAATTAGTTTACGGTTGAATTTTGTAATTATCTCTTCATAACCATCTCCACAATGGCCCACATTATTCATCATGTTAAATTTTATCTCGCATTTTTCAGGAAAATAATCAAATACTGCTGTTGTAGGTACAACAAGAATACCTTGCCTCAATCTTAATCCTAATTGCTCATAAAATTTAGCTCGTGAACTTTTTCCTCCTCCAGTGACCCATAATTGTACAATAGCACCAATTCTTCCATCTAAAGTTTCACGTTCAGTAAGCCATTTCACAATTCCCCCTTCGGCATCCCCAAAAACAGTTGATGGAAGAGCTGTAAAAGAATTTACTGCTCTATATAAAAATTCAGTATCTTGAGCAGTCACCATCAGCTGGACTACAAGACCTTCAAAGGCTTCGCAGTAGGTATCTTCTATGCTGGTCATATTTGACTCCTTTATGTCTTCTATTAGATTAATATTATTATTATCCAAATACTTTGATCAAATAAAAATTTAAAATCAAATACTTATTAATAAGTAATTAAATACAAATTAACTTAGAAAATTCATAAAAATAGATAAGAAAATGTCACCTCAAGCAATTTTTCTATATGAGATAGATAAATCTTTTGGTCCTAACATATTAGCTGAATATTTTTTAATCAAACAAGAACTACCAATTGAAATCTTAAAAGATTTTGCTGAGAAACATATAGAAAAAGAATATGAAAGTGCAATATTTCAGAAAGATGAAATTAGATATTTCTCAAATAAGATTAATACAACGGCAATTGAGAAAGAAAATCTCTTTTTAGGGTTCATACTCAAAGAAGATGAAGACATGGTTTCTATTAAAAGTATATTTGAGACAATAGAAGAAAAAATACTAAAAGACTATGATAGTGATAGAAAAAAAATGGAAGAGATTTTGAAAGACTCATTACATTCTATTTTATCACTAATGGAAAAGCTGAAAGAGCCTACAATCATAATAGATACTATCAATGAGAAGACAAAAAAATTGTTAGATGATGGTAAATTACAAGAAGCAAGAGAGTTAATAGATTTAGGAGAAGATGTTCCAGAGAAATTAGCAATGGAAATCAAACTTGCGGAACAATTTTTAAACGAGAAAGCATATAAAAAAGCTAAGAAGAGCTATCTAAAAGCGGCAGAACTAGCTGAAATCATACAAGAGTATGAAATTGTATCATTTTTAAAATATAAAGCCGAAGAAATTGGGACTTTACCTGATTTAATAAAGGAAAGTGAGCAATTATATAAAACTATTAATGGGTTAATTGATTCTTTACATGATAACAAATTACATCTTTATCATGAATTGAATCAACCTTTGAATAGATTGATAAATATCTCTAGCTCCTTTGAAGAAAACGAAAAAATTTCAAAACTCACAGAACTTCTCTCTTTATGTAATCGTGCTGATAAATTAGCTAAAGAGTTATTTAATTTAGATAAAAAAGTTAAAGAAAGTATAGAAAATATATAAAAAACAGCAGAAAAATAAGAAAACAGTTTACTCTGTTGAGTGCTCTATATCTTCTCCTTCTTCAGAAATCTTCTCTTCTGGAGGAGAATAATCTCCAATATCAGGAAATATAATCCTTGCGATTTCCCATCCTTTTTCTGTTGGATATGAGAGCGCATTTTCAATTAATTTTTCCCCTGATTCATTATTTAATTCTACCTTATGAATTATGGGATTATTATCTAAAATCATCTCAAATTTCGCACCGCCACTCCCTGTAGGTACAATCAAGATACCGGCATCTATGGCTTTCTCATCTATAGCATCTTTAATACGTTTTGCAGCATAATATCCCGCAACTCCCGCGCTTCTATCAAATGTTTTAATCGATGGAATTTCTAATCCCCATTTTTTACCTTGAGATTCGATTAATGCTGCTAATGTTTGACTTCTTTTTCCAAGCATAAATTTAAATTCCATCTGAGTATTAAAATCCTTTCCCTTTTCTTCACCAATTTTGATGATCGTTTTCAAAGTTGCTCCTGCTACTGATGCTGGATTCACATCAATAACATATTCCTCTTCTGCTAAAATTTCTTCGATTGTCCTTTTAATCATCTCTCGTGGTTTTGAAAAATCGATTACTTCTTCTTCATCTTGCGTAGGAGGTTTAGCAGTAGCAACAATATCTGCACCTGCTTCCATTAATTCTTCTACGCTCATCTCTTCCATAACCACTTTATCTATAAATCTTCTGCAAAGTTTAATTGAATTTCTTGGATTTCCTTGTGTTTTTTCATATATCATTTCAATTAATTTTTCATTTAAAGGAAACAATGGATATAATGGCGGATTTAAATTATTATCGTCCCAAAAAGTCTCCATGGTTTTTGAGTAAAAAATCTTAAGATCATTTAAACTAAATGGTTTTAATTCTTGTTCTGGCTCCATTCGGGAACGTAAAGGTTGATCTGCAATCTCTAATATTCGAGGCCAAATTTCTTTTAGAACTGCTATAATAATGACTAATCCTTTTACTTCATTATATAATCGTTTAAGGATTTCAAGAAACTTTCTTTCCGCAACTTCACCAAGCATACGATAGGGCGATTCTAGTTCATCAAAATAAAGGATTAAAACCCTATCTAAATTTTCTGTAATGATTTTTATCATAGCAAGGCATACATCATCATCTTCTACCACACTATTAATTCCTAGCTCGCTTAATTCTTCAGTTTCAAGATCTTCTCCTAATAACCATCTTTCTGCTAATGCTTTTTTGTTTTTATCTAATTGATAGGTGACTAAAGCTTTAACACAATCAGCAAACACACCTGGAAACTCTCTAATTCCCTTTTGTATTACCTCTTCAATTTTAGGTTTTTGAAATAATCCGGCTTTTTTACCTCCCCATTTTTCAACAACCAACCTCTTTGATACAATATCAAGAATTTCGGGACCCACTTCTTCAATAATACATGTATACACGTGAAGTAATACCCGAATACTAGCGGGAGGGCTTGGGACATAGATAATTGTCCAGTCTACAGGTTCAATTTGACTTACTTCAATCTCTTCTTCTTCAGTAGATTCTTCTAACTTTTTCCTATTTTCACGTTCTTTATCTTTAAATGAATGATATGCATGGGTTTTTCCGGTTCCCGCAGATCCTAAAATAGGGATGAGTCGTGAGGATCTATCTCGATACGTTTGACGAACCAAACGATACGCTTCACGATCAATATAACTTCTCGGGCGTGCGATATCAATTCTATCGGGAATATCTCCCCGAGAAACAAAATTAGAGAAAGGAAGGATTGGAGCTTCTCTAAGTACATCTAAATACATTTCTTTGTCATCGTCACTTAATTCAGAGTATATATTCATCCACTCCTAAAGTATTTTAAATATTTCATAACATATTTTGTAATTGGAATAAATTTATTAATCTAAACAATTTTTTTTAGATTAGAAGCTTAAATATTTTTAGCTTTAAGTATTAATATTTAAATTTATATTTAAAAATTTAAGTGAACGTAATATCTACACATTTTTTTTAGGTGATACAATTTTATGACAAAAAAAGATGAAAATAATGAGGAAGATGATGAGGATGAGGAAGATGATGATGGAGATAAAGTTGCTGATCCTTTTAATTTCTTTAAATCTTTAGGCGATCCAAATAAGCTTTTTAAAAATATTGATCCTTCGAACATGTTGAATTCAAAAGAATTCCAGCACATTTTCAAGGAAATTTTTAAACAAATTGCTAATAATTTACCTAAGGAATTACAGGGGTTATCTCCCGAAGATGTTATGAGAGAATTTATGAAAAATCGAGATAAATTTGGATTTAAGGGTCCGATTATGTATGGTTTTAATATAAATTTTGGTCAAGACGGGAAGCCTACTATTGACTCTTTTGGAAATATAAAAAAGACGCCATATTCTGGGAAACCCAAAGTTAAAGAAGTAAGGGAACCATTAGTTGAGGTAAATGAAGATGGTAAAAAGATTATCGTTATCGCAGAAATGCCCGGTGTGTCCCGTGATGACATTGAATTAAAAGCAACATCAAATTCTATTACAATTTCAACTAGAGAAGGAATTGTTAGTAGAAATTACTATAAAGAAGTTGAATTACCTGCTACTATTGACTCCAATTATGCCAAAGCTCGCTATACTAACGGAATCTTAGAAGTAACTTTAAAAAAAATTGATGAAAAACAGACTAACATAAAAATCGATTAATCGATATTATAAAAGATCGTGAAACGCCAATTTCACGATTTTAAAACCATTCTAAAATAACATCTCTATATATATAGTGATAATACATTTGGGATCACTCTATATTTTTCAAATACAAAAAGATCATTTACTGAACTTTGGTAAGGTTATTGTTATATCATGAATA
>CAYUTF010000023.1:0-39163 GCA_964447495.1 uncultured archaeon
AAATCTAAAATATTTAAAATCCCTTGGTAACATTTAGAACATTTAACTTCTACCATGAATGCTGTACACTTTTTCTTTTTAAAATTATTTAATAATTCATGTTATTTATTATGTTTTATCAAAAGAATTTACTGGAACCATCTATCTGTAATTAAATAATAACCTTTCTTAAATATTTGTGCTACAAATTGTATTAACCTAAATAAATAATATTATCTTTAATTTTAATTATTGACTATAAATATTATGTTGTGATTTCTTATTTATCTAATTTCGTCTTTGCTTTTAGTTGTTCTTTTAATTTCTCTTTTTCTTCTTTAAGTTCTTCAATCTTTTTTTCTCGCTTTTTTATTTTTTTAGCAGATATAGTAAAACCTTGCAAACTCAAGAGTTTTTTGACAAAGATTATAGAAGCTAAAATAATCCCTATTAAATAGAAAATCTCCGCAGTCCAATAATAATTGGAGATATTAGCATAAATTGATAAGTTTAAAAAGGGAAAGATCGAAGTTATAATTCCAATAAATATCAAAGCGAGAAGTAATGTTATTTTTTCATAATTTTTTATCTTAATTCTGAAAAAGATATAAATTCTCAACCAAAAAATAATACAGATAAATGTAATTGGTGTAAATATAATAGAGCCTATTGCTATTATCAACAAAAAATTTAAAGCAAATTTTTTCCTCCATAAATCTAGAATTTCCTTAACGGTCATTTGATCTTGAACTTGTGCGCTGGCAAATTCTTTTCTAAGTTCAAAATACTTTTTTTTAATTCCTCTTGCTACTTGCTTGGCACTTTTTTTCCACCAACTTAATTTTCCTAATTCTACAGCTTCCTCTATTTGGTCTTTGATAATAGGTAAAATATACAAGCTCATTAATAAAGAGAGTATACCATATAGATATAATAGTAAATCAAACCAGAACCAAAATCCTGTCTGAGTTATGATAGTCCTTCTAATATAACTTAGAATGACTTTATATGATGCATACCCGATTAAAATTAAAGGAATCACACCTTGGATTATGATAAAAATATTCAGTTCTTTCTTTCTAAATTTATCTTTGAACTTCTTTAATATAATAAGAAAGATATTCGCAAGGCTCAATAAAATTCCAAATCCTGATAAAAATTTAAGCGCCCAAAAGAAAACTAATAAAGAAACATCTAAGTAAATTAAACTAAAAGTGAAATTTAATATCATGAAAAGAAATAAAACTGAAAAAGCTATGAAATATCCAATGTTATATCGCTTTTCATTCATGATTGTCTCTCTTATGGATATTAAACACATTTATACATTTCATTTGTTAATTAATTTATAAAAAGATTTTTATTGGTTATAGAAATGAAATCAAATTTGAATCTTATTTTATTAAATGTTTACTGATATTTAAGATTTTTCATAAATGAGTTAGTAAATAAGGATTAAGGAAATAAAACTGAAAAAAGAAGATATAAAACATTGAAAATTCGAGGCCTAATAAGATTGAAATAATTTGGTTCTATTTTTTTATTAAAAAAAAATTAATATAGTTATTTAAAATTATATTAAAAATTAGTTTCATTTCTTATCCTTACGTTTTTCTTTTTTCAAAGATCTCTTCAATCGCCAAGGGTAAAAAGATATTCCAGGTCGTAAAATCACTTTAGATTTTCCTAACTTAAAAAAATTCTTCACCGATTTTGTTGTTTCTAATAAAAATTCATTTCTAATAATTTCATTTTTAACATCTCCATCTTCCTTTACATATAGTAAACGATGTAAAGCAAAAACACCTACTATTAATGCGAGTATAAAAAGGAAATCTAACCCCTGTAAATTTAAAATTTGGATGCTTCCACTAATATTTAGAGATGTCCAATCGAGAGTCCAATTAAATTTAGAATCTTCAAGTAAATTGGTCAATAGGCCCCCAATTAGAGGAGCTATTCCTAAAGCGATTGAAGTGAACAAGGTTGTAACTGCAAGATACCAATTAGCCCTTCCTTTTGGAGCTAATTTTAAACAAATATTATTTAATGAGAGGGTAATCCCTGCTAAAGAAACACCCATAAAAATGTGAATGAAAATTAAAAGTGGGAAAGTTAACCAATATACTCCTGGAAGTGATGTGTAGACCCAAGCAAAAATACATACTAAGAATAATGGACATGTAACACTTAACACAGATTTATTACTATACCTATCAGAAAGACTACCCCATATTTTTAAAAATAATATATTTACTATTTGGCTTAATACTATGAGAAAAATGACCAAAGTCAAGCTTAAGTTTAACTTTTCTAGCATATAAACCGTAAAAAAAGGTGTTGTAGACCCAATAACAAAATACCACAAAAATAGAAAGATTATTAGGTTTTTATATGCTTTATCTCGATAAGGTTCAAAAATAGATTGAAGAAATCTTGGTTTTATCTCTAAATTGATCATGGAAGGCTCTGACACTTTTGAGATGTAATAGACACTAATAATTCCAAAAATAAATCCTAAAAAAAAAAGAATGGAATAGCTTAGTTCTTGATAAATTACTAAATTTTTATTTCAAGTATCGATAAATATTCCAGCTAATAGATTAGTCAAGGAGCCTATAAGTGTTGATAAGAAAATTCTTCTGGAATAGAATTTTCCAAGCATCTTGTGAGGAATCAAGTCGTACATCCAAAAGTTCCAAGCTGTATGACCTATTGAGGCAAAAATTGATTGCATAATTAAAAAAAGTATCAAAAAAAGAAATCTAAATTCAAATTCAAAAAGAAATGGAATGAATCCTATAACTAAAAGGGAAAATCTATATAAGACTAAAAAGAAAACACTAATTTTTCGCCTATTACGTACTTTTTCAATTAAAAAAATCGTTGGTAATTGAAAGAAATTACATAAAGTTGGAATTGCTCCAAGAAGCCCTATTGTAAAAATATTTGCTCCAAATATTAAAGCAAAAGAAATTAGTATCGGCCCAGTCGTTAGATTTACCATAATCTGGGAAATATAGCCGTCTTTAATTATATTTTTAAAAGATGATTGAAGGTCCTCTTTTGTTAATGTTTCTTTAGTGGGAAAAATCATTTTATTGAAATTCTATATTTATAATTAGTAAAATAGATATAGTATCAGTATTGTCTTTTTTAATAGATCGATATTTGCTGTTCATGCCCTAAATTAACCAATTCTTCGCTAGTTATTTTACTTTTGATATATTCTTCTAAATTTAATCCATTTATTGTTCTCCCTATACTCTTGAAATTCATTCCGCATAATATTGAAGATAGGGTTATTATTGAATCAATAATTGGGGTATTAATAGCTAAAAATTCAGCTAAAGAGGCAATTGGAACTAATCCTGTTGGTATATCTTCGGTTAAATATCTAGTAATTAGCTTTTTAGGAGCATTGATGTTATTGTATGCCATTATACCTTGAATGGAATCATAGATACATTTTCCTTTCACACCATACGTGTTATTTGCCCATTTGTTGAAACTAAACTGTTTTAAACCCATTAATTGCATTATTTTATTAATTTCTAATTGTAGTCCCTCAAGCACTTCACATGTTCTTTTGGAAGCACCTTCTGAATAAAATTTAAACTCTTTGCCATTATCCATCATCCCAGAATTTAACACTGAAAGAGTAGGATGAAGAAACATTCCTATATTTCTTAAAGTCATTCCAAGATAATCTTTAGCAGGTTCTAGCTGTGGAAATACATCTTTTAATGTATCATAAATGAAAAACGTATATTTTTCGGGGTAAGCTGAAAATTCTACATAATCTTTGATTTTTAGAATTTGGACTCTATTTTTTTTCAATTGCCTTGATGTAAATAGCAATGTCTGAGTTTCAGCAATAAAAACGGGAGGATTTCCAATTTGTTCTTTTATTGTTTTGTAAAACTCAATGGCTCCAAATGTTCTTCCCGGATTTAATAAGATAATTTGATCTTTTGTTAAAAAGGGGGCGATTTTTTGAGCTATAATTTTATGAGCAGAGGCAGGAGTCACAACTAATATGACATCCGCTTTTTTTACGGCAATATCTAACCTTTGTGTGATAATGTTTAAGGGAAAAAATCCTTTTAATTCACCTTTAGATTTAATCCCATCTTTTTTTTTAATAGAAGCAATTCTTGAAAAAGATCTGTTATATAAGTTCACAGGATGTCCCTTGGAAGATAAATATGCTGCAAAGGCACGACCTCCATTTCCTGCTCCAATTATACAGAATTTCATTTATTACTCACCTGACTAATAACTTCATTTTTAGTATTAGATGAATTAAAAATATTAATTTCATTATTTATATTGTCTAGATCTCTTATTCTTTCGATTTCTGCGTAAATTTTATCTCGTGTTGGATCCCATGAATAACATGCTCCTTTAACGATCTTCGTTTGGATTTTCCCGTTAGCAAACTTACTGTTTTTTAAATGTGGTGCATCAAAAATTCCATACTTTACAAGTCTATGTAGGACATTTGGATTAATGTATGGATCTTGAGCTTTTTCTGAATTTAATGATAAATTTGGAATTAAATATATAATTTCTTTTGCTTGTTTAATTAATTGATCTTTCCTTCTTAGAATACTCTCAGTTATGAAATCTATATTACTAGAAAGAAATTTATTAATCACTTGACTTACGATTTTACAACTTTCAACAATATCAGAAGGAAATGCTGCGTGGTCAGCTTCTGAATAGCTTACAATATGGACAATCTCAGGTTTAAGAGCTAATTGAATCATAGTGGCTGCTGCTAATTGTCCTTTTGCTTTTTCTAAATCTAAAGGAAAGCTAGCTAAACCTGTTCTTACTTGTTTGATGATTGAGAATTTATCATCTGATAACGTATGAAGTAGTTCATTTTTCGCTAACATTTTGGCTAAATCCATATCAAATGAAAGAGACGGAGGCGTATTGAACATATATTGAGCTATAAAATGCCTTACGCCTAACTTTTTTGCTATAATACCACAGAGATACATATCTGCTACAGCGATAGCATCAGAAGAATCACGTAAACTCCAATGGTGTGGATCATTGATTTCAACAGGTATATTATTTGATGCATGCCATTTTATTGCTTCCAAATGTTGTTTAATTGACTCTTTTAGAGGTAAAGGGCCTCTCCCATCCATTTGATTAAACCAGAATATCGGTATTGCTGCCCAAGCATTTTTAATGGTATCTAAATAGAGTTTTCCCATTTTTATGAAATCCCTCGTACCAGCATAAATTCGAAGAAGGGGAAAATTACCTCTCATTCTTGCTTTGTCTAAAAGATGAAAATCTCTCTTAGACCTCAACGGAACACCTCCGGCACCATAATGATCTCTATTTTGAACTTCAGGATGAAAATAATTTGATTGTGTGTTTTGATCTGGAGCAATCGAAATTACATCTAAGACTTTGGCTTCTGCTATCTTTTTTATTCCATTTAATGTTTCATTTAAGTTAGGTAATCCAAAGTGAGCTCGTATAATGGGATATGGTTTTTTCCATCTAATTCGAGTAATTAAATCCATTGGAATTTTAAGATGGTCTTTAGAGAACTCTGCTTCATTTCTCAAAATGGAAATAATCTCATATTTATCTTCACCTCCAATAAAGTAGTGATCAAATTTCCCATAGTCCTTAGCAATTTTAACCACTTCAGGTGTACCGGCGAAAAACAGTTTCTCGGGCTTTTTATTTAAAGTATGATATGTATTAAAAAATTTCTCTAATAATGGGATAACTGTTTTTGGAGTTAGCCTATAACTAAGTCCAACTATAACTGGATTTAATTCCTTAATTTTACTAATAATTTCAGAAATAGGAATTGCTGGACCTAAAAAATAGCATTTATAGCCAAGGTGCTTAGCAATTTGTAAAAAGTTATAAGTACCTGCAACGTGAACACATTGACCTATACATGCAGTCAGTATTACTTTATCCTTTTGTCTTTTTAACTTGCTTTTTATTTTTTCCATAAATATTATACCTCTCCTTAGAACCATTTAAATCTATTAGAAATAATAGGAATATACAAATTATAGCTCTAATTTTAAGAGAATAACGATAACTATTCTATCATCTGTTTAGATTATAACCTAATTACTCATTTGAATACGTATGTTATATTCTTACTTAGACAGATTTTCTATACGTAGAAATTTATCGTATAACTTCTTTTAATCATTTATATTAAAAAAAATATATAAATGTTGGGTTCATTTAAATATGTAGGGTGTCAATTTTTGACTCTACATATTTCGATATATAAAATTAAGTCATAATTGCAAAAATATTATTAGACTTTCTTGATGATAGAGATATTATCTCTTATATTTTGATCTTTTAGCTCCAATAGAATCGGGTTGTCCACCAAAATCTCCTTTGATAATTCTTTTTTTATATAATTTTCTAAATCTTTCCCTAGGAATTGCTTTTTTGGTCGAATTTACTCCAGTTGATTGTACTTTAGGAGTTTGTTGTCTAACCTTTCCTGCTTTAGTCATTGAACCATGTGAACCAGGAATGTTTTATCACCTCTTAGATTTTATTTTTAATTTGTGTTTTTAGTTTGAAATTTATCAATTTTATATATGAATTTTCTCTTGATGCTCTATTTCCTTATTAAATATATAAGAATCTTCTATTTTTTCAGATATTACTTTTTTATAATTACAAAGATTACATACAAGGAATTTATTTTTAATATCCTTGGAAGGGAGCATAATACTTCCGCATTTTTCACAAAATTCAAGCATCTATAATCACCTCTCTTAAGAATTGATTTTTTCATTACTTATTATCATTAATATATTCACATTTGTGAAAATTAAAGTCAACTGGCAACACCAAATCTTCATTACTGCTTGTTGCATAGAAGATGCTATTCTAATTATTTCATTGTTTTGACTTTCAATTTCTTCATTCATATAATCACCGCCAAGATTTAATAGCTTTTTTAGAAAGAAATTCGAGATCATAAGTTAGTTTTAATCTTTAATTGGACGACAATTTCTTCAGTTTTATTGTTATAAATTATTTTTAAGGATAATACATTTCTCTGAGAAATTAGTTTTTTATAATTTTATTATAAAAAATAATTCCGTTATATCAATATCAAGTACTTATACTAGCAAAATCATAAGAAAAGTATTCATCAATTTTGTTGACTTACTACTAAAACATCACAAGGAGCTTCATTAACTACTTCTTGGGTAACTGATCCTGAGATTATTCGTTCAAATGTAGAGTGTTCTCCCTTAGTACCTAATACTATAAGATCAAAATTCTCCTCCCCTATAATTTCCTTAATATAATCTTCAGGTTTTTGATTATCTATCAAACGAATCTCGATTTCTATTTTTTCTTTATCGAATAAGTCCTTGGTTTTCTTAAGTATTTTTTCTCCATGATATTTGTATTCTTCCTGAATTTTTCGATAATCTACCATAGGAACTGTATATCTTCCTCCAAATCCACTAGGAACCATAATTGGCATATATTTAGGGAATTTATGATGATCTATTGAATGAAACGCAACTATTTTGGGATAATTTTGGTCACTTATGACACTTTCTTTACTATTTCCATTTTTCACTAAGTCTAATATTTTTTTAGCAGCTTTAAAAGCAATCTCTGAATCGTCCATTGCAATTAGAATTTTGTTGTAAATAGCTTTCACCTCCTAATTTTCGTCATTTTGACATCTATACTATCATATACAAATGAATTATTATATTTAAATATTAACATTTTATAATATTATAATAGTATAATATTTTCTTATTATAATAAACAGATTTAAATATTTTAACTCTATTATTTAATTAGATTTTGATAAAAGAAAAGTTATAAAATAAGTTGGGGAGTTTTAATGGAAAATCTAAATTCATTGATGATTAAATTCTTAAAAGTCTTAAGCGATCCAGTTAGATTAAATATAATAGAATATCTAAATGATAATCCAAGCTCTGCAAGTAAAATCCAACAGGATTTAAGCTTAAGTCAAAGTTATACCTCTCATCAATTAAAGAAACTTACAGAGGTAGATATTTTAGGATATGAGAGATTAGGTAAAAATAAGACTTTTAAAATAAAGAATAAGGGAATATATAGATTACTTTCGATGATAAAATCATATATTTTATATTTAGAAAAAGAAAAATTTAAAAGAATTAAATCTATTGAAGAATCCCATTCGATTGCAGATTTTGAGAATTTATTTTGATTGTATATAAACATTTTTCATTTTAACTAAGCCTATAGCAGAGTAGGTAGATTTCGAAAGAAATAATTAAAATTGAAGATTTAAACGGGGAATACAGCAAATCTTAGAACATTTTAATAAAAGATAATTTTATTAATTATTATATATTAGATATCGTAGAAATTTTTATGGTTTTTCTTATTATCAATGAAGAATTTAATAAAATAACTTAGTGTGTTTTGGTGAAAGATGTTTTTGATTTTTTAAATAATATATTTTAGGATTCTACCTAATTTGTAATTTTAATTCGAGACATTATATTAAATTCTTTTAACATTTATCAAGTATTTCAATTTATTAAAAAAGTAAAATATAGAGGTGATTAATGGTTGAATGTTAAAAATAAAAGCGAAATTGAGCTATTAAATGATGTTAATAAACAGAGAAAAAAATCTAGTACAATTGATAGTCCGTCTACGATATTAGATTTCTATGAAACATTAGCACTAACAATTAAATCAGTTAGTTTACAATCAAAGACAAAAATTAAAAGAATATTTATAATAGGTAAAAATTTAAAACAAATTTATAGTTGCATAAATAAAGCATTTCCAAACGCCCAATATGTTTTCTCCGATAGTTCAGAGATCTTTTTAAAAGAATTTATTAAAGAGATTGATCCAAATCCTTCAGTTAGAATTAAAGCATTAGATATTTTTAATGGTTCTTTGCTAACAGATTTTTTTTTAGAATTTGGAAAATTTGATCTAATAATCTTATCGCGAATATTCACCGAATATGAAATACATAATACCAAAATAAGAAATTCTATTCGATTTCTATACAAGAATTTTTTAAATTTAAATGGTATGTTTAGTATTTTGGAAAATGAGAAGGACGGAAGTATAGATCTCGTAAATCTTTTAAAAAGGGTTAAATCTTTTAAAAAAATAATCAAGTCATACCAAAAAAAAGGTATATCCCTTCAATTTGTAATTTATAAAAAAAAGAACCGGATGAAATTATTTGGTGATTAATATCGCAGGCATATTCGCAATTTTTAAGAAAAAAAGAATAGATGGTGTGTTATTAGATGAAATTAAACATAATGCCACAAAAATAAAACATCGAGGGAGAGAAAGTCGATTTATATATGAGGACTTTCCTATAGAAGTAATTTTTTATCAAAAAAAAGAATTTAGAAGAAATGTACCTTTAAATTTCGCATTTGACAAAAATAGTAATAATTTAATAGTCATTGATGGTAAAATTTATAATCTAAAAGAAATGAATGCCAAATATTTGAGTACTCGTAAAGATATGGAGCAAACTCATAAGAATAACTTAGAAGGAATAATTGCGGGATATAAAAAATGTGGAATAGAAATACTAAATCAATTATTCGGCTCTTTTAGTGGAATCTTTTATGATGGAACCGAATTAATTGGTTTTAAGGACCCTATAGGTGGAAAGCCATTATACTATTGTGAAAATCAAGATTTCATAATTTATTCTTCTGAGTTAAAAGCGCTTTCTTCTCTTAGTCTAAAAATTACTCCTATTAAACCGGGAAGAGCGAAATTTTCTTCGGGTAAGACTAAAAGATATTACAATTTTCCAAGATTTAATGAAGAAATAACGTTAACAAAAAAAGCGATTAAACTATACGCTGTTGAATTGAAGGAATGCGTAAAATTAGCTGTCGCAGATTCAATTAGAGAAGAAGAAAAGGTAAGCGCTCTATTAAGCGGGGGACTAGATTCCGCAATAGTTACTTATGTTGCTAAAGACTTTGTCGAAAAATTACATGTTTATACAGTTGGATTTAATGAGTCTAAAGATATATATTATGCAAAAAAGTTTGCTAAACTATATAATCTCGACCATTCTGTTGTTAAAGTAAATCTTAGTGATATGCTTGAATGTCTTCCGAATGTTATATTTGCACTTGAAACGTTTGATGCGGCATTGATAAGAAGTTCAATCCCAATGTTTTTAATATCAAAAAAAGTTAGAGAAGACCAAGGAGACTGTATTCTTCTAACAGGTGAGGGTGCGGATGAACTTTTCGGAGGATATTCATATCTTCTTAATTTTAATTCAAAAGAGTCCTTAAACAACAAGATTTTAAACTTGTTGGAAAGAGAACATTCAACAGGATTGCAACGAGTCGATCGTATACCATACTTCTTTTCTATTGAAGCTAGGGCGCCTTTATTTGACAAAAGAATCGTTGAATTGTCATTTAATATCCCATCTGAATTAAAAATTTTTAAGAAAGAAGGAATTGGGTTTGCGAAAAAATGGATTCTGAGAAAAGCTTTTGAAGATGAAATTCCCCCTGAATTTATTTGGAGAAGAAAACAAAAATTTTCGAATGGGGTGGGTTCTGAATTTATTTTAAGAGATTACATTAACACAATTATTTCTGATAGTGATTTTAATTATGAAAAACGAATTACACCACATTTTTCATTAAGATCGAAGGAAGAGTTATATTATTGGAGAATTTTTAAAAACAAATTTAAACCTACATTAGAAACTATATCAGAGCTAGGATTTACAAAGATATTTGAAATATAGGGAGTCCAAAAAGGAAGATATTGAGAAATGAATGATGTTGGAAAATAGTACAAGAGATGGAAATTAAATTACTTAGTGAGGTGAAAAGATTTATTAAAGAGGATAAAATTTGTCCAAAATGTAGTTTTCCAAAGGAATTATGTATGTGTGCTAATTTAGAGGCAGAAAATCAAAATATCAAGATTTTAATTGAAAAGCGTAGATGGGGGAAAATTGTAACCGTAGTCAAATTTAAGGGAGATTTTAATGTTAACTTGGATGATTTAAGCACAAAATCTAAGAAGAAATGTGCTTCTGGAGGTACTTATAGAAATAATACTATTGAAATACAAGGAGACCATCGGTTGAAATTAAAAAAATTGCTTATACAAGAAGGTTTCACAAAAGAAAATATCATAATTGAAGATTTATTTAAGAAAAAGAGGTAAATTGAGGAATCAAATACTTCAAAAGATGTTGATAAGTTTCTGATAACAAAACCAGTGCTGATTCCTGTTCCAAATCCACAACCATCATAATGAATTGTTAGAGAGTCAAGACGCATTTAGACTTCTTAAAATTAAAAAAATACATTAGAGAATTAATCTAATTTTTTAATTCTTCTAATTCTTTAGATATTTGATTATGCAACTTTTCTCTCTCAATTTGATTATTAATTATAGGCTTTTTATAAAGCTCAATATCACTAAAGCTTTCATAAGAGAATTTTTGCTTTTTATTTTTTCTTTGGGTCGTCAAATTATTACTTTCAATTGATTTTGAATTTAAATTCGTAAGTGTTCTAATATCTTTTTTTAATAAGTTATACTCTTTTTGATTAGCTGATACTTGTTGTTTGATAAAAAAATCTTTTAATTTTTTAATAATTTTCATTCAGATCTCCTAATTATCATCTTTTATTTTGTTTTTATCGTATTGAAGTTCATTATAAGGCATCTCAGGAAATTTAGCTCTCAAGGGCAAATAAAATGTTATCTTGGATAATAAAGTATTCATTATCATCTCGAATGACAACACTGTGGAAGTATTCAGCTAAACCAAGAAATCCACGGATTATTTTTTCATTTCCTTCATATAAAAATTGAACTTTTGAAATCGTTGGGTTTGACCTAATTTTTCACTTTATTATGAACATTCTCATCTATTAAGGGTATTTTCAATTCAGATACTAATTCATATACATGTTTATGGAAAATATCTTTATTTTTCATAATATTATCACTTTTTTTCATTTAATTGTCGTGTTAAGATAATCCAAGATTAATAACGTTTATTTCTCTTAGAGTCTTTACCTTTAATCTCTATTTATTCTTTAGATTAAGAATTTCTGAATAAATCGTTAAAAAGAACATAATTTCAAGGGGAATCTTCAATCAAGATTCTTCCTCTAGATTAAAAAATTAAGTTCTAGGAGAATGTAGTTAGAGGATTATCAAATAAATTTCATATCTATATATAACAAATAAGCAGTAATATTTAATTTTAATGATTGAAAACAAATAGATTTTTAGTAGAGATATTCTTCTTATTATTAACTTAGTCCATACTGAAACATCAATGTCAATTTTCTGAATTAAAAAGTAATTTGTGGTTGGGGTGGAAGTTCTCTCAAATGTTGAGAACGGGATATAAGCTCTCGAACGTGATTAATTTGTTCATCTTCTACATTATTCTCCGAAGAAATTTTTAGATTATCCCAACTCTTTTCAATGCCCCAAAGTATTTTATCTAATGTTTTATATTCAATTCCTAAAGCGATCTCATCCACAATACCCGGGATTAAATCTGGTGATGGTGCTTTATCAATTATCTTTTGGCTTACACCTACATATTTAGCTAACTGCCAGACTTGGGTTTTATATAGGGGAAGAATCGGTTCAATATCAGCTACATTATCTCCCCATTTGACTACAAATCCCGTGAGAGATTCACTTTTATTTGTAGTCCCCAATACCATTCTATTTTCCAGATCTGCGAAATAATATAATGTAATTAATCTCATCCGATGTTTAACTCGAGTATACGCATTTCCCGCATCTATCAACTTTTTAGAATTACCAAGGTTTATAGTCCCCAGTAATCCTGCTCTAAATGGCATTTCTCCTATTTCTTTCTTTTGACTTTCATGTTGCTTTCTTACCACAGTCTCTTTAAAGCGACGTAATCCTAAAATTTGGAGCGGAACTAACCGATATATACCAAATTTCTTTAAAAAAGGAGTTAGTTTTATCTCTCTATATTCAATCCCTAATCGAGCGATTTCTAATAATGCATCGCTTTTACTATCTGGGCTTGAGTCTCTTTCAGGGAGGAGTAATGCTAATACTTTTTCTGAACCTAAAGCCCTAACTGCTAAAGATGCCACTAAAGATGAATCTACTCCTCCACTCATCCCTAAAATTACTCCATCCCTCTGAAATTCTATCATTTTTTCTCTTATAAATTTTTCAATCAGGGAAGAGACTATTGGTAGATTTATTTCCATTCATTTTCACGTTTAATGTTTAAATACTCGAATAATTTTACATTACTGTAAAACTATTTAAATCTTCTAGAAAAAATAGCTATCAAATAAATGAAGTTCAGGTTGGAGGATTAGGTGAAATCACTGTAAACCATAATGGCTGGTTTTAACGCTTATTATTAAAAGTTTATTAAAAATAAATTGTCTAATTCATATCTAATATCTCTTGTTTTTCCCTAACCTGCTGTCCATTTTTCATAATTAGAGACTTCTTCTTCGTTCACGATCTGAATTGGATGACCCGCGTGAGCTTTATCAAACATTATTAAGTCTCTACTATTATTAAAATCATTCTCACGGATAGGAATGTATTGTTTACATTTAAAACATAATTTAACTCTCATCAAACTCACTTCTTATAAACACTTAACTCCAATAAATTCTTAATAATTTCAATATTTAACTTTTTCTCTTCCAAATACAAATCACAGAAAAATTAAAGATGATTTAAGCTAAGCTTTAATTAAAGTTAAATTAGTTAGAAAGATCACATGATTAGACTTCTTATGCCATTTTGACTAAATTGTATAAAATATAAAAATCAATAAATATTAATGAATGTATATTTGTTCTTTGGTTCCCAAATTTGTTAATTCTTTAATGGCTATTCTTCTTTTAATATATTCTTCTAATTCTAACTTAGCTATTGTTCTTCCTCCTCTTTTAAAATCTGTTCCACATAATATTGAGGATAAATTTATTACCGAATCAATAACAGGTGTCTTAATACCTAAAAATTCAGCTAACGATGAAATTGGCACTAATCCCGTTGGAATATCCTCAGTAAAATATCTAGTTATTAACTTTTTAGGTGCAATTATGTCTTTGTACGCGATGATTGTTTGAATTGCATCATATATGCATTTTTCTTTCACTCCATAAGATTTATTTGCCCATTTACAAAAATCATACTGTTTTAGGCCGAGTATTTTCATGATTTGGTTTATTTCCATTTGTAATCTCTCAAGAACTTCACATGTTCTTTTTGTTGCACCTTCGGAATAAAATCTAAATTCATTGCCAATATCCATCATTCCAGAGTTTAAAATCGAAAGAGTAGGATGAAGCAACATTCCTATATTTTTTAAAGTCATTTCAAGATAATCTTCAGAAGGTTCTAGCTCTGGAAAGACTTCTTTTAAAGTGTCATAAATGAAAAAAGTATATTTTTCTGGATAAGCCGAAAACTCAACACAATCTTTAATTTTTAAAATTTTGACTTTATTTTTTTTTAATTGTCTTGAAGTAAAAATCAGTGTTTGCGTTTCTGCAATAAAAACAGGAACATATCCCATTTGATCTTTTATTGTCTGCCAAAATTCGATTGCTCCAAATGTTCTTCCAGGATTAAGAAGTATTATTTGATCTTTTGTCAAAATTGGAGCGATTTTTTGAGCTATTGATTTATGAGCTGATGCAGGAGTCACTACTAATATCACATCGGCCTTCTTAACAGCACGATCTAATCTCTGGGTTACAATATTTAATGGAAAAAAGCCTTTTAATTCTCCCTTGGATTTAATTCCTGATTTCTTTTTTATATCAGCGATTCTTGAATAAGATCTGTTAAACAAATTCACAGGTTTTTCTTTTGATGACAGATATGCAGCAAAAGCACGTCCCCCACTTCCCGCTCCTATGATACAGAACTTCATTTAATGCTCACCTCTTTAAGAAATTTGTTTTCCATATAATTCGATTTAAATAAATTTAGTTCACTGTATATATTATCAATATCTTTTATCCGTGCAATTTCTTCATATACTTTATCTCGGATTGGATCCCATGAATAACAGCTTCCTTTTACAATTCTGGTTTTTATTTTTCCCTTAGTAAACTTATTGTTTTTTAAATGAGGGGCATCAAAGATTCCATATTCTACAAGCTTATATAAAACATCGGGATTAGTGTAGGGATCTTGCGTTCCTTCTGAATCTATAGCTAAATTAGGAATTATTCTTATTATTTCTTGAGCTTGTTTAATTAGTTGATCCCTTCTCTTCACTATACTTTTATTTATATATTTAAGGTTGCTAAAGAGAGCTTGGTTAATGACTTGATGCACAATTTTACAGCTTTCAATGATATCCTTAGGATTTGCTGCGTGATCGGCCTCAGAATAACTTACTACATGAATTATGTCTGGTTTTAAAGCTAATTGGACCATTGTTGCTGCTGCGAGTTGTCCTTTAGCTTTATCTAAATCTAAAGGAAAACTTGCTATGCCAGTCCTTACTTGTTTAATGACTGAGAAGTTTTTATCTATCAGTGTATTAAGTAATTCATTTTTAGCTAGCATCTTAGCTAAATCCATATCAAGTGTAAGTGCTGGCGGAGTATTAAACATGTACTGTGCAACAAAATTCTTTACACCTAATTTCTTTGCGATGATACCGCAAAGATACATATCTGCGACAGTGATAGCATCAGAAGCGTCTCTTAAACTCCAATGGTGAGGATCGTTAATCTCAACGGGAATATTTTTAGTAACATGCCATTTTATTGCTTCTAAATGTTGTAATATTGATTGTTTTAAAGGTAAAGGACCTCTACTATCCATTTGGTTAAACCAAAATATAGGTATTGCTGCCCACGCATTCTTTATTGTTTCTTGAAATAATTTTCCCATTTTAATAAAGTCTCGCGTTCCCGCATAGATTCGGAGCAAAGGAAAATTACCTCTCATTCTCGCTTTATTCAAACTTTTGAAATCATCACGTACTCGTAGTGGGACTCCTCCAGCACCATCTAAATCCTTATTTTGAGCTTCAGGGTGAAAATAATGTGATTGAGTATTCTGATCAGGAGCGATTGAAACTACATCCAAAATTTTGGCTTCTGCAATTTCTTTTATTCCATCAATGGTTTCATTTAGATTTGGTAATCCAAAATGAGCTCTTAAGAGGGGATATGGTTTTTTCCATTCAATTCGTGAAATTAAATCCATTGGAGGATGAAAAATCTTTTTAGAACTTTCACTCCTATTTCTTAAAACTGAAAGTATTTCATATTTAGGTTCTCCACCAATAAAATATTGATCAAATCTTTCAAATTTCCTAGCCTCTTTTACAACTTCAGGTGTACCAGCGAAAAAAAGTTTGTTAGGTCTTTCATATAAATTATGATATTTGTTAAAAAATTCCTCAAGTAAGGGCACAACTGTTTTCGGAGTTAATCTATAACTAAGTCCCACTATATTTGGATTAAGTTCTTTGATTTTATTGATTACATCAGAAATAGGTGTTGCTGGCCCTAAAAAATGATTTTTATACCCAAGTTGTTTAGCAATTTGTATAAAATTATAAGTGCCTGCAACATGAACACATTGACCGATACATGCTGTTAAAATTAACTTTTTCTTATGGATTTTTAATTCCTTTTGTACTTTTCCCATAATTATTTCACCTCTTTATATAGCAATTCAAATCTATTAGATAAATATTTAGAATTACTGCTACATCTCTAATTAAAAGAGAAAAACTATTATTATTCTATCACCTATTTAGATTATAACCTAATTACTCATTTGGATACGCACGTTATATTCTTATACTGATAGAGTTTTTATGTATAAAAATTCACTACAAAAGTATCTAATATCATTTAAGGAAAAAAAATATTTAAATATTGGTTTCATTTAAATAGCTAAAGTCTCAATTTTTGACCTTAGATATTTTTATAAATGATATTAATTAGATAATTTTAGACTTTTTTGTAGTTTTAGCATTCAGAAATCTTTTTCATTCATCTTAAACAAAAAAATATACACTAGATTTTGTTGCAATAAAGACTTTACGATATATAAGAGTATATATTTTGTTAAGCTAAATTCAGCAATCCAGTTAAAATATTAGTTTCCTTTTAGCATGAGTCGTTTCAAAATAGGATTTATACTTTTTTATCTCCTCATGTATTTCTTCTAATTGTTCATTTTCTAATAGCTTATTAAAAAAGTTCTTCACAGATAAATACAGTTTAGGAATAAATGTGTCAACTTGAGACATATGATATGCTATTTCCATTATCGAATTATAATCTATCTTTAGATCGATCTGTCTTTTCCGGATATCTTCGATTATTTTTTCTTCGAGCTTTCTTCTGCTAAGATTACTCCAAATTAACTCATATATGAAATAATTCCCCGCTTGCACGGTCTCAGTGAGAATTGCTGTTCCTGTTGCTATTTCTATGCTACCAGTGATTATATATGCTGTTAAAGTACCAAGCACTAACGTAATTGCTCTATAAATTATACTCTTAACTAAACTTTCTTTCCATTCAATTTTTCGTGATACCATTTTCGATAATAATATAATGTAATTATTATTTGAATTTGATTAGATTTTGTTATCTCTTTATAAATTCATTTCAATTTTGTCATAATTTTTAATTTAATTTTCATCTATATTATCATTGAGTATTCTCAATTCTATAATCGCAAAAATTTTATTACATTAATTTGATTAAAATAAGAATATAAACAATCTAATAAGAACATTTAATGCATTCGGAGATGAAAAAGAAACGAGTATTTACGCTGATGATGTTATAAGTTTTACGTCGCTTTTGAAGATGGCTAATAATTTCTTAACAGGAAGAGAATATTTAAGAAGAAAAAAGCTAAGAGAAAAAAAGAAACTGATCTCAGTTGCTTTGGGTTTTCCAGATCTAATTTTTGCTGCAGGAGGAATTCCTGTATTTCCAATAAGACTAGAATCTTTTAAATTAAATACATTTTTAACAGCATTAAATTCAGCAACTAGTGTATTAGGGTGGAGTTTAACATCAAAATTTCTAGATTTTGCTAGACAGTTTGATATATTAAAAATAGTTGATAAAATATTAGAGGATGTAATAACCTCGATCAATCAAAAATATAATCAAATGTATGATCTTGGTATACAGAATGGAGTATCTTCTGATTTGTGTTATGGAATTTATGCTCTTTATGGAATGCATAAAGAAAGGAAACAAATTGATGCGAACCTAAATTTTGCTATGAGATGTGGCGAATGGAATAAAATATCTGAATCCTTTAAATCAATTGTTCCTAATCAAATTTGGATAGATATCCCTCCAAACAATTTAAAGAATAGTAATGAACGCTTAGCATTAATGGTGACTAATGTTAACAAGGCAATAGATGAGTTAGAAGAAATAACAGGAAATGTAGTATCTGATAATAGTCTTAATAAACAATTTCGGATTGGAAATCAAGTTAAACGGTTCTACAATACTATTTTATATGAAATTAGTTCTTCAAACTTTTATCCTTGTAATCCCGCAACTTTTGCTGAAATTTTAGCCTTATTAACAATTACATTCCAGGATTATAATTCAAATGCCCAGCGTTTCTTAGAAAACATGAGTCATCTTGTAAAAGAAATGCGAGAGCGAATAAGAAAAGGAATAGGGATGGATGTTTCTACCATGCCAAAACTACTTTTTTCTCCAATGTACAGTGGCTGGGAGCCAGAAATACATGAAATTATTTATAAATTGGGGGGAAGGATATTATATGCAGATTGGGAGATCTTAGGGTTACTTGAGGAAATACCCGTTTCAAAGGATAATGATCCAATCGAAATTTATTCCCAATTCTTATTAGATGCTTCTACCAAAGGTATTGGCTGCGATAGAGAGAATTTAACAAACTCATATCTTAATGCTGCTAAAAAGTTAAATGTGGATGGATTAATCTTCAATCAAGTTTATGGATGTCCTTCCATATCAAACATTTATGATAATCTTAAAAAAAGAATTGAATCGGAATTAAAGTTACCCGCAATTGGAATAAAATTCAAGAAGATTGGAGAAAATATTGATCAAATAGAAAATCGCTTGAAACCTTTCATGCAAGATCTAAGAAAAGCAGAATGATTATATTCTCATTTACTCTTATTTTTTGAATAAATCAGAAGGTCTCATAAGGTGTGGTTCATCTTCTTCATCTTTTTTCTTTTTCTTTGGAACATACCCAAAAACTTCAGATTTTTCACTTGAATCTGATGGATTAGGTGGCGTTAAATTTATTGCAGCGGTTATAGGTTCAGGTTGTTGTCCAACAGGGACTTTTTCAAGGGTACTTGAAGTTTGAGATGTGATACTAGTACCTGTAGCTGCTTTTAACACTTTAAGTTCACTTAACACTTTTTCTAAATTCATACTTTGAACGCTCTTATTCATTGTATCCATTATCTCTTGAAGCGATTTTGAAGTTTCTCTTAATCCTTTGGGGTTGATTCCTGTAAGTAATGAATCTAAGTTATTATTAATATTATCATTTAATTCCTTTAATGATTCTAAGACAGTAGACCAATGTTTGTTCATCTGAGATTCAATAGCACTAATCATACGGATTGTTTCATTCATGAAATTGACATGGGCTTCATAACGTTCTTCATCTTTAGCTCTCAAATCAGAAATAAGCATAATTAGTTTTCGAAGAGCATCTTTTTCTTCACTCATTTTTAAACCTATTCTATAGTTATTTCTTTATATTATTATGATTATTTAATAATTTATATATATTCATTTTAGACTTTTTAATGGTAATAGAATATTTTTTTGATTAGCAGAAGTTCTTAGTAGAAGAAAATTTATTTTATAAAGAAAGATAGATAAATAATATTATTCAAAACATGAAAATAGGTTATGCAAAATAAAATTATGAAAACTAAATGTAATATCAAAAATAATCATCCTTTAATATTTGAAATAAATACATATCCGTGGCTTAAAACCCTTTCGGAAATATTTGGTCATCCTATTAATTTACACAATATCCCTATTGAATTAATTGATCAAGAATTGACAGCATTTGATGCAATATGGTGTATGGGCGTATGGGAAAGAAGTCCAAAAGGGAGAGACATTGCCATAAATGATAAAGGTTTACAAAAAGAATATGAAAAAGCATTAAGGTATTATAATACTGAGGACGTTATCGGTTCACCATATTCCGTTTATTATTATCATGTTAGCTCTCAAATGGGTGGGTCTGAAGGATTGGAGTCATTTCGAAATGATTTAGCTGAAAGGAATATCTCTTTAATTTTAGATTATGTTCCAAATCATGTTGCAATAGATCATCTTTGGACATTAGAAAAATCGGATGTATTTATTAAAGGTACATTGGAAGATCTGATGCAAAAACCATTTGAATACTTCTCTGTAGGGAAGGATATATATGCAAATGGGCGTGATCCTAACTTTCCTTCATGGACAGATACTGTACAGATTAATGCATTTTCCCCTGAAGCCCGTGAGAAAGCAATAAATACGTTATTAACCATTGCAAAACAATGTGATGGCGTTCGTTGTGATATGGCAATGCTGATGACTAATAAAGTATTTAAAAAAACGTGGGGAGATAAAGCGGGTACAGAACCAGAAATAGAATTTTGGGAAGTAATAATACCGGCTATTAAAGATAAATTTCCCGATTTTAAATTCATCGCTGAAGTGTACTGGGATATGGAATGGGAGCTAATACAGCAAGGTTTTGATTTTTGTTATGATAAGAGACTATATGAAAGATTAGCTAATGAGAACGCCGAAAAAGTGCTGGAACATCTTCAGGCAGATTGGGATTATCAAAAAAAGCTAGTTCGGTTTATTGAAAATCATGATGAACCCAGAGCTGTCTCTGTTTTTGGTGAAGAGGCGTCCAAAGCTGCGGCGATGATTGCATTAACCCTTCCGGGAGCAAAATTGATTTATGAAGGGCAGATGAGAGGTTATGAGACTAAATTACCAGTTCAATTAGGGAGAAATCCTACTGAAGATGACAACTTAGATATTATGGAGTTCTACGAAAAATTATTGAAAGCAATACCGGGAAAAGAATTTAATAACGGGCAATGGTCATTATGTAAATCCCTTCAAGTTGGTGAAGATAACCATTCTAATAAAAATATAATTGCTTATCAGTGGTGGAATGACACAAAACGTCGAATAATAATTGTAAACTATAGTTTAAGATTCTCTAAAGCACACATTCAAATTGAGGGGATAAATTATGGGAATTCGAAATGGCGATTTACTGATTTGATAACACAGGCACAATACTCATATTTTGGTGATAACCTTAGTAAAAATGGTCTATATGTTGAATTAAACCCATGGAAGGGTCAAATCTTTAAAATTGAAAAAATCAATTGATTATATTAATGAACAGTTACGGTTTTTGCTAAATTCAGAGGTTGATCAGGGTCCAAATTATTTTTCAAGGCAGCATAATAAGATAACAATTGCAAGGCTGGAATAAAGGTAATTGGACTAATAATGTTATAATACTTGTTAGCTGGTTGTGGAATCCTAATTGTTTTATCACTCAGATTAGTAATAATTTTATCTGAATCAACCACTACAGAAATGATTTTACCGCCCCTTGCTTTAAATTCCATCACATTTCCAACTAATCTTTGATATGTTTCATCAGGTGGAGCTATGAAGATAATTGGAAAACCTTTTCTAACTAATGAGATTGGGCCATGTTTTGCATGTGCTGCTGAATATCCCTCGATAAATCTACAAGCAACTTCTTTTAATTTTAAGCCCCCTTCTTTTGCGGTAGCAATTGAAATACCTCGAGCAAGATAGAAAAAGTTGGAGCTTTGATCAAGACTATCTACAATATCTTTAAGGTTTTTAACATTGTTTTTTAAATAATTCTCAATAATATCAGGAGAGGATTTTATTGCATCATAATACTTATCGATCTCTTGATCAGGTATAACTTTCCTATACTTGGCAATTTCCAAAGCGATTAACCCCAGGGTGAGAACTTGAGTACAATATGTTTTAGTAGCAGCAACACCTATTTCGGGACCTGCTTGAGTAACAATCGTTTCATCTGAATATCTCGTTAATGAGGAACCAACAACATTAGTTATACATAAAAGGGTTATCTTCTTCTTTAACTTTTCTTTTGCCCATCTAACTGCCTCAATAAGATCAATTGTCTCTCCAGATTGAGAAACAGCTATAATTACTGAATCTTCTTGTAACGCATCGTCTAATTCTGTTTGGAATTCTGAACATTCAATTGCATGGATATATTTTCTTAAAAATTTTGTAATTATGTATTTACCCGCTAATGATGCATAAAATGAAGTTCCAGCGGCGGTTATATAGATATTTTTTGCGGACCAGAGAATTTTTGCAAAGGTTTGTAATTTTTCTCTTGATATTTTCAAAGTTCGTCTTAATGCTGAAGGTTCTTCAAATATTTCTTTGAGCATGAAATGTTCATAACCCCCTTTTTCAGCAGCATCTATATTCCATTCAATAGTCATTAGTTCTTTTTCTAAAGGCGTTTTTGAATCTTTTAGATTAAAAAATTCTACAGAACCAGCTTTTAAAATAGCCATTTCATTATCTTCTAAAATATAGCAGTTACGTGTATAGGGAAGAAATGCGGGTATATCTGATGCACAATAAGTAGTCTTTCCCTTTTCAATTCCAATAACTAATGGCGACTCTTTTCTTACAGCAATAATCATATCAGGATGGTCAGCATGACATATTACCACTCCATATGCTCCAATGCACTGATTTATTGCTTTTACAACAGCTTCTTCAAATTTAAGTCCTTGGTTTATATAACTTTCAATAAGGTGTGGAATCACTTCCGTATCCGTCTCAGATTTAAACACATGACCCTCTTTTTTCAATTTTTCTTTTAGTTCTAAGAAATTTTCTAAGATACCATTATGAATCACAGCAATTTTATTACTACAATCTGTATGGGGATGGCTATTTATTTTCGTCGGAGGTCCATGAGTAGCCCATCTAGTATGTGCTAATGCTAACTTCGAACCAGTTGGAAACTCATCTAATTTAAGTTTTTTATTGATCTCATCAATTTTACCAGCGTCTTTTTTAATAAATAATTGCGAATCATATTGTGCCACAATGCCACATGAGTCATATCCTCTATATTCTAAACGTTTGATACCTTCAAGAGCGAACTTCCCAATGGCAAGATCTTGATTAGTAATTATACCGAAAATTCCACACATTTGAATGCCACTTTCTTCTATTTACTCAAAATAACTTTTTTATTTCAATTTTAATAATGTGAATAAATTAAAAAATAATGGTACTTATTTGAAGATTATCTTAGATTTATTCAAAACAAAAATCAGAAGTTTATTTCTTTCTGTTATTTGAAAATCCTATTGAATTACTGAAGAATACTTTAAAAAGGGTTCATATTGGACGAAAAAGAAAAATTAAGTGAGAATGACACCTTAGGACGGCTTACTCAAAAGGAAATTTATGAAATACCCTCTGCGTTACATAATGTTATAGCCCAGAAAGATTGGATACGAAATGTTGCTAAACAAATTTCTAATCGATCAATAAATCATATTTACTTAATTGGAGCAGGAAGTTCATATCATGCGGGATTTGCAATTTCTTATATGTTTAATAGAATAACCAAAATACCAACGTTTAGTGAATTTTCTATGGAGTTTCAGTATTTAATTAAACCTATTCTAAAAAAAGAAGATTGCGTTATTGGTATTTCTCAAAGTGGTGAGACGAAGGATACTATTGAATCTCTAAAATTAGCGAAAAAGATAGGTTGCTTAACTATTGGCATTACAAATAATCCGAACTCAACTCTTGCAAAGAATAGTGCTATTACCTTAGAATTAAGATGTGGTGAAGAAAAATCAGTTTTAGCGACTAAAACATATATCGCTGAGCTAACTGTTTTAGTTATATTATCTCTAGAGCTTGCAAGAGAAAAAAGAGCTGTTTCTAATGAGGAATACAACAGAATTTGGGTGGAGTTAATAGGAATACCTGATAAAATTCATTCAATATTACCAGATTTGCACTCTGAAGTAAAAGAATATTCTTCATTTTTTAAAGCTACAAAATTTTGCTTCATCATAGGTAGTGGTCCTGATTTTGCAACTGCAATGGAAGCTGCATTAAAGTTAAAAGAAGGAGCACGTATCTTCGGACAAGCATATTCCACAGCAGAATTCCCTCATGGGCCTATAACATTAGCAGATTCAGATACTTGCATATTAGCAATAATTCCACATGAAGATGATAAAAGAAAAAAACATTTAATGAATCTTTTAAAGAGATTAAGAGAAAGGAATGCAAAGATATTAGCAGTATATGAATCAATAGATTCGAAACATGTACCAGAATCAATTGATTTCGGAATCCAAGTCCCTAATACCTATATGGATTTACAGCCTTTAATAATGATTATTGCAATTCAACTATTAACTCTAGAGATCGCCAGAATAAATGGTTTAAATCCGGATGAACCAAAGTTTCTAACAAAAATAAGTAATCTATAATGAAATTATCATCATCTACCCATTAAGGATAAATAATATCTAGCTGCATCATTTTCTCTTTAGCTAACTTATTTAAAGAAATTGTCGAGTCTAAATCTTTATTAGATTCACCAGATATCCTTAAATAAGGGCTTGTTCCGGAACGTCTAATCAATATCCAACCACCATCATAATCGAAACGACATCCATCCAGTTGATTAATCTTTCTAATATCCTTTCCCATACTCTCAAATACTTTCTTCATCGCATCAATGATATTTGAATTCATAGTTTCATTGAAGGGAATATCCCTTTTTAATTTGAATTTCTCGGCGTAATACGGATATTTTGGAATATCTTTTAATAATTCACTTAAATTCTTTCCTGAAGAGATGATCATTTGTAATACTTTTGCAATAGTAATTATTGAGTCCGGTCCATAATGAAATCGAGGCCAAATATATGTACCTGAAGTTTCTCCTCCCAGAAAACCTCCATGATTCTTTAATGCGATTGCAACTTTGATATCACCTACTTCTGTTCGAAGAACTTCACAACCCAATGGATTTAACACATCTTCTAGTAAGCTGGATGAGTTTATTGGAGTTGAAACCTTCATATCTTTTTTAGAAAGCTTTTCTTTATTCTCTTCAATATAGCGTTTTGCCATGAGCGTTAATAATCTTATAGGGTCAACAATCTCGCCCTTATCATCTAAAAAAATAACTCGATCGGCATCCCCATCCAAAGCAATACCAATGTCCTCTTGAGGGGAAATTTTTAAAAATTTGGAAATTTGTTCTAAATTTTCTTTGCTTGGTTCAGAGGCTCTCCCTGGAAACCTACCATCCATTTGAGAATTAATCGTTACAATATTTATATTGTATTTTGTAAGTAGTTTAGGCACAATTTCACAACCAGAACCATTACCCGGATCAACAATGATATTTAGTTCACTACCATCAAAAATAATTCGATTAGTAATATCTAAAATATGAATATCATTTATATCATTCACATGAGTGACTTTTCCAATCTCATACCATTGAGTTTTGGCATAAGCTTTTTCATTGTAAATCCTTTCAATCTCCTCTTCTTGCTCAGGAGAGAACCCTAATCCCGAAGGATTCCATAATTTCAAGCCTATATACTCAGGTGTATTATGTGATGCGGTAATCATCACAGCAGCATCGGCATTTAAATAACGGGAAGACATAGCTAATGTGGGAGTTGTAACAATTCCTAGTGTCTTAACTGTGCATCCAGTACTTACTAACCCCGAAACTAGCGCATATTCGATTGGCAACGCAGAAGTCCTAATATCAATGCCAATTACTACTGTTCCCCCATTCAAATAAGTACCTAACGCTAAGCCTACTTCTAAAGCCATCTGCGGAGTAAACATCAAATCTGATTCGGAATAATTCTGAAATACTCGCCTTATACCGGAAGTTCCAAATATATTACTTGTCATCTAAATTCTTCAGAAAAATAATTTTGATAATCTAAGATTTTACTTTTGATAACGTTAATATAGAGAAAAAAATACAACATCCATATTAAATTTAATTTAAGGTCTATTTCTCAATGAGTTACATTTTTAGAAATTTTAATTTAAACCTAATCATTTAATTAGATATTATTCATAATTTGAAGGCTGAACATATTGAATATAGAAAAGTTTGAGTTAATCTATAAAGATAATCGAAGCAAAATTCAAGATAAATTAAAAATAGCAAAACGGTTAGAAGAAATTTTAGGAGTTAATAACTATTCATCGAAGGAGATCGACTTAATGGCTTATTCAAGAGATGCTACAATGCTAGCGATTAATTGGACAATAGAAGGTAAACTAGCTGCATTACCCGACTTTATCACATGGCCTGATAATTGCGCTCAAATTTCTAATATTTTAAAACTTGCTAATGAAGAACATATTCCAGTTATCCCTTACGCTGAAGGATCATCTGTTGTAGGGGGTTCTATTCCGATTAATGGCGGAATAATTATTGATATGAAAAAGTTCAATAAAATTCTGAATATTAACGACGAGAACTTAAGTGTCACTGTCCAAGCAGGGATAAATGGTATGAATTTAGAACGATATTTAAATGCAAAGGGTTATACTTCAGGACATATCCCCCAATCTCTATATATATCTTCATTAGGAGGGTGGATATCCCATAAAGCTGCTGGTCAATTCTCCACCAAATATGGTAAGATTGAGGATATTGTTCTTGGTTTCGAAGTGATATTACCAAACGGCGAACTACTTGATTTTAAAGCAATTCCAAGAAACTCAACAGGACCACAATTTGACAAATTATTTATTGGAGGAGAAGGTACATTAGGAATTATTACCCAAGCAACCTTAAAAATATGGCCTAAACCAGAGAAGAGAAGTTCCATTTCTTATTCCTTTCCTACAATCGAAGATTCTTTTTCTGCTACCAGAAGCATATTACGAGAGTATATTTTTCCTGCGGTTATTAGAATTTATGATGAATTTGAAACAGATAGACATTTTGAGCATGTTAAGAATGCAAAAGGGAGAGTTATGGTTGTATTCGTATGCGAAGGAAATGGAAAATTAGTTGATTTAGAAGAAGAAATTACTAGGAAGAAATGTGAAGAAAATAATGGTATGGATTGTGGAGAACAACCTGTAGAGCATTGGTTTGAAACAAGGTTTAGAGTTACTGAAACGTCCTCAATGCCACCATATAAAATAATATTTGATACTATTGAAGTTGCTTCATTATGGGATAAAGCGGCAAATATATATCACACCGTCTTAAAATATATGAATGACCTAAAAGGAGTTCTCATGATTACTGCACATATCTCCCACTTTTACCCTAACGGTGTAGGAATCTACTTTACATGGGGAGGAATACCACCTAAAGGAACTTCCGAATTAAAATTTTATCAGGAAGGATGGGATACAGTTATAAAAGCTGTTGTTGATGCCGGAGGTTCTATTGCACATCATCATGGAATTGGAATTAATCGATCTCATTGGATGGAAAAAGAATGGGGTACTTCTATGAAATATTTATCAGAAATAAAGAACCTTTTGGACCCTAATAACATTTTGAATCCGGGAAAAGTTTATACTAACGTATGGAAAAGAGGTGAAGAATAAATGGGTGTCTTTGAAACATTAAATAAGTATAAATGGATGATTCCCCTCATAAATAAAGCGGATAGAGAAACTAAATCTACTTTAATGAAAAATTTTAGGAAAAAAAAAGATAATTTTTACCCCGAAGGGGAATATAAGGCGAATGTTGATGATTTAATTAAATGTATGCTTTGCCCAAATATGTGCAGATTTGATTGTGGAACACTTCAAGCAACTCACACTGAGACCATGAGTCCAGCATACAAAGCAAGAATAGGATACTACATTACCATAGGGAAACTCGATCCAACAAAAGAGGAGAATAAAGATTTTGTAGATCTTATGTATAAATGTAGCAATGAAGAAAATTGTAAAGTGTGGTGTCCCTTTGGATTTTCTGTTGTTTCTCTTCTTGAAACTGTAAGGGATGATTTAAATGACAAAGATTTAATGCCTGAATATTGTAAAGAACAAATAGAGAAATTAAAAAAGACGAATACCATCGAAGATTATAATATTTATAAAACATATAAAGAAAAAGGCGTTGAGAACATCGAAACGGATGGGAATGATGAGGTCTTTTATTTTATTGGATGTGAGATGATGAAGTTTCCCGAAGTGGTAAAGGCAAATATCGCAATATTGAAAAAGGCAGGCATTAAATTTTCAACTAATTTAGAAAAAAGAGTCTGTTGCGGGGGACCCGCTTTTAATATTCGGGATTTGAACGTTGCTAAAGGATTTGCCGAAAAAAATGAGGAGCTTTTTAAGAGTTCGGGGGCAAGCATAATCCTCTCTGATTGTCCTGGTTGTGTATTGACATTAACCAAGCGTTATGATAGCATTGGAATTAATATCGATAGGAAAATTATTCATATTACTCAATTCATTAAAGAATTGATTGATAAAGGTAAATTAAAACCAAAAGATGAAATTCCTAATGATCTGAAAGTTGTCGCTATTCATGATCCTTGCCTTATTGCACGGAATTTAAATGACATTACTTCAATAAGAGCTATTTTGGAAAGTATTCCGGGACTAGAAATTAAAGAACCAATGTATACTAAAGAATATGTCCATTGTTGTGGTTGGAGTGGTACCGCTCATTGGGCAGATAAAGATATTTCTATAAAGGAAGCTACAATTAGAGTAAATGAATTAAAAGAAACTTCAGCACATGTTTTTGTTTCAGCATGTCCCCTCTGTGAGTTAGGGTTAAATTATGGTCTTTCAAAAGAAGATAAAGAAAAAATTAAAATAAAAGATATATCTGAATTATTAATTAAAAGTCTATAATTAAAAATATGATGTGATTTTATGAGCGATTTAATTTGTGTTTTTGATGTTGGAACTACAGGAACCAGAACTGAAATTTTCAACATTGAAGGAAGGGTGATTGCTAAAGCTTATGAGGAGTATCCGATATCCAAACAGCCAGTTGGGATTTCAGAACAAGATCCGATGATTTGGTGGAATGCAATAAAAAATACCTGCACTCAAGCAGTTAAAAAAGTAAAAAAGAAAGATATTATCGGAATATCCGCATCATTTCTCCGTTCAACAACTACCATCATTGATAAAGAAGGAAATGTATTACATCCTGCTCTGACTTGGATGGATGAGAGAGAGGAAACAACCGCAAAAGACTGGGATACAGACGCAGATTTGCGAAGGATTATTCCAAAAATAAATTGGATAAAGAAGAATAAACCAGAATTATTTAATAAAGCAGTAAAAATAATAAATCCTGATTCTTTCATATATATGAAATTGTGCGGTGCATGTGTGACGGACCCAAGTAATGGAATTTGGGGTATTTTAAATAAGAATACTTTAGAATGGGATGAAAAACTCGCAGATTTATATGATCTCCCCATCGATTTATGGCCAGAAGTGCATACTTCAGGCAAAGTTATTGGAGAGTTAAGTAGTGAGTCAGCAAGGGTTTTGAATTTGAAGAATAATATTCCAATAATATTAGGAGGAGGAGATCAGCAATGTTCTGCACTTGGATTAGGAGTTATTCACAAGGGACAAGTGAAAGTCACTACTGGTACTGGTACTTTTGTTGATTATGTGGTTGATAAACCAGTTGAAATTGCTGGTGATTTTCCAATATTTTCTCTTCCATCTGTTATTAAAGGAATATGGAATATTGAAGGTAGTATACCTGGTACTGGAACTGCATTTAAATGGTTTAAAGATAATTTCTCACAAATGCAGATCAAGGAAAGTCAAGAAAAACATGTTAATATATACGATAATTTAACGGAAGAGGCTAGATCAGTCCCCCCAGGCAGCGAAGGATTACTTTTCATACCGTTATATATGTTCAGAAAGGGGACTATTCACGGTTTAAGTTGGAATCATGGTAGAGCTCATATGATAAGGGCGATTATGGAATCAGCAGCTCTAAGTGCGCAAATGTATTCCAATTTATTAGAAGGAGTGGCTAAGAGTAAACCTACAGAAATCAGAGTAGATGGTGGCGCGATGAACTGCGATTTATGGACCCAAATATTTGCAGATGTTATGTCAAATACAATATTGGTCTCAGAAGTCAAAGACGGGGCTGCTTTAGGCGCGGCTATCCTCGGTTTCTATGGGTGTGAATCGTATAACAGTTTTGAGAGTGCAATAGATTCAATGGTACGGTTTTCAGACAAAAAAGAGCCGATAAAGGAAAATTCAAAAATCTATAAAAAGTTAAATAGAATTTTCATGCCTACGCTCTTAAGTATCTATACAAATAAACGTGTTACTAAAGATTTGTAATAATAACTTTTTAATTTTTTTTACTACTTTTAAATCCCTTGAATATTGTATCTTTTTCTTACCTAAATTACATATTTTCTTTGACATTGTTAACAAAAAAAACCCAAAACGTGAATAAATTTCATTTAATTAATTAATAATTTGATTAAAGCGTGATTTTAGAAAAGTATTTTTTGAATCCATTATTTTCAAAATCAATATTTAATTTCAGAAGTTTAAATACCATGCCCTTCTTTAAAAATCAAGAGGGATACAATCTATATTACGAAGATATCAATGGAGAAATAAAAGAAAAAACAGAAGGTACAATTATTCTTCTCCATGGTTTTGCCTCTTCAGCTTCATTTTTCAAAGGACAAATAAAAGTGCTACGAAAATTTTATCGAATCATTGCTTTTGATGCATTAGGGCACGGAAAGAGTGATCATTCAAAAAGTTTAAACTTATCTAAAAATTTAAGGTACGATATAATTCGGGATTTGGAAGATCTTCTAAATAATTTAGGCGTAACTGAGAAGTATGGAATTATAGGCCATTCGCTTGTAGGAGGAATGACAGCCCAATTATTTTGTATGAAACATCCAGAAGATATTAAATTCCTCATATTATTGAATTCAGGATACATCATTATAGATAATGTCATCCGTAATATTTTTTATAACTTACTTCCCTACTTCATTCGCATGAACTTTTTAGAAGTCGTTGCGAATTCGGTGGAAGATATTTTAGATAAAGTTATACCATATATCTTAACATCAATAGCCGAATCTATTAATGGGATGAAATTAAGTAAAGATGAGATTTTAATGCTTATAGAAGAACAAATTTTTGGAATGATTAATGAGATTAAAGAATATGACCCCTCATCTATCAAATGTCCCACTCTTATTATAGGAGGAAGGTTAGATAATTTCGCACCCGAGCAAATGTCAGAAGAATTAAATAAAAAAATTCCTAACTCAAAATTAGAAATTATTGATATGGCCGGACATTTTGCCCCTGCACACCGCCAGGATGTAATTAACCAATTAATATGTGAATTTATTAATAATCTTTAGTAAGATAATACTAAGCTTTAAATTAATAATCAGCATAAAGATTAAAGTGAGCATTATTATCGAAGATGAGAATACAACTCTTTCTTTTTGCAAAGAAGAAGTAAAGCAATTTGTTAATAATCGTGGTTGGACGAAGTACCATACTCCCAAAAACCTAATTCAAGCACTTCATATTGAAGTTGCAGAATTATCAGAAATTTTTTTATTTAAGGATTATGAAATCAATCACATACGTGCGAATAAAGGGCTATTAGAAAATATATCAGATGAGTTAGCAGATATTTTCATTTATCTCATAAGTTTAGTAAATGTTTTTGGAATAGATCTAACAGAAGCATTTCTAAATAAAATGAGAAAAAATGAAAATAAATATTCAATTGAAGAGTTTAATAATGGTTTTTATTATAAAAAGTAGATTTCCCGTTTTAGCGCTCCTTTTTTATTATAATAACTACTCAATAAAATATATAGGAAGGGTTTTAATGAAAATAAACCTATTTAATTATCATGGTCAAGAACAATATTGATGTAATAATTAAAGAACAGTTAGATAAAACACTAAATGAAACCAGTTTTGCAACCCTAGGAACATTATACAAAGGAAAAGTACGGGATAATTATATAAAGAAGGACATTCGCATTATAATTGCCACAGACCGTTTATCTGCGTTTGATCGTGTTATAACTACAATACCTTTTAAGGGCGAATTGTTAAATCGTGTTTCTTCTTTTTGGTTTGAGAAAACAAAAGATATTGTAAAAAATCATATTATTGAGATACCTGATCCAAATGTAGCAATAGTCCATCAGTGTGATATGATTCCGATTGAAATGATTGTTCGAGCATATATCACAGGTTCAGCGTGGCGTAATTACGAAAAAGAAGAGACTACTTCGGGAATAATATTACCCTCGGGATTACGAAAAAATCAAAAATTAGATGACATCTTATTGACGCCTTCGACTAAAGCAGAATCGGGACATGATATCTATATCTCTCGAGAACAGATTCTTAAGCAGAAGATGGTGAATAAAGAGATATATGAAAAAATGGAACAATCAGCGCTAAAATTATTTAAATACGGGCAAAATTATTGCTATAAAAATGGGTTAATATTAGTGGATACAAAATATGAGTTTGGAATGAAGGATGGGGAATTGATGGTTGTCGATGAGATTCATACGCAAGATTCGTCTCGATTTTGGATTCTTGACTCTTATGAGAATAGATTTGAAAAGAATGAGAACCCTGAAATTTTAGATAAAGAAATTTTTCGAGGTTGGCTCATGGATACTTATCCAGACATTTTCCCCAACATTAAACCTAATCAAGAAATCCCACCAATTAGCACTGATATCAAGATAGAATTAGCAAAACGATATATGAAGAGTTATGAAAAAATTACAGGGTTGGAATTTGAAGCGAATGCTACTAACGTTAAGCAGAGAATATATGAAAATTTAAAGAAAGCAAATTATTTATAGAGTTTAAAAATTTAAGAAAAAATATATAAAAGAACAGATTGTATTTTTTTATTATGTTTAATTTCATTCTTATAGTTGGAGCATATGTATTGTTTTTGTTCAGTTTTATATTATTAGTAAAGGACATCTTGACAAAAAATAAGCTCCAAGATCACAATCTAGAAGCAAAGTTAACTAAATCAAGTGGATATAGTTTCGGCTTTTCATTATTAGCTTTAATTCTTATGGTTTTTGTAAGCTTTAGCTATGTTTATTGAATAAAAATTATTAGAACCTTCAATAAAATAAGTAGTTTCAATAAAACTATTTTTTGTCGTATTTCATGAATCAAAATTATTTATTAATTAATAAGCATTAATAAAATTATAACAAACTTTTTTCTTTTAAAGATGGATCAATTAGAATTTATAATTGAAGTTTCACTCGAGAATAAACCTGCTGCTCGTGATCCGGTCGCTGAAACCATAAAAAGAGATTTAATAGCTAAAAAAGGATATAATATGATTTCAAATGTACGATCAGGTCAATATTTAAGAATAAATATAATAGCTGAGAATGAGGATAATGCTAAAGAAATTGTGACTAAGATGTGTAATGATCTTAGAATCTTTAATCCAGTTACTCAGAATTTAACCGTTCTTAATGTGAAAAAATTATGAATGCAAAAATCGCGGTTCTCATGTTTCCAGGCAGCAATTGTGATTTAGATACAATCCATGTCCTTAAAAATGTGATTCATGTAGACACTGACTTAGTATGGCATAATCATTTTAAAGAAAAAGATTATGATGGGGTCATTTTACCAGGAGGATTTGCTTTTGGTGACTATTTAAGAGCAGGAATTATTGCAGCGCATAGTCCTGCCATCGAGGAAGCTAAAATTATGTTGAAAGATGGGAGACCAGTTATTGGAATTTGCAATGGATTTCAGATATTAACGGAAGCACAATTTCTTCCCGGAGCGTTATTACAAAATGATTCTCTCAAATTTGTATGTAAATGGGTAAATCTTGTGGTGGAAAATAATAAAACAGCATTTTCAAATAAAATGAATATAGGGGATGTTATTAATATCCCAATTGCTCATGGAGAAGGACGATTCTTTACGGATAATCTGAGAGAATTAGAAGAAAATAATCAAATCGTCTTTAAGTATTCCGATGACGAAGGAAATCCGACTATGGAAGCAAATCCAAATGGATCTTTAGCAAATATTGCAGGTATATGTAATTTAGAGCAAAATTGTGTTGGATTAATGCCCCACCCAGAACGTGCTTCTGAAGAAATTTTAAGTCCAAAAAAAACAATACATGGTACATTATTTTTCAAATCAATGATAGAATTTATTATGCAGAGGTTACATTAATGACGAAAGTAAATCTGGATGGGGAAGAAGTAAATATAGAAATGACCAAGAGCGAGTTTAATAAAGTTAAGGAATTGCTAAATAGAGAGCCAACAGTTACAGAGCTTGGTGCTTTTGATGTTATGTGGAGTGAGCATTGCTCATATAAATCATCTCGCCCTAAATTGAAGCTATTTGAGGATGCTGAAGCAAATTATGATTATGTTCTCGCAGGACCGGGACAAGATGCCGGAGTTATAGATATAGGTGATGGATATGCTTTAGCGTTTAGAATTGAATCCCATAATCATCCCTCCGCAATTGAGCCTTATCATGGTGCTGCTACGGGAATTGGAGGCATTATTAGAGATATTTTATGTATGGGAGTCCGTCCCATTGCATTATTAGATCCATTGAGATTTGGGAATTTGAAAAATAATCCTCATTCACAATGGCTATTCAAATATGTAGTGAAAGGTATTGCTGATTATGGAAACTGTACCGGTATACCGACTATTGGTGGCGAAGTAGAGTTTGATGATAGCTTTGAAAGCAATTGTTTAGTCAATGTAGCTTGTATCGGCTTAGGTACAATTGAAGATTTTAAACATGCGCCAAGTAAAGCTTATAATCCCGGAGATTATATAATCCTAATGGGAGGATCTACTGGTCGAGATGGAATTCATGGGGTAACATTTGCATCTCGTACTCTAACGGAGATGTCTGAAGCCGACAGACCGGCTGTCCAAATTGGTGACCCTTTTACTAAGAAAATGATTATTGAAGCTACATTAGAAGCTGTAAAGTCCGGTTATGTGAGAGGATTAAAAGATCTTGGTGGAGGCGGCTTAACATGCGCAACAAGTGAGTTAACTGGGGATGGAAACACAGGAGCAAAAATAGATTTAAAACAAGTTTTTACTAGAGAACCAGGAATGAATTCGTATGAGCTCATGCTTTCTGAATCTCAAGAGAGAATGGCTTTCATTGTAAAACCAGAGGGTTTAGAAACGGTCCTAGGGATATTTAGGAAGTATGAAATGAATTTTGCTGTAATTGGGAGAACTGATGATTCAAAAGTATTGAACGTTTATTATGGGGATAAATTGGTAGTAAGTCTTCCTTCAAAAGCACTTTCTGAATCTCCTATTTTTAAAAGACAAGAAAGGCGTCCTTCTTATTTAGATACCTTGATAAATCAAAAAACACCTACACCGACTTTAGGACTGGATGAGATAATATATAAATTAATAGCATCAGAAAATATATGCAGTAAGGAATGGGTTTACCGTCAGTATGATCATGAGGTTGGAGTTCGGTCTGTAGTGAAATGTGGAAAAGGAGACTCGGGTGTCTTGAGAATTATTGGGACAAATAAGTTTATTGCCGCAAGTGTAGGAGTTAATTCAAAACATTGCTATTTGGATCCCTATGAAGGAGCGAAGGGGGGTCTGGTCGAAGTTTGTGGTAATGTAATAGCAAATGGTGCAAAAGCTATGGCAATGGTAAATTGCTGCAATTTTGGAAATCCTGAAATTCCAGAATCTTTTTGGTATTTCTCTAGATCGGTTGAGGGAATGAACGATTTTTGTAGAAGTCTTAAAATACCTATAGTTGGAGGAAATGTTTCTTTTTATAATGAAGATGAGGTAAAGAAGTCTGCCATAAAAGCAACACCAATGATTATGATAGTAGGGCTCATTGAGGGCCAAGAGAATATAATTACCCTCCCTTTCAAGAAATCTGGAAATGATATTTTTCTAATCGGAGAGACTAAAAAAGAATTAGGGGGGTCTGAATATCATTCAGTTATATATAATATTGAAGGAGGACAACCACCTAAGGTTCATGAATCACAAATTAGAGCCTTATGGGATTTTCTATTTGAATTGTATAAATTAAAGTTAATTAGAGCAAATCATGATGTAAATAAAGGTGGTTTTATCATAACTATTGCAGAAATGTGCTTTAAAAATAGTATGGGCGCCTATATTGATTTGAATCATATTAATAGAGGGGATCTAAGAGATGATGAATTTTTATTCAGTGAATCTGTTGGGAGATTTATAATTGAAACAAATCCTAAAGATTATAATACAGTTACTCAAATTGCTGAAAAATACGGAGTTTCTGCTCAGAAGATTGGTACTATTGAGAAAAAACCTTTCATTCAGATAGCGGGATTAACTACCAAAGAGATAAAACTCAATGTTGATAAAATGAAGCAACTTTATGATTCAACAATTCCAAATTTAATGGAAATCTAAGTTTATTTCTAATTATTCATATGTCCATAAGTTATGTGTTCGAATATCACGTATTAACTAAAAGATAATCATAAATTTGAAAAATCATAAATTTTTTACCTTATTAAGTATTTATAAAAATTAGGTGACTTAATTATTAGGGCTCGAGCATGCATTAGATGTAAGGAGTATGTAGTTATTCACCCAAATAATCCTATAAATCAAAATATAATTGCAAATTTTGAACAACATCATAGACAACATACACTTATAACCGTTAACTTAGATGAAGTTAAAGATAGTTATCAAATCTTTAAAGGTAATGGTGTTGAAAAGAGTTCTGATGATTTTAATGAAACCTAATTAACTATATATATTGTAGAATTGATGAGAACACATCTATAATTAGATTAGGTTTAATTTCATAATCTGACTCTCTATAATAATTTCCTTTGCCTGTTTTTACTAAAATTCCTTTTATTCCCACTTCTAGTGCCCCCATTATATCTGAATGCATATCATCTCCAATAATAATAACGTTATCAGCATGTAAATTGATTTTCTCTAATGCTTGAATAAAGAAATGTTTTGATGGCTTTCCAAATATTATTGCTGATGAATTTGAGGCATAAGCAATCATTTTAATAAATGATCCTGTATCAATAACAGGTTCACCATTCCGATCAAGATAATAATTATTACCTTGACTTCCAATTAATTTAGCTCCTTTTAGAACGTATTTGAAAGCTTGATTAAGGCGTTTAACATCCCAGTCATCGTGAAAGTCACACAATATTACAAAATCCGGGATTTCAGAACCTTGAACTTTAGGAAATTCTTTAAATTCTTTCTCAACTTCTTTAGTAGTTATGAAATATGAATTCTTATCTAAATGTTTATTTAAGAATTCTTTTAATGCAATAATCGGAGTATATATTTCATCATAACTAACGTCAAACCCATAATCATTTAAAGTTTTTAAAACGGTTTGAGGAGATTTACTATCTGTATTAGTAAAAAAAAGTAGTTTTAAACCTTTTTTACGGATTTCAGAAACTGCTTTAATGGCACCATATGTTGGTTTACCTTTAAAATATAAAGTACCATCAATATCAGATAATATCCCTTTGATATTTTTGAACATCTAGAATGACCATGTAATTTATTATAGTAAAATTTACACTTTAACAAATATTAAGCAAACCCTATTTAAAACTATGCCTTAGAATATTTAAAATATAGAAAAAAGAAGAAGAAAAAAAAATTAGTGGGGGAATTTTTTATTAATTGTTGATGATATTTTTTTAAATGAGAGTTTAAATTGTTGTAATATATAGACTAATACTTATGCTTTTTTAAACCACCTTCATCATTATGTGATGCGGGAATTTAATCCCATAAAAATAATGTAATATTCTACTTATAAATTTTACTAACTTTCAATATCTCTCATTTAATTTAAACAAAAATATAAAATATAATTTTAAATTGAACAAAAATATAGAAAATTAATATGAAATAATTATTAATGTAAATTTCGTTTATTAATTATAGAAGATGCAATGGGTTCAATTAAAATATGATATTAGAAATGTATAATTTAGTGAATGAAAATGAAGATAGCTATTGATATTGACGGAGTTCTTCTTGATATTATGATAACTTACCTAAAAATCTTCAATAATAAATATAATACTAAATATGAGAAGAAAGATGTTACTAATTGGGAATTCTTTAAAGAATGGGAGGTTTCAGAAGAAGAAGCTTTTGATATTTTTTATAGAATTTATCAAGATTCAATGCTTGTCCCTTTTATTGATAATGATGCTCCTGAGGTCATGAGAAAGTTAAGAAACTACTATGATGTTTTTATAGTATCCGCTAGGACTCCGGAATATGAAAACTCTATTATTAAAAAATTAAATTTCCATAATATTAAGAAAGGAGTGCATTATGAAGATTTAATCTTACTCCATCATAAGCCTAATGATATAAAACTTAGCTTAGATTTTGATATTTATGTGGATGACAATCCTAATCTAGTTGAACCTATAAAAAGGATAGTAAGGAAAAAGTTACTTTTATTTGATCAACCATGGAATCAAGATGTAGCTGTTTATGAAAATGTTAAGAGAATTTTCAATTGGAAAGATGTGGAAAGAGAATTAATTTTTTAAAATGTAAAATTAGTATCGAATTCGTGAATCAAGGTTGCAATCTAATATTTAACAATTCACTATTTCATGAAAATAGTATTTTTGGTTCGTAAAAATTAAACCGGTTTAAAAAAAAGAAGAAATTAGATTGATATAAGCAAGGAAATGATGATAAATATTGTCGAAATACCTTGTGATTCAATTTTTGCGTGGTAAACGGTACAATTCAGTATATTCGATCTCCGATATATTTATAAGGGTAAATTATCTTAGTATACTTAATGTTCGATCTTAGATATATATTAAATTGATATATATCGAACTTCGAAATAAAGATTGGTGAAGGTTA
>CAYUTF010000024.1:0-3776 GCA_964447495.1 uncultured archaeon
ATGCAAGCTGCCTTAAATATTGCAGAACAAGGATTTGAGGTGTATTTAGTGGAAAAAGAATTACGATTAGGAGGAAATCTAAATAACATCAATATGATCTATCCCATCCAACAAGATGCTTCCACATATGTGAAAGATAATATTGAGCTCATAGAAAAAAGTAGTCATATCAAGGTTTTCTTGAATTCAAGAATAGAAAAGATTAAGGGGTATGTTGGAAATTTTGATATTTCGATTGTTGACGGAAATAATACTAGGAATGAGTTTAAAGTAGGGACAATTATTGTAGCAACAGGAGGAAAAGAACTAAAACCTGATAATCTTTTTCAATACGGAAAGAACAACCAAAATGTAATAACTCAACTTGAGTTAGAACAGAAATTAAGAGATAATGATAAAACGTGGCTCGAAAATATTAATTCTGTTACTTTTGTTTTATGCGTAAACTCAAGGCAAAAAGAGGGAATTACCTATTGTTCGAATATTTGCTGTGCAACAGCAATTAAAAACATCGATATTCTAAAAAAAATTAAACCGGATCTTAAAATTATAGCATTATATAGAGATTTTCAAATGGCAAAAAAAGAATTCGAAGGATACTATCGTGAAAGGCGAAAAGATGCCATGTTTTTGAGATATGATTTAGAACATATCCCTGTGATCACTAAAAAGAGTAAATCTCCAAAAAAGTATCAAATTAATATGTTTGATACAAATTTACAAGAAGAACTTAAATTTGAGACGGATTTGATTGTACTTGCAACCCCGATGATTCCCGCAGATAATGTAAAAGAACTAGCTATGATGTTAAAGGTACCTTTAGATAAGAATGGCTTTTTCTTGGAAGCACATGTAAAATTACGCCCATTAGATTTTGCTACAGATGGTATTTTTCTGTGTGGGTGTGCTCAATGGCCAAAGAATATACAAGACACCATATCTCAAGCAAAAGGCGCTGCGGGCAGAGCATGTCGGTTTTTAGGTGCTAAAGGGATTAAAACATCTGGACTAGTCTCAGAAGTGAATCCAGAAAAATGTATCGGATGCGGGGATTGTGTCGAAACTTGCCCTTATAATGCTATTGAACTCATAGATACTACCATGGAATTTGAAGAATTGACCTTAAATGTGAAAAGATCATATATTAATTCAGCATTATGTAAAGGATGTGGTACATGTGCAGCTACATGTCCTGTTGGAGCAATATCTGTTAAACATTATGATTTTGATCAGATAAGTGTTATGTTAGATTCGTACTTACTAGAAAAATATGAGGATTAATCATGGTAAAATCAGTAATGAAAGAAGAAAAGATGAGTTTTTATCCCTCAATAGTGGTTTTTTGCTGTAATTGGTGTAGTTATGCGGGAGCGGATTTAGCTGGCGTATCACGATTTCAATATCCCACAAATATCCGAATTATAAGAGTAATGTGCTCGGGGAGAATTGATCCCGCTATGGTATTAAAGGCTTTTAAGAATGGTGCTGATGGAGTTCTCATTAGTGGATGTCATATTGGCGATTGCCACTATATTTCAGGAAACGAATATACAAAAGATAGATTTGAACGATTGTTTAGTATCATTATGAAACAGATTGGGATCGAAAAACGAGTGAGGTTGGAATGGATAAGTGCTTCAGAAGGAAAACGATTTGCTGAAGTAATCACAGAATTTACTAATCAAATCCAAGCATTGGGTCCATTAAAGAAAAATATTTTCTAATTAACTTTTTTTATCAAAAATTCTTTTTTATATTATGTCTGAGTCAGAAGAAAGTAAGAAAGAGGTTTTTGCGAAACAATTTATGGTTGAAGAGGGCATAAAAGGTAAAGCCACAAGAATAAAGATTATGAAAATTATAGATAACGTTGGATATAATAAAAACAAAATTAAAACAGCTCTTCTTCGATCAACTATAACTGAAAGAATGAAACATGACTGATTTGTTTAATAATTTAAGAACTAATTCAAAAATTGCATAAAATTTTAATGAAACATTTGACAGACTAATTAAAAGGAAAAAAAGGAAAAATTAGAGGGCTTTAAAATTGCTTGACATTGAATTGTATAGAAATAATATAGAGAAGGTTATTGAATCAGAGAATAAACGATTTAAAAATCCTTTAAACGCAGAAAAAGTGTTAGAATATGATATAAAATGGAGGGAAGTTCTCCAAAATCTTCAAGAATTACGAAACCAGAGAAATTCTATATCGATCGAAATTGGTAAATTTAAAAAAGCTGGCGATAAGCAACAATTTGAGGAGGCAAAAAAGAAATCAATTGAGATCAAAGAATCAATAGAAACTTTAGAGAAATTGGAGATCCAATATTTAGAAGAGAGAGAAAAATATCGGTATATGGTAGGGAATATTTTGCACGATTCTGTTCCTATTGGAAAAACTGAAGAAGATAATGAAATTTTAAGATCTTTTCAAAAACCCCCTCAATTTACTTTTGAACCCTTATCTCATGTCGATTTAATCTCTAAAATTGATGGTGCAGACACTGAAAAAGCGTCAGAAGTAACTGGGTCACGATTTTATTATTTAAAAGGAGATTTAGTGTTATTAAACTTAGCATTACTACGATTTGCCTTGGATAAATTAATAAAAAAAGAATATACTCCACTGTGGACTCCATTCTTTATTAAGCATGAAGTAATAAAAGCTGCAGCAGAACTAGCAGATTTTGAAGAACAGTTATATAAGATCCAGGATGAGGATTTGTTTATGATAGCCACTTCAGAGCAAACAATAGCTGCATACCATTACAATGAAATAATCGAACCTGAAGTATTACCAATAAAATATGCAGGAATCTCATCTTGCTTTCGAAGGGAAGCGGGCTCACATGGTAAAGATACATTAGGAATATTCAGAGTTCATCAATTTGAAAAAGTTGAACAATATATTTTCTGCAAACCTGAAGAATCATGGAAATATCATGAAGAGCTTATCAAAAATGCAGAAGAAATTTATAAGGAATTAGAAATCCCTTACAGAATAGTGAATATCGCTTCAGGGGAATTAAATGATAATGCTGCTAAAAAGTACGATTTGGAAGCGTGGTTTCCTGCTTCAAAAACCTATAGGGAGTTGGTATCCTGCAGTAATTGTTTGGATTATCAAGCAAGAAAATTACGAATTCGAATGGGAAAAGCAGGTTCTTCAGAAGAAAAGCAAATTGTCCATACTTTAAACTCAACTGCGATTGCTACAGAACGAACAATATGTTGTATTCTTGAAAATAATCAAAATAAAGATTATTCTATAAATATTCCAAAAGTCCTTCAAAAATATATGAACGGGAAAAAAGTTATTAATTCTAAAAAATAAAACTAAGTTGGATTATGGTTGAAATAGATTTAGAGGAATTTGAAAATTTTTATAAAGAGAAGCTTGATTCACTATTTATTAAAAAGAAAAAAGCAGTGAATAAACTCATTAATGATATGCGCGATGGTTTAATTGAAATTAAAGTGTGTATGGATCATTTCATAGAAGCAGGAGAGGGTAAGATAGAAGACAAAGCTTTAAAATCCTTACATTTCTTTTCAGATCGTATTAAGAAGGAGATTGATGATATCGAAGTTCCGGAAGGAGATATCGCGTTTGACAAAATAACAGAATTATTAAATTCCGTTAAAAAATTATTTACAAGTATTAATGAAATTGCCCGTAAGTCTTTGCCAAAATTTAAAAAAGAGGTTCAAGCAGAAATAAAAGAATTAAATTACATTACAAGAAAACTTGGAAAAAAGCAGGCTATTTT
>CAYUTF010000024.1:3876-36488 GCA_964447495.1 uncultured archaeon
AAATAAAAGAATTAAATTACATTACAAGAAAACTTGGAAAAAAGCAGGCTATTTTAGATGAATTTCTTAGAAAAAAATATGGTGATGTCCGAGATGCAGAAAATATACTCAATAAATTACCTAAATTATTTTCATTAAGAGATAACATAGAAAATGCAAAAAAAGATTTGGAGCTATTTGAGAAGGAACTGAAAGAAAGGAAAGATGCACAAGAGCGAATGAATAGTGAATTATTAGAATTAGAAAAAGATCAATTGTTTGTTGAGCTAGAAAAAAAGAAAGATGGTTTATTCAAATTGCGAATGGATATTAATGAGAAACTTGGTTTTAAAAAAGCTTTAAAAAAGTTAAAATTTGAATTAGAGAAGAATACAATACCGAGTACAAACATCGATTTGGAATTTCTTAAAGGATATTTAAAAGATCCAATTAATATGTTAACAAAAGAACGTAAAGATTTGCCCAGTTTTTCAGCTTTATTAATTCAATTACGCCATATTCTAGAAGATAATAAGTTAAATCTAAAATCTGACACCAAAGAAAAAACCATAGATCAAATAAACATTATCTTCGAAGAGAAATCAATTAATGATGAGATTGAAAAAGTGAAAGATTTAAATTCCCAAATAAAGGAAGTTGAAAAAAAAATAGAAGAAGCAGGATTAACCTCGAAATTGGACGACGTAAAAAATCAAATCTCACTAAATACAGTTAAACTTGAACATACACAAAATGATTTAGATAGGAAAAACAAAGATTATGTGCGATATCTATCATCCATAAAGGAAGAAAGAGAAGAATTCCAGAAATCAGTAGAGAATGTTATTCAAGAGGAGATTAAAGTTAACATTAAGTTCTCATTTTAATTTTTAAATACGAGATTCTTAAATTTTTAATTTTCTATTATTTTTGATATTCTTTTTTATTAAACCTAACTTTAAATTACTTGTAAGAAATGCATACGTCTCAGTTTTTACTAAATCGAATATCTTTAAATATTGATGAGCTAATACTAAATCTTGCTTAATATCAATATCAAATCCTGATCGAAACGAATCATAAATTGCTACTTTCAATTTAACTTCTTTAGCTGCTTCCAACATTGCCAATAACGATGGTGTTTCATTATCGGAAAAAAATGTGGGGATAATATCGGGTGGATTTCTCCCAAATACTGAAATTCCCGCTGATGAGATTGCAGGGCATATAACTAATTGATGGGTTTTTGTAAGCATACTAATTTCATAAAAATTTTGTGCTGAGATTAAAAGGATATCTAAGAAGGTAAATACTGTCGTTGTAGCATCATATTTATTTAATGCTATATGATTTAGATCATTGATGACCTGATCAAATGTTTTTCTCGGAGTTGTCAATTCCTCCTTTATTCCTATTAATCCAAATTGATTAGCTAGTTCTAGTATTTCTACACTATTGCAATAGACTATCTTATTATCAAAACAATCAACTTTTCTTAATTTTATCGCTAAATCTTTAAACATTGCAATAGTCAAATCTTTAAGTTGCTCTTTAGAAAAACATTTTCTAAGTCTAGACTTGGTTCTAGAAAGAGGGGCAATAGGAATTAATAAAATATTCATATAATTGCAAAATATAAAGATTTTAGAATTATAAAATTTATTTTACTTTAAATTATTTAAAATTTGAATAGATAATCTCTCAAATGCTTCATTAACATTTTGATTTAACTTTGCTGAGGTTTCGAAATAGTCAATCCCTAGTTTTGAAAGTTTTTCATTAATGAATTCAGGATCAACTTCTCTTTCTAAGTCAGATTTATTTCCAACAATGATATATGGAACTTCACCACTTAATTCTTCGAGCTTTGATATCCAAAAATCAAGATTTTGGAAAGAGGAATATTTATTTAAACTGAAAATAACCATAGCACCAACAGCTTGAATAAAATAGTACTCATTTGCAAAAAGCTTATCTGACTGACCTCCTATATCCCAGAAGTATAACTTAAAGCCCTTATCTTTAACATCGGCTTTTAATTCTTCACTCTTCAGTTCAAGTTTATCAATTATTTTGCCTAAGTCAATTTCCTTAATCAAGAAATTGGCTCCAATAGTTTGGTGATATTCATCACTAAATTTTTTATCTACATATCGTGACAAGAGACTTGTTTTTCCGACTCCTGGATCACCACAGAGTATAACTTTACCCCTATACGACATATTTTTTACCCCTAGATTATGTAATTCATAATATTTAGAGAAAATCTTTCAATTTAAATTTGATTTTCTTAAAACCATTTCTTTAATTAAATTGAATTTTTCACCATTTGAGAGCTTTATTTCATTATTAATATTATTCTTCTGTTTTTTGGGATGTTAATATAATTTCTTTACATTCGGAAGTAATAAAATGACGGAACAAATGTTCATAACCAGCTATTTGTTTTTTTCGCCCATTTTCTAGCCATAAACCAGATGTATATTCAGGTGCTTCTTGTACTTGATCAAGGGTTGTTAAAATGAAATCATCATCCGCAATTAATAAACCAAAGGGAATAACACTATCTCCCTCAATAGAATGCACCTTTATTGAGACTTTCAATAACTTTTTAATTTCTTCTTTTAGCAGATCAAAATATTTAAGTGCAATAACAATTTGTATATTAATTGAAAATTTCTTATTCCATAGCTCATTGAGAATCCATTCATAACCCCCTAGTTCATCCATTAATAGATCAGGTGTTATAATAAAAAAAATTCTGCGTTCAGAAGAGTTAATTAATTCTTTCACTTTTTTTCTGATTTTATCTCTCGAGCTAATAGACCATACGCGGGGCTCAGATTCTTCTTTATCAATCTCAATCTCACTAATGAACTTTTCTAAAATCATAGTATCATTTATTTTTTTCTTGTAATCCTCGCGAAGTGTCTTAAAGATTTTCTCAATTGGTATTATTTGATAATTCGCTCCTCTTTTTACTGGTTCCTTTTGAATAAATCCTTTCTCCATTAATCTATTTAAACTGTCATATACTCGTGCACGATCTACTCCCGAATACTTTGCAATATCAGCTGGGCTTAATATCTTGTATTTCGCAAGGGTGAGCAAAACTTTTGAATCATTTTTAGTGAAGCCAAGACTTTGTAGTCCCTGCTCAATTTCAGACCGACTAAGCTCAGTATTATGATTAGAAAATGTCAAAAATCGAATCAAATCCCTATTATTCTACCAATTAAATATCTTATCTTAATAGTAATATTTTAATTTTGTTTTTTCGAAATTTCTTTTTAATGAAAATTCTTCCTTCTAAAAGGTCATTAGAATAATAGGTATTTAAAAATTGTTATGATACTTTCTAAATTCTTATTGTGCTTAACTCTAGTTAATCCAAAAGAAGATTAGTATTTTGATTATACTCATTTTAAAATGGAGTTGCACAAAACTGATAAACAATTAATCAAATAAAAAAGGTGAAAATTTGAACTTTTTGAAATTTAACTTACTTACTGATTGGTTTATTTTCTATCGCTTAGCCTTTAAAAGATGAAAATTTTCAACTTGAGCTTTATATCAAAAGATTAATAAGGATAAAAATTTCAAGTTCTATGGTCAATATTTCTCATTGGAATGAGGATCTAGCAAAATTCTATTAACCTAGAATTTTTATTTTCTATTTAATAAAGATAAAAAATTTATTTTAATAGTGCTATTTTGTCGGACAACGTATTTTTAGCAAATTTCTGATCTAAAAATTTCAATCAATCATATTTCCATAAACAGTCATTTCGAACCATAATATTTATATAATAGAAATGAGTAGTTATTATTAATTATAAATCTATATTAAAACATACTATTCTTAAAAATATTAAGTGGAGGAATAAAAAATGGCTAAAAAGAAAGCTGCTCCAGCTAAGAAAACGAAAGCAGAAAGTTATATCGCAAAAGCACCTATTAGAAGATTGATGAAAAAAGAAGGTGCTGATTTAGTGGCTGCTGAAGCATTAGATAAATTAATAGGTTTTCTCGAAAAGAAAGCTGCTGAAGCAACAAAAGATTCGTTAGCAATCTGTAAAAAGGATAAGCGCAAAAGAATTACTGCTGCTGATGTGCGTAATGCTACAAGATAGAAAGCTTCAGATAGTTTAAAATCTGTATAATCTTTTTTTTCTTATTTATTTTTTTAAAAAGTCTCATAAAATTCTTTATTTAAAAATTTGTGGATATTTGCTTCCAATTTTTTTTTAACTGAATCCATACCTTCTGGTACTACGCGTGTTTTACCCACAATATCAATATAGCCCAGTTCAGCCCCATATCTCGGCACAATGTGAATATGGAGATGTTCAATACTTCCTCCCGCAATAATTCCCTGATTAATACCAATATTATATCCTTTTGGATTATAAAGACTATCTAATAATAATTGAACTCCTTGAATAGTCCGGTTAATATGTACGATCTCTTCTTTAGAAAGGTCTAAAAACGATGTGATATGTCTATTTGGGATTATCATTAGATGACCAGGATTATATGGATAAAGATTTAAGGAGATGAATAATATTTCATCCTCATAGACTTTAAGAGTTACAACCCGCTCATCATTGTCTTTCACAGCACATAATATACATTCTACCTTCGGTCTTGATTTTCCTTGAACATAATCTAATTTTCCTAAAGCTCTGAGCCAATCCTTAAACATTATCCTACACCTCCATAGAATTTATTTCTTTAAGAATATAAGGTAAAATCAGAATCTGAAGCAAAATCCTTAAATTTTCCAATTTCATCAGGTTTTATTTTTCCAATACAAAATTCATTTAAGAGAATATTACTATAAGCGGTACTATTAAACACTTTTCGAATACTAGTAAATAATTGATTTTTTGAAATACTATGATGTGGTTTAAGAAATATTTGATCACTTGTTTCATAGCGAAAATTTTGTATATCGATACGATAAAATACATCTTTTAGCAGGAATAATTTACGCAATTCCATAAAGAATTTTAATTTTTTTTTTTCGCCAAGAGACTTCAATGCATCTATATGTTGGGGGGATATCTGAGTTCCTGTACTTACAATTATTATATCTTTATTTTTTGGCTTATATACTACCATTAAATGTCCTTTAGAACCAGGAGGGAATAAAAATTGAAAGCCAAATTCGAGCTTTTTTTCTGAATCAGGAATCTGAGTACGAAGCATACCTTCATCTATTAAATACTCACGAATTTGGTTTTTTATTTTACTTTCTTCGATAGTCATTATTTATCGTAATTTTATGAATGATATGAAAAATATAACATTTTAGATTTACGCAAGGTCCATATTCTGCTTTATCTTCAAATATCCAAATAGATGATATAATAAATACATTTAAAATTTTAATAATTAATATTTACCCTTTGGCCTCGGTTGAGGTTTAATCCCTGCATTCTTGAGTTTTTGTATGTTTTGCTCAAGTTCCTCCTTTGAAGTACAATATACCACGTTTAAAGATTTGAAGTCTATAAATAATGACCCCACGATCCCTAATCCCATTAGTTGATTCTTATTATTTACAAACGTGCTATCTATATTCATTTTAATTGCTTTTATGTATTCCTCAAGTTCCACTAATTGAGGTTGACAAGCAGTATAACCCGTTCCTCTATTTTGGATCAAATAATTCATTAGAGCATAATCAAGCTCGTCATTAATTTCTCCTTTTTCCTGAAGAATTTTCACAATTTTAGGTTTATTCGTTGAACTCACTTTCATATTTAGCTAATATTTCAATTAAGTTATAAAAAATTGATTTAGAGCACAATTTATTTGGTTTCAGTTTCACTTAACCAGTCATCATCATAAATATATACTTTATCTAGGCTATGTAAAGCACAATTGAGTTCTTCTAATTTTTCTTTTATATTTTCTAATTCAAGATCTCCCGTACCTTGAATCGTTATAAAAACAGATGTAGTTACATTATCAATCTCATCAATCTTTATTGCTACGTATTTTACACCTGGTATAGCTTTTAGAGAACGAGCGATGAGATCATTCCCTGGTTCATGCGGTTTTAATACGTCAAGATCATAAACTACTCTCATTTAAATGTCGATATCCTCCGCCGAAATGGCTTAATATTGAATATTGTATAATTATTTTTTTAATATATTTAAATTGAAATTATGCATTAATAGTATAAATTGTATTTATAATTTTTTTTATCTTTCAAATTAATTCTTTAAGTTCTGTTATTAGTGCATTAGGGATATCTTTTGGTTCAAGAACTATATTTGCTTTTTCAAAAGCACTTCTTTTAATATATTTAGGTATATTGGTTTTTAATGCGATACAATAAGAGCCAATATTGATTGCTGCTTCGATATCGGTATTTGTATCACCAATTATGACAATTTCATCAAATCCAAGCTTTAGTTGTTCACATATTTTTTTTACGTGATCAGGGTGTGGCTTAAGGTTGTTAATATCATCACGACCTATGATAACATCAAAATAAGTATCTATTTTAGCAGTTTTTAGAGAGAGTACTGCATTTGCATGTGTATTATAAGTGAATACAGCTTGTTTGATGTCGTTTTTATAAAGGAATTCTAATACTTTATCTATATCTTTGGTTAATGTTGCTTTGAGGGCAGCCTTATGTTCGACCTCAATCACCACTTTATTCACTTCAGTCACAATTTTTTGTATTTTCTCCGATGGGACCCCTTTCTGTTCAAATAAAATTCTGGAGGTTCTCACATTTTCAATGATAGATTTTTGAATGGAGATTAGATTTTTGGGGATGCCATTTCTTTTTAAAATTTTAATCGCTTTTCTTCGAGCTTCTACAGAATTGATTTTAAAATCAATTAGTGTTCCATCTAAATCCCAGATAATTGCTCTAATTTTTTTCTTAATCATTTAATAAACCAAATCAGTATATATTGGTCCTTGTGGCGTCAAAGTTGACTTTTTAAGAAATACTTTATTAATCTCGAAAGTACCGAATTCTCTGTCCTTATTTTCATGGATTAAATTTTTGAATATGTCAAAAGTTTTAAAATTTATGCGTTCTTTTTTCAGTCGTGCGATAGTCAAATGAGGTTTAAATTCTTTCCTCTTATCTTTAGCAATTGCTAGATTTTGATATAAATTTTCTTCCAATTTATTCTTTATATTCTGCAAAAAGGCAATATCTCCTAAAAGTGTAATCCATATTACAGAGAAGCTATGAAACTGTCCGACTCCTTTTAAAGTATAGGTTAAAGATTGTCCTTTAAACAACGGTGTATTCACTTCTTCTTGAATTACTCTATAGATTTTAGGGGCCATGTTTTCTGTAATATTTCCTAAGAATTTTAAGGTTAAGTGTAAATTTTCAGATTCTACCACTTTTAAATTATCTTGATTCTGTTTTAATCTATTAGAAAAAGTGCGAATATTGTCGATAGTTTGCTGATTTTTTAATTCGATTGCTATAAATGTTCTTATCAAAAAAAAACATCATCTCCTATTGCTCTAACCAATATTTTTTTATACGCCAATTAGTTTCTTCAAGCTCCTTTTTCTGTTCTGGAATAATATGCACATCCTTTAAATCTTGAATACTTCTTGATTGGATAATTTTAATTATATCTTTTAGAAATAAATTAACCATCCTACCTCTTGTATTTGCATCTGCAGAAGCGTTATGGGGCATTAAAATCATCCTAATATCAGGTTGTGAAGTTTTTATTGCTTTAATTCTTTTCAAAGTCTTGATATCAATTGGCTCTTGGGGGTACACATCAAAAGCGAAATTAACTAAAATTTCCTTTTTTTCTAGTAAATCTAAAAACTCAGTTAAATTTAAGATTTTACCCCTAGCAGTATTTATTAGAAAAGAGTTTTTTTTCATGACCTTTAGTAAATCTTTATTGATTAAATTTTCAGTATTTCTGTTTAGTGGAATGTGAAGGCTTATTATATCTGCCTCTTCAAACAAGTTCTCCAATTTAGTAACAAATTCTAAGTTTTCGAATTGTTTTTCTAATTCTTCCCGTCGCTCAATATCATAATAAAGGATTTTTAACCCCCAATTATGAACTTTCCTAAGGATCTCAGTACCTATTTCACCTAAGCCTATGAGTCCCAACACATTATTTTTTATTGAAGATGATAAATTTTGGTCCATATCCCATTTTTCCGACACAACCCACTTTTCTGACCATACATAATTGTGAAGATCAATCACATTTCGTAGATTACTCATTATTAATGCTAAAGTATAATCCGCAACGGCTTCAAATAATACTCCCGGGGTATGAGTTATAAGAATATCATTTTTTTCAGGTATTTGGATATGATTATATCCTACAGTTGCAGTGCATACTGCAACAATATTAGAGTTTTCTAACATTTCTGAGGTAATTGGATGGCTAAGATGACATCCCAATATGAGGGGATCAAACTGTTCAATATTTTTTTGAATTTCTATATCATCGGGAAATCGCCCGTTATAAATAATTACTTTCGCAATTTGATCCAATTCCTTCCATAGTTGAGAGAGAGAATCTCTTATATCTTGACTAATTTTTGGATTATTTCCAATTTCTGCAGATGAAAATATATTTGAAGTTAAAAATACTCTTGGTTTAGTAGCCATAACTAAAAGTTTAATAATTTTTTTTGATCCTATCGTTTTATTTTTTCTGGAAGGTAAAATTCATATTTTTTCTTAAAGATTTTAGTTTTTAGATATCTATCAAAACGTCTAACACTCTGAAATATTACCCACATATTTTTATCGCTCTTATAGTATTTCTGGATTTCTTCCAGTGTTATTGGATTGATAGCAAATTCACTAGCTTCTTCAGCAAAAAAATTATTTACTAATGTGATTAGGTTCGGTATTAATTCTGATCTTTGCTCTTTATAAAAATTAGCTATTAAATCTACTGCCACTTTTCTCCAATCATAGTATCGCCCTACAGTTTCTTCAAGAAAGAGTGCTTTTAGAAGCCATCTTAAAAAGGAAGGAGCGCTTTTAAGAAATAAAACCGCTTCCATAGCCTCAGCTCCGTTAATTCGTACCATAGGTGTGCTGGTGTCAAAATAATAGAGTTTGGTATTCAAATCTATTTTTGGATTTTTAGGATCATAATTGATAATAGCAAAGTTAGAGATCTGGCCATCAAGTCCCAAATCAATAAGCTTATTTTTTTTACTGTACATCCAAACCTTCTTCATTTCTTGGAGTACAAGTGTGATTAATGTATATATTTCATTTTCACTAATCTGGTGTATTACTTTATTTCCTACAGATTCTACAGCAATCTTCTCCTGTACACAGTAAAACTGAATAGTTCCATTATCGTCTTTAAACCATGCCGCATCGTAATGAGGCATATTTAAGCCTACGTCTTTCTCTAAAATTTTACAGTATGCATTATATGCCCAGATGTGCCTTTTCACCTGATCTTCAGAGTCAAAAATTGGAATACGTTTATAAGCTAAATTTTCAGGATCATCAAGGATTTCAAAAACGAGACTTATCTCACCAAAGCCTAAAATTTTAATGGGGATTTTACCTTTTTCTGGATGGATGGTATTGATAGTCCGTTCTAATTCTTTTAATAATTCAAGATCAATTTTCATAAAATATCAAATAACTCATATTAAATTCTGATAAAATAGATTTAAATTTTTAAACATTTAAAATTAATTACGTATTTAATTTGGACAATATTAAAGTAGTTACATTTTTATTTCTCATCTTTTTTATTTTCTCATGAATCGTTTAGAAAATGATTTAGTACCTAGACCCGAGTATCCAAGACCTCAATTTGTAAGAAAAGATAATTGGATTAATCTCAATGGAGAATGGAATTTTAAATTTGATGACTATAATAAGGGTCTAGAAGAGGAATGGTATAAGCATCAAAATTCTACTGTAATTGACAAAAAAATAATGGTTCCTTTTTGTTATCAATCTAAATTAAGTGAAATTTCTGATTTTACTCCTCATAGGTATATATGGTATAAAAAAACGTTCAAAGTATCAGAATCGTTCAAAAAAAATCGTATTTTTTTACATTTTGGAGCAGTTGATTATTCCTGTAGAGTTTATCTAAATGATTATTATATAGGTTCCCATGAAGGAGGGTATATAGGATTTTCCTTTGATATTACTCCTTATATTCAACTTGAGAATGTTTTAATAATATATATTGACGATCCATATGATGATTTGGAAATTCCAAGAGGAAAACAGTTCTGGAAAAAGCATTGGAAGAGTATCTTTTATCCAAATATAACTGGAATATGGCAAACAGTTTGGATTGAAGGCGTAAATATGGAATTCTATTTTAAAAAAATAAAACTATATCCTGATATAGATAATTCTGAAATCTTGATAGAATGCCACATACCAGGAATTGGTCTCGATGATTTAGCAATAAATGCAATAATATATTTGAATAAAGAATTTATTTCTGATGTTAAAATTCCTTTATCATTTTTGGGGCATTCTAAAAAAAAATCCAAAATCGGAGTGTTAGTTACTGAAAGATTACAGAATTCGGGTATTGAGCTAGATTTCTTCGAAGATCCAAATATGTTTAAGTTTAAAATGAAAATCTCTGAGGATAAGTTGGTATTATGGAGCCCCAGTACTCCTAACCTATATGATCTTACCTTTAAAATTTATAATAAGATTTCTAGTGAGACATACGATGAAGTAGAAACATATTTCGGTATGAGGAAAATTGCTATTGATAATAATGGGAAAATTACATTAAACAATAAACCAATCTATCAAAAACTCGTATTAGTACAAGGTTATTGGCCAGAGAGTCTATATACTGCGCCTTCTGATGAAGCAATTAGATTAGATATACAATATATTAAAAATTTTGGGTTTAATGGGTTAAGAACTCATCAGAAAGCATTTGATCCCAGATTTCTATATTGGTGTGATAGAGAAGGTCTTTTAGTATGGAGTGAAATGGGTAGTAATTATGCTTATTCTATTGAAGCCCAGAAGAGATTCATTAACCAATATATTGAAATGATAGATCGTGATTTTAATCATCCCTCAATTATTGTATGGACTATTTTAAATGAAGGATGGGGTGTTTTCTTGGCAGATAAAAATCCTAAGAAAGTTGATTTTATAACATCCCTTTATTATCTAGTAAAATCAATTGATTCTTCTAGGTTAATTATCGATAATGATGGGTGGTGGCATACTAAAACTGATATTTGTACTAAACATTTTTATGCAAACATAAAAGAGCTTTCTAGTACGTTCGAAGGAGAACTGGAACGATCGTACGTAGCTCCTAATTTTCCGAAAGTATATTTGGAACCATTTAAATATAATCATGAGCCTATTATTTATAGTGAAATTGGGGGAGTAGCAATGGATTTTTATGGAAATATGAGGAAATTTCGGGGGGTTGGAAAAGTTAATTCAAGTGAGGAATTATTAGAGTATGTGTGTGATTTAATCCAAAATTTCGCTGAAAGAAAAGGGTGGATTCAAGGATTTTGTTATACTCAGCTATATGATCAATTTCAAGAAATCAATGGTCTATTGACATTTGATAGAACTCCTAAATTTTCTCCAGATGTGCTAAGAAAACAATTAATTAAGTTGATTTACGATTAATTAAAAAAAATAGTTAATTATTTACCAATAAATTTTGGTTTTTCTTTATTTAATAGAGCATTTACACCAATCTTATAATCTTCAGTCTCAGCTGATTTGATTTGCATTTGTCTTTCACTTTCAAGATGCTTATCTAATGTAGTACTGAGTGCATCATAAAATAACTTCTTTGTTCGAGCATAAGTTAGTGTGGGACCATTAGCAAGGCGTTGAGCCCACTCGAGTGCTTTTTTATCTAAGTTGTTAGAGTCTACAACTTCATTTACAAAACCAAGATTTTTCATTTCTTCAGCTGAATAAGTATCCCCAAAAAATGCCATCTGAGTAGCTTGTTGCCAGGTTAATTGACGGCTTAATAGAATTGAACCCGCAAAACCAGGAATTAGGGCAAGATTACTAAAAGATTGCCTAAATCTTGCTTTCTCAGAAGCAATAATGAGATCACAAGAAAGTGCAAGGTTCATTCCGGCTCCAACGGCCCAACCATTTACCGCAGCAATTACTGGCTTAGGATATAAGCGTAATTCATATGCTATTTTGTAGAGATCCTTGGTTAAATCGTCCATCAATTGTCCAGGAGTGCCATCCTCAATACTTTGTTTGAATTTTTTAATATCTCCTCCCGCAGAAAATGCTTTACCAGAGCCAGTAATTATTACACATCTAATATTGTCTCGATCTTTTATACTGACTAAACTCTCCAACAATTCTTTAGCAGTTTCATTATTTAAAGGATTTAAATTCTCAGAATCAATTAAGGTGATTATCGCAATTTTATCTTTAATCACTAATTCTAATTTCTTACTCATACTATCACCTTTTTTATTTACCCCACATTCTTATCATTTCTCTTGATATTAAATACCTCATTATTTCTGATGTCCCAGCGGAGATCTGGCCTATTTTTGCATCACGGTAATATCTCTCTAAAGGATATTCCTCAGAATATCCAAGACCACCTACAACTTGAATTGCGTCTTGAGTAATTTTAACGGTATCATCTGACAACCGTGTTTTGATTGCTGCAACCGAGGCGCGGACGTTATGACCCTCATCTAACATCCTAGCTATTTGTGTTACTGCTATTCTATTAAGTTCAATTGCCATGTACATTTCGCTAAGTTTAAAGGATATTCCTTCAAAGGAATAGAGGGATTTTTTGAATTGTTCGCGTCTTTGAGAATAACGGTAGGCAACTTCGAATGCACTTCTTGCCAAACCTAAATATTGAGAACCCGTAAAAGTTCTTTCTCCATCCAATCCGAATAATAGCACATCTAAACCTTGATTTTCTTTATGTAATACATTTTCTATTGGTACTTTACAGTTAGTAAATTTTAATTTTGAATTAGGCATACCCCGACGTCCCATATGTTTGTAATCCTTTATTACTTCAAAACCCGGAGTATCTGTTTCGAAAATAAAAGCTGTCATACCTTGATGAGGCTTCACTTGATTATTTGTAATAGCATATAAACAGATATAGTCCGCAACACTACCGTTTGTTATATAGCATTTTTGCCCATTTAAAATATAATGATCACCCTCTCTTTTAGCCTGCAATCGCATTCCTCCAATCGCATCGCTCCCTCCGGAAGGTTCAGTAATTCCAATGGCACCAATCTTTGTTCCGTCTCCAATTGGTGTTAGATATTTCTTTTTTTGCTCTAACGTTCCAAATTCTATAATCGGTCCAGCAAACAAACAGGAAGATGCTCCAAATATACCTGCTAACGCATAACTAAATGCGGTAAGTTCTTCTCCTAAGATTGTACGATATAAAACGCCTTTTCCTAATCCACCGACTTCTTTTGGGATAATGATATTCAAATATGGTTTCATTTTTTTTAAAGTTGCGACAGCTAATTCTTTATTTCTTTCTCGATCTATTCTTTCTGCTACAGGTTCAACATTTTCTCTACACCAATTTCGTACTTCCATACGAAATTCATTTTCTTCTTTACTGAAATAATGGAGCCGATCAGGCATGCATGAATAGCCAAATTCAACATTTAATTCATCAAAATTGACATGATCTTCCATTTCTATCACATTATAATTATTTCTAATTCTTTATTAATGTAAGTTAAATATTATAAAGCTATTAAATCGCTATGCTTATTTAACAATAGTAGTTACTTAAAATATATTAGAATATCATAATTTCATAAGTTATTAAACTACAAAATTTTTAGTTTAATGCTAACATTTTGTAAATCTATTAAATTCGGGAGTTAAGTGATGAGTAGTTCAAACTTTTTACCAGCTAAAAAGCCAACGTTTTACTATATTGGGGTATCTACAACAAAGTCTTCAATTATGAGAGTATTCCCAAAATGGGCAGAATACCTTGGAATAGGAAATACACAATTTGTCGGTAATGATTGCAAAATTCATGATAAGCCTGAAGTATATAGAACCATTGTGAATTATATAAAAAAGGATAATAATTCATTAGGAGCATTAGTGACCTCTCATAAAATTGATTTATATGATGCAGCTAAAGATTTATTTGACAACGTAGATTCATATACCGAATTATTGGGAGAACTAAGCTGTATATCAAAGCGAAATGGAAAGCTGTGGGCTCATGCTAAAGATCCTATAACGAGCGGTTTATCCCTTGAATCATTTATTCCATTAAATCATTGGAAAAAAACCAAAGCGGAGATTTGTATTATTGGCGCAGGAGGGGCTTCTCTGGCGTTAACGACGTATATAATGGAGAATTTAAATGAAGATAATCGTCCTTCAAAAATATATATCTTAAATAGGAGCAAACCCCGATTAGACAAGATGAAGCTTATTCATAATAATATTAATCCAGGAATAAATGTTGAATATATTTGTAGCCCAGATTCAGAAAAGAATGATGAAATAGTAAACGCTTTGATTCCAAGGTCATTAGTAATTAATGGAACTGGCCTTGGCAAGGATGCTCCTGGTTCTCCGTTGACAGATAATGTTCAGTTTCCCATGAACGGTTTTGTATGGGATTATAACTACAGGGGGGATTTATACTTTTTAAAGCAAGCAAAAAGTCAACAAATTAAAAAAAAACTTCAGATCGAAGATGGTTGGGTCTATTTTCTCCATGGTTGGACAAGAGTGATTGCTGAAGTTTTTCATATCAATATTCCAACTAGTGGACCTAAATTTGAAGAGATTTCAAAAATAGCATTAAAAGTAAGATAAAATTGATAGGTGCTTAAAATTTGGTTGAAATAAAAAATATAAAATCTATGGCAATTAGGTTTGATATAAGCAATGGGTTATCTCCTGATAGAGACTCAAAAAAGCGAATGCTCTCAGATATGGATGGTATGTATTTAGATAATATTGCTTTAAAAGAAATGATTTCTAAACAAGATATTTTAGTTTATGAATTTTACGAACTAGGTATACCAGAAGAACCAGGGCATATAGCATTTGGCACGACTATTCTCTATCCTGGTAAAGTAGGAAATGAATTTTTTATGACAAAAGGGCATTTCCATTCTATCCAAGAGACTGCTGAAATTTATTATTGCTTAAAGGGGCATGGGTTTATCGTAATGGAAAATCCGAATGGTATAACTGAAATGCAAGAGATGAATCCAGGTGTCTCTGTTTATGTACCTCCTCGATATGCCCATAGAAGTATTAATGTATCCAAAAAGGAACCATTAATATCTTTTTTTGCGTTCCGAGCGGATGCGGGGCATGATTATAAGACGATTGAAACAAAAGGGTTCAGGAAACTTTTAGTAGAATATGATGGAAAACCGAAATTAATTGACAATCCAAAATGGAAGTTGTAATGAAATGTATTAGAGGGAGATAAAAGGATGAAAGTATATGTTACGCCAAGATCAATAACTCTAAAGGGTCATCCTGCTTTAGAAAAGCTAGAGAAAGCGGGTTTTGAAATAATTTATGCATCTCCAGGTCAGCAACCCTCTGAAGAGGACCAATTACGAGTTTTACCTGATTGTGAAGCGTATTTAGCAGGAATAGAGCCAATTAATGCGAAAGTTCTAAATATAGCAAAAAAATTGAAAGTCATAAGTAGAAATGGAGTAGGTATTGAAAACATCGATTTAAAGGCAGCGAAAGAATTAGGAATAGAAATTAAAATTGCTAGTGGCTCTAATTCTCAAGGAGTGGCAGAGTTAGCGATTGCATTGCTCTTATGCGCGATTCGGGCTATATCATTAGGCAATAGTCTTATGAAAAATGGAAATTGGCATCGAGAACAAGGTGTTGAGGTCATAGGAAAGAGCTTAGGTATAATTGGATGTGGTAACATAGGAAAAAAAGTAATAGAAATGGCCTTAGGATTAAATATGAAAGTGTTAGGATATGATCTTTTCCCTGATGATAAATTTCATCCTTCAGATGATTTTGAATATGTCTCGCTTAGTGAATTATTTACAAAATCGGACTTTATTTCCCTGCATTGTCCACCAGGAGAAAAGCCCATAATTAATGAAAAAAGCATATTAAGTATGAAGAAAAATGTGATTATAATAAATACTGCTCGTGCGTCAGTGGTAGAGAAGAGTTCGATCATTAGAGCTTTGAATGAAGGACACATTAAATTTTATGCTACTGATGTATATGAAGTCGAACCTCCCAATTTAGATGAGTTAATAAGTAATAAAAGAGTGATCACAACCCCTCATATTGGAGGTTATACAAGAGAAAGTGTAGATCGCGCTGTAGAAGCGGCAGTTAATAATATTTTGAAGACATTAGGGTGAATATCATTAAAATCGATAGTGTTATCGTTAGTTCCATAAAAGAATTTGTAAATTCAGAAATTACCCCTTCAGAGGGGATTAATATAGCATGGATTGGGCAAGCAGGATTTATCATAAAGTTTAATCAAAAAATATTCGTCATTGATCCCTATTTATCTGATTTTCTCTCTAAAAAATATAAAGGAACAATATTCCCTCATATTAGATTGATGCCGATTCCAATAAATCCGGAGGATTTTAATAAGATAAGTTATATATTTTGCACACACGCTCATTCTGATCATATGGATCCCGAAACGGTTTCAACATTCTCAAAGAAATTTATCGATTGCAAATTTATCATTCCCGCAGCTGAAATAGAAGAAGCTATTGATCGAGGAATAAACAAGCGACAATTGTTGCCCATAAATGCGGATCAGTCTATAAATCTTGATACCAGAGTTGATGTAAGCGCCATAGCAGCAGCTCATGAAACTTTCAAGATTAATGAGAGATGGGAGCACTCATTTTTAGGTTTCATTTTGCATATAGACGGGATTAATATATATCATTCTGGAGATTGTGTTCCCTATGACGGATTAGCTGAAAAGTTGAGAACTATAGGAGTAGATATTGCATTATTACCAATTAATGGAAGAGATAAATATCGATTAGATCATGGAATTAGTGGTAATTTTAAAATTTCAGAAGTTTTAGATTTATGTGAAAAAGTAAATATAAAACATTTAATAGTCCATCATTTTGGAATGTTTGCATACAATTCTGTTTCAAAAGTGGATTTGATTAAACTTGCCAAATTAAATTCAGATTCACTTCAAATTATAATTCCTGAGATAAATGTAGTGTATAAAATTAAAAAAAGTTGATAGAAAATATTATTTTGAACCTCTAACTTCATTATTTAATCAAAATTATCATTAATTAAGTAGATGGAAGATGGAAGTAATTCAAAAAATTAAGATGTTAAAGATTATACCTGTGGTTATTATCGAAGATAAGAAACATGCGATCCCTCTTGGAAAAGCATTATTAAAAGCAGGGCTTCCTGTTATAGAAATTACCTTTCGAACTGAGGCTGCCGCGGAAGCAATAGAACTTATTTCAAAAGAATTGCCCGAGATATTTATTGGGGCAGGAACAGTACTCAAAATCGATCAAGTTAAACAAGCAGTAGCAGCAGGCGCTCAGTTTATTGTAACTCCAGGATTTAATCCAAAAGTTGTGGATTATTGTGTAGAAAATAATATTGTAATAATTCCTGGATTGAATACTCCCACTATGGTAGAGTGGGCTTTAGAAAGAGGGATATCATTGGTTAAGTTTTATCCTGCTGACGTTTCTGGTGGAACAAAGATGCTAAAATTACTATCTGGACCTTATCCAACAATGAAATTTATGCCAACAGGAGGCGTTAATAATATCAGTATGGTTGAATATCTTAAGTTAGATAATGTTCTGGCTGTTGGTGGAAGTTGGATTGTTAAAAAAGACCTAATCGCCTCTGAACGATTTGATGAGATAACAATAATAACTAAAGAAGCTTTAGAGATTTTAAAATCAAAATTAAATTGAAGGTTTATTAAATCTTTATATTAAATTCAAAATACTTTATATTATCATACGCATTTTTTTAGAGGATAATGATACAATGGCTCGACCACTATGGTTTGTAAAACTGTTAAAAAAGGCCTTTCCGAACATCAAATTCATAGCAAAATTAACTAGATTCCCGCTTTTAGGAAAAATAATCGATAAGATATTATTTGAAGACGATGAAATAATATATTTACCCCAAGATAAAATTATTTTAGTAGATCAAGAGGTTGAGAATCAAGAAGATCTAGTTTTACCATCTCAGGTTTTAGAATATTTTATAAAAAAAGCGAACTATCACTGGATCATGAACTTTTGTATATGTAGGGCTTCTATGAAATGTCAAAACTATCCCATAAATTTAGGGTGCCTTTTTTTGGGCGAAGCAGTATTAGGTATTAATCCTGAATTAGGAAGGCTTGTTTCAAAAGAAGAAGCATTAGAGCATATTAAAAAATGTAGAGATGCGGGATTAGTCCATATGATAGGAAGAAATCGACTTGATAAGCAGTGGTTAGGAGTAAATCCAGGAAATAAATTATTAAGTATTTGTAATTGCGATCCATGTTGTTGTCTATGGCGCGTTTCCCCAATTTTGAATCCAAAAATAGGCAGAAAAGTTCATAAAATGCATGGTGTAAAGGTTTACGTGACAGATAAATGTATTGGATGCGGAACATGCACAAAAAATATATGTTTTGTAAATGCAATTTCGTTGATCAATAATCGGGCCAAGATTAGTCAAGAATGTAGAGCTTGTGGACGATGTATCAATGTATGTCCCCAAAATGCAATCAAATTAGAAATTGATGATAAAGAATTTATTGAAAAATCAATTAAACTGATTGACCAAATCATAGATGTAACTTAGACTTTCCTGCGAAAATAAAAAAAATATGAGCTTTTTATATACCATTTATTTTAGCGAATACTTTATATAACCCGTGAGTTCCAAGATTCTCTAATCCTAATGCTTGGGCAGCTATATAAAATTGATATGCCAAGGAAAGACCAGGCAATGCTAGATTCATATTTTTCGCCTCTTTCAGGGCAATTCCCATGTCCTTGACGAAATGCTTAATAAAAAAGCCCGGATCAAAATTATTCTTAACAATTCTTGGACCTAAGTTATTTATAGACCAACAACCAGCAGCACCCTTTCCGATTACATTTATAACCTCATCTAAATCATTTCCCGCCTTGTAAGCGTAAAGAAGTGATTCTACAACACCAATCATGGTTGATGCGATTAAGATCTGATTGCTCATCTTGGTGTGTTGACCAGCTCCAGCTTTACCCATATAAGCAATATTTTTTCCCATTAATTGAAAAAGAGGGAAAACCTTTTCATAACTTGCATTATCACCACCAACCATAATTGCTAAAGTACCTTCTTTTGCTCCTATATCACCTCCAGACACAGGGGCATCGATAGAAGACACTCCTTTTAACTTTGCTTCTTCATATATTTTTTGAGCCAATGATGGTTCTGAAGTAGTCATATCTATGATTATCGCTCCACTTTTAACCCCTTTTAGAATCCCAGTATCTCCAAGGTATACTTCTTCTACATCTATAGGGTATCCTACAATTGTAAAGACAATATCACTTTTTTCAGCTACTTCTTTAGGGTTTGAACACCAAACAGCGCCTTCATCGATTAATTCTTGAGCTTTTTGCTTAGTTCGGTTGTAAACGTAAATGGAATAGCCATCATTTAATATATGGGCACACATCGAATTTCCCATAACCCCAGTTCCGATCCACCCAATTTTTTCTTTCATTTTGTATAACCTTCTCCTAAGAGTATTAATTTAAAATTATCAAGATGAGCATCTAAATTTTATGGATATAGTAAGTTTTAAGATTTAATTTATTATTGGGGAAAATTTCCTCTCTTAGCATTTTCTAATTTAGTTCGATGTTTAAGCGCTGACACTGCTTGAACTGTTTCTTTTATTGAATGAAATACAGGAATATATGCTAATTCCAATGATTCTATTATCATTTCATACTTACTTACGTAAGGAACAAAACATACAACTGGTTTTCTTTTGTTGGCAACAATATTTGCTATCCTTCTGCCAATTTGAAAAGAAATATTTGGAGGATATGGGAGTAAAAGGAGAATAATACATTCAATTTTCTCAACTTCAGATAAATATCGCATGATATTTTCAATATCGGTATCTAGAACTGAACCTGTTAAATCAATAGGATTGTTGAAGGAGGCGATTTCCCTTGCTACAGGATTCATCAATTCTTTCATTTCTGCTTTTTCTTTTTTTGTAAAATCCACACGATTCAATCCATAAGTTTTTAACATATCTGCAGCGATAACGCCATGACCTCCTGATACGGACACAATAACAACATCTCCATATGTCACAACATTTTTTCCAAATGGATTTTTTTTATGAGAAAGCACATCAAATACTTTCAAGCTAGTAAGTAATTCTCTTTCAGAATGAGGTTGAATCACATAATGCTGTCTTAATGCCGCATATTGAATTTTGTAATTTCCCGCTAGACTGGCTGTGTGAGAAAGCGTAGCAACTTTACCCTCGCGAGTTATACCTCCAAAAAATGCAATTACCGTATCTTCTGATTCCTTTGCAAATTTCAAGAATTCTCTTGCCCTACCCTCTTTAAAGCCTTCCAAATAGAACGCAATATTGGAGGTTTCAGTATCTATCTTGCTAAAATACTCAAGTAGCATTACCTCATCAACAACAGCCCTATTTCCAATAGAAACTGCTGTGGATACTCCAATATTTCTTTCTTTAAATTTCACAAAGAATTGATCAACAAGTACACCTCCACTCTGGCTAATCAGTGCGACAGAACCTTTTGGAGGTCTTGTAATACGTTCAGTTGGAAGGAAAATTGTATCAACTAATGGAGGAGCATAGACTCCCAAGCAATTAGGTCCGAGTACAGCAATTTCATTTTCAAATGCAATTTTCTCCAATTTATCCTGTCTTTTCTTTCCTTTGATTCCAGTCTCAGCAAAACCACCACCGATGATCACGGCCGCAGGAATATTCAAATCGGCACAATCTTGAATATATCCTAAAGTATCATCTGGACCAACCGCGATTACCAGAAGATCCGGTATTTCAGGTAATTTGTCTAAGCGTTCATATAAAGGAATCCCCTCGATCTCACCACCAGAGGGGTAAATACCATACACTTTTACTTGCATTTCAAATTCATTTTTTAGCATCACGATCCGTCCAGGACTTAACGGATTCTTTTTTGAAATTCCTACGACCGCCATTGATTTTGGTTTGAAAAGCTTCTGTAACTCCATTTCAAACATTTCTCATTTGATATTCTTAATTTAGTAATGTTATACTAATTATAACTTTTGCATAACCTTTATAAAAAATATTGAGAAATACTATTATCTTTTCAAAAAAAGTGATTTTATGGAAACTAATAATAAAAAACGAGAGAAAAGCAAATTTTCGTATAAAAAAGCCGCTTCTTATGGTATCGGGCAATTATCTGATATCGCATCCTATCAAACATTTACTTTTTTAACGTTTACCTTCTACTTTGCTGTAGTTGGATTCGAAATTGGGTGGATTACACTTGGGTTTGTAATCTGGTCAATATGGAATAGTTTCAATGATACGTTCATTGGATATTTATCCGACAGAACCCATACGAGATGGGGGCGACGCTTTCCATGGATCATGCTTTCTTTAGCTCCAATCGCAATACTGCTCGTGTTATTATTCACTCCCCCAATTACATTCGGAGATGACGGTTATGTGTCCAATTATGCGTATTTCATAATCATCATTATTTTATTTGAGTTATTCTTTACGATGTATGATATTAATTATACATCGTTATACCCAGAAATCTTTATATCTGAAGAGGAAAGAACAAAAGGGAATAATGTAAGGCAATTATTTGCTATTTTTGGATTAATTGCTGCGTTTATTTTACCGGGAGTTTTCATTTCAAGTTATACTAGTCCCAAACCGGGAGAGTATCCCCTTTTTGGATTGATAGTGGGAATTATTGTAATTATTCCTGGACTAATATTCCTAAAATTATCCCCGAAAGAACGAACGGAATTCAAGCATGATTATAAAACTGCACCCAATTTTTTCAATGCAATTAAATTTTGCGTGAAAAGTAAAAGTTTCATTCGATATATCCCCGCGGAAATCGCTAACTGGTTTGTCTATGGAATGCTCCCAACAATTGTTCCTCTTTATGCTGAATTTATTCTCGGATTTACTAATCCTTTGATGATCTCTTTGTTATTAGGACTTACATTTATATCAGCAGCATTGTTTATGACGATTCTCTGGAAACCTTTAGTCCAAAGGATGGGACCTAGAAAATCTTGGTTGATTTCGATGAGTATTTGGATCATTAGTCTCGCTCCATTATTTTTCCTTGGCCCTCATATGGAAGTGGCAGCTTTTATCATATTTTTCCTGATCGGAATAGGATTATCTGGCTCCCTTTATATCATCGATATTGTTATTGCAGATATTGTAGATGAGGATGAGGTGAATTCGGGAATTCGGAGAGAAGGAGGATATTATGGAGTTAATATCTTTTTTCAAAGATTTGCAACAGTATTCGTCTTTTTGATAATCGGTCCTGTTTTTCTTATTGCGGATTATGATAAGTTTGCACCTGTTAATATACCTGATCTCGGATTAAGGAGTCTTATGTTTATCTTTCCTGCGATAGCACTACTAATTGCCATCATTGCGATATACTTTTACCCATTAGATGGTGAAAAACTGCGTGAAATAAAAGAGAAAAAGGGAAAATTACATCAAGAAAAAATCTCAAAAATACAATAATCTACATTTTTTTTCTTTATTTTACTTTTTATTTATTTGTTTTAATTTGGAAATACCCATTTTAATTTTTGTGAGAATTATATCTAATTCCCCTTCAGTTACGATTAAAGGGGGCATAATTATTAACGTATCCTTCTTATTCCCGCAATAGTTCAATAATACGCCTTCTTTAATGATAGAAATCATCGATAATAGGCTGTCTTCTTCTTTATAGAATTCTACGCCCCACATCAAGCCTCTTCCTCTTACCTCTTTAATTAAATCGGGATATTCTCCAGCAATCTTTTCGAGTCCATTTCTAAAAATCTTACCCATTGCTTTTACATGATCCAGAAATTTAGGAGCTGATTGAATTTCTAACATTTTTAACGCCACAACACAGCCTAATTCCGCTCCTCCAGTGGTCGAAATATGAATAAAGGGATCATCCTTAAAAACTGCTTTTTCTATAAATGGTTTATAACTACAAGTGGATAATGGATAAATTCCCGCGCTCATCCCCTTGCTTAAGACCATAAAATCAGGTACGACCTTTTCATTTGGATACATACCCCCATAGATTGCCCAGAAATGACCTGTTCTCCCAAGACCGGCCTGAACCTCATCGATGATCATCATGGCACCAGTATCATCGCAAATTTCCCTAACTTCCGAAAAATATCCTTCAGGTGCGATAAGAACCCCTGCTGTCGCCGGAATGGTCTCTAAAATAACGCATGAAGTATTCTCATCAACAGCTATTCTCATAGCATCCGTATCTCCAAATGGAACTTGTTTAAACTCTGGTAAATTCCATAAGAAGTTATCTTTAAAACCAGGATCTCCTGTAGCGAGTGCGAATCCTGTGTGTCCGTGATACCCTCCTATAGCGGAAACACAACCCTTTCTTTTGGTATAAGCTCTTGAAAATTTTATCGCACAGTCGATCGCTTCCCCTCCACTCACTCCAAACGTGGTTTTACTAATATCCCCCGGTAATACTTCTGCCATCTTTTGCCCCAGTAGTGCACGTTGCTCTGATAATAATTGGTGGTCACCAAGGTCTAATCCCTCATCCAGTGCTTCTTTAAGGGTCTGTATTATTATTGGATTACAATGTCCCAGATTAAACACACCTCCTGAAGAACGACAATTATATAGTTCAAAGGGAGGATCATTCTCTCTAGGACCTTCCAAAGACTTAAGAATTATTCCTTTTCGTTCTCCAGGAATTACACCTAACCCCGCAGCTTTAAAAAATCGGACTTTAGGTCCATTCACGTATTTAGTATATAATTTAAGTAATTCTTTCTGGGGTAAGGTGCCGATATATTTTTTCTTATTTACCATAATTTTAATATTGATTTTAACGATTTATTAAAATTTTGAATTTAGCTATTTATAAGATAATTCAAATAGAATAAAAAGAGAGTCGATATCAATAAATAATAAAAAGAAGGAATAAAAAAATGTATTTTGCTAATTTTTTTCCTTAAAATTCATAACCACACTTTTTACATACATGCTTTTTTGCGTACATGGGGATGTGGCCCACATAGCTCAATACTTTTGATTTATCTTCAGCTTGTTTTATGTTAGAGCCCACAGCTCCGCACATTGGGCAAGTGATTCGCTCTTCGCTAGCAAATCCACCCGCTCCTATATCGGGGGGTTTCAATTCTCCAAGTTCGGACTCTACTTCTTCAATATGAGTTGTTTGCGCTTCAATTAACTTTTCTTTTTCTCCTAAAGCAGAAGAGATTTCTTGAAGTTGATCATCCTTTTGAAGTAATAAGTTATTAAATTCACTGAGTTGTGCATTAAGGTCTGCTTTTTCTTGATCTGCTGCAGATAATGCTGCCTTTAATTCACTTATCTCCCCATTTAATTTTGTTATTTCGGCTCTTGATTCTTCTAGTTCTTGTACTTGACCTTCTAGGCCTACAATTTTACTTTTTGCTTCTTCCAACTCGGAAGATAAGTTCGATAATGCACCTTCAGAATTTCCTACATTATTCTCAAGTTCGCTTATTTTCGCATTAGCGCCTTCGAGATTAGATTTTAAACTCTCGATTTCGGAATTTAAACTAGAAATCATGTCATCTTTCGCGCTATTTTCACTTTTGCTATTATCTAAGACAGTTTTAGTTTCATTAAGTTCCGATTTGGTTGTATCTAATTTGCTTTTTGTGGAATCAAGATCGCCTACAGTTTTTTCTAACTCTTGAGTTGTGGATTTTAATTTATCTTTTGTTGTGGATAATTCATTTTTAGTTTCACTTAATTGCTTCTCTAAGTCATTTACTTTTGCTCTAAGGTCCAATAAAAAGCGCCCTTCAACAGACTGCTTCTTATCAGGTTTCTCCTCTGCCTTACTCCAGTCTATACTCAATTTGTTTCACCTAAACAATTTTTTCTTAATTTTTTTTATTTTATATTATATATAAGAGATCAGTTTTTTAATTGTTTCTTATATAAGAATTAAAATATTTAAATTGATGTTGGAACTAATTGTCCAAATATTAATACAACAATTATGTAACATATATTTATTTTTCGATAATAATAATATAATAACGATAAACTAAACAGAGTGTAGCGTAAAAATATGGAAAAGGAGGATAAAGCACAGGAATTTGAATATATTTCTACATCTGGAGTGTATAAAACCCCATTTACCTTAATAATGGTTATACAGTTTCTGGTTGGGTTTTTTATAATTATTTTAGTTAATATATGGTATTGGAATTCTTTGTATTTCTATATATTCGGAGAGGCAATATTCCCGCTTCCAGTTATGGATAATGAAATAAGCAAGTGGATCATCATTTTTCTGATTCCATTAAATATCTACGGAAATATTTTTCTATTCGCTTTTAGTATCATCTTGTTCTCAACTGTAGTGTATAAAATTTTAAACTATTTATCGCCACCGAGAGAGGGTATATTTGAGCGAGGTTCTAAAGATTGGAAATATATGCACAGAAGGTTTTGGATCGCCTATTTTCCGATTTGGTTAGCAAGAGCTCTACCGATTCCATGGGCAGATATATTTGCATATCGTTTTTTTGGTACAAGGGTTGGCAAAAATGTAGTGTTATATGAAGGCTACGTAGATCCCCTTTTTGTAGAAATTGGCAATTATACTATGACCTCATTAAATATCTGTATTTTTTCCCATTTAATCTATCATGATAAAGTCTTAATACGTAAGGTGAAAATTGGCAATGCTTGTGTCGTAGGACCGCAAACTGTGACTTCACCCGGCACCATTTTTCATGATAGGGCAATATTGGGCGCTAATAGCTATACGTGGATTGATCAAGAATTAGAAAGTGATTTAATACATGTAGGAATTCCCGTAAGTATGAAATTACCCATTCAATCTCTTGAAGAATCTCAAAAGAAAGTTGAGAAAATTCAAAAGGGAGGTGTCGATTCTGATTTAAAGCTCGAAAAAGAGGGTGATAGCGAATAAATGTTCCAGCCCGCGAGTTTAAAAGGTGAGTCTCCGATCCCGATTGATGAGAGATTAAGAAATAGATTCTTAATTTTATATATTTTAATCATTATTATCAGTTTTATTCCCATATCCTTTATAGAATATATTTATATAATATTCTTATGGACACCCGGTGTTTATTTTATATTTTTCTTATTACTTCCCTTTAATATCCTAGTAATACTGCATTTCCTTCAAATTAGTGCGATCTTTACCTCGAAAATGTTCTTAATTGTAGTTAATCTGCTCCATAAACCTGTTGAGGGCATTTTCAAACGTTCTATAAAAGATAAAGATTATTACTATTGGAATTTAAGAAATATCATAAAAAAGTGGCCATTATTTATCGCAGCTTCAAACCCATTTCCATGGTTTAAAAATCGATTTGCTCTTAGATTTTTTGGAGTGAAAATTGGGAAAAGAACTATTTGTGACAATTGTTGGATATCTTCTGAGTTTGTTGAAATCGGAGAGAATGTAATTATTGGAATGAATAGCGCTTTAATATCGTTTGGAATAGAACAGGAGAATTTTATAATTAAAAATATCCGTGTGGGGAATAATGTCATAATTGGTGCAAAATGTGTCGTTTTACCTGGAACTGAGATTCATAATGACGTTAAATTATCTGCTCATTCTTATACGCCTTATAATTCTGTTCTGGAAGAAAATAAAGTTTATTTAGGACATCCTGCGAAAGAGAAAACAAAAATAAAATAAAATTGAAATAATTTATTGTAATAGTAAAAGAAGAAATCTCACAGTGTATCTATAAATAATATCTTACATTTTGTATGAAAGGAATAATGAAGTATTTTATTTTAAAGCAGTATAATTTAATATTGATTCGGTATGGGGAAGTCTGGCTGAAATCCCAGAGGGTAAAAATCCGAATGCTAAACTATTTAATGACAAATATTAAAACTATGCTTAAAAGAAACGAAATTCCCTTTCATAAGTATCAACTCAGTAAAGATTCTTCACGAATTTTTTTCTTTTTTGCCAATGAGCAGCTTTCCAATGCTTTAGAAGTAATCCAAAAGGTGTTTGGGGTTCATTCCTTTAGTCCTGCTTTAAGAACTTCAAATAAAATAGATAATATTATTGAAAAAACTCTTGAAGTAGCTCAAGACGTTTTAGAAAAGAATGATACGTTTGCATTGCGCATAAAGAGATCCGGAACCCATGAGTATAGTTCATTGGATGTGGCAAGAATAGTAGGAAAAGAAATAATTGAACACTTTTCCGACTTAAATTTAAAAGTTAATCTCTCAAGTCCTCAGAAAAAAATCTTTATAGAAATTCGAGATGATTTTTCTTATATTTTTACCAATATCTATGAAACTGAATGGGGTGGTTTACCAATTGAACCTCAAAAGAAGATTTTAGTAATGGATGTAGGTAGATTAGGAGATTTGATCGCAGGTTTTTTATTGATGCGTCGGGGAAGTAAAATTTACCCACTGCTATTTGATTTGAATAATGATAATGAAACGTTCAATACCTGGCTCTCGAATTGGAATAAAATTTTAGATTATATCCCTTTTAACGATTTCAAGGTCTTCAAGATTAACTTAACTCCACTATTTGATAAAATCATTTCTAAATTGGATAAAAAAGAATATATTTGCGCTATTTGTCGCCTTTTAAGATTTCAAATAATTCCTCAAGTTATTGAGAGCACGGAAGATAAGGAATTAAAAAAAGTAAGAGCCATTACTGATGGTTTAAGCTTTAACAATTCTTCTTTTTGTTATGATGATATTGATTTAAATTCAATATCTTTAAATTATCTCTTCTCAACTTATCCAATTTTCACTCCAGTAATTAGTTTTTCCTTAAATGATATAAATTCAATTATAAAAAAGATATCCAAGAATTTAATTAAACTAGATTATTGTAAGTATAAACCACAAGATCAGAAATTTGATAAAGAGTTGGCACAAAAAGAGTTTGAAAACCTTAATATTAAAGAAACAATAGACGATATTGCAACTTTCATTGAAGAAATAAATCTGAATGGATAGAGAGGTTCGATCTGTTATATTATATTAGATTAAACTTTATTACATAGGCATTTTTAGATCAATATGATTAAGGAATAATAATTCATTGTTAAAAAATTCACTTCGAATAACCATGGTAAAGGTAGAACTAAATCTATTAAATATTTTTGCGTTGAGAATTAAGAAGCAAAAATTACATTATGAAGGAAAGTCTATTGGCGATATTATTACACTTTTTTTGAACGAATATAAAGACCAACTAGATGAGTCAATACTAAGCAAAGATAAAAAAAAACTTAGCCCTCAGATGGTCATTTTGCTCAATGGTAGAAATATATCTTATCTCAAGAATTATAAGACAAAATTAGATGAGGGAGATAAGCTCTATATTTCATTTCCTATTTCTGGAGGTTAACCACGCTTTTTTTATAAAATGACATAAAGCAAGCATAATTCAAGATTTTCACATGAAAATGTGAAAAGATTAATAAATTTCTAATACAATTAATATTTTGTAAGAATTTTACGAATAAGTAATTTTAGGTGATGCAATGTAATGAAAAAGCTTGCTTTTATGGGGTTGGATGAAGCAGGTAAAACTAGCATTATAACAGCAATAACAAGGAAGTTTGGTTTTGAGGAAGAAGTATTTAAGTTGATGCCAACACGAAGAATAGTTCGGGATGCATTCAAATTTTTAGGTGTAGAGTTCATAAGGATGGATTTTGGTGGTCAATCCCAATATAGAGAAGAATATCTAAAAAATCCCTCGAAGTATATTTCAGGAACAGATCTCATATACTATGTCATCGACGCTCAGAATTTTGATAGATACGTAGAGTCAATTGACTATTTAGACGAAATATTATTATATTTAAAGGAAGAAAGAGAATATCCTCCAATTTGTATATTATTTCATAAATTTGATCCTCAAATTATAAAAGATAAGCTGATAAACCAAAGAATTCTAACATTAAAACAAGCTTTAACCCGATATTCACATGATTATACTATTTTCTTTTTTGAAACTTCGATTTATGATATAAAATCAATAATGGACGCTTTTTCAAGTGGATTATCGCTCTTATTTGACAATATCCAGATGATTTCCCAATTATTTACTGAAATTAGCAAGAATTATAATGCAATACTAATTGCTTTATTTGATGCAAAAGGAATAACCATAGGTGAATATTATCGCCCACATTTACATCTGCGGGAGAAAATGAGAATCTATGATAAATATTTAGAAGTGCAGAAAAAAATTATTTCTGAAAACAGGACATTATTGGAATTTTCTGATAAATTTGACGATGGAGATCGTTATTCAGGAATTGTAGAGGTTCTTAATTTTAGTAATTTAGATTTTTATTTATTGTTCATTGTAGAGGAAAATGCGAAAGATTTAGGGAAGACCGTTCAGATTTTGGATAAAATTGAAGCCGCAAAACCCCAAATGGAAAATTTAATACTACAACTCATACAATAAAGAGTTATTTCTACGAATTTCTAAATTTTTTTATGAATTCTTCTATTTGTTTTTTAGTAGGTACTAATTGAGTAGTAATTTTGTATAAAGCGGTATAAGTTGCAAATTCCATACAATTGGTTAATAGCTCTTTAAAGGTTTCTAAATTATGTTTATGATATAATTGGACTAGGTTAGTTTTATTCTCAACTAATTCCCATAATTTTGTTAAAAAACCTGCAGCATAACAATCACCAGCACCAGTTTGGTCTACAATATCGTCTAATTGGATAGAAGGATATGACAATTGAATATTATCTGTAATTAAATGAGAACCTTCTTTACCTGCAGTATATATTCGAATTTTAGCAAACTTTTCGAAAAACTTGTCGCTTTCAAGCAATGTTAGATTCTTTTTCAAAATTAAATTTGCATCATTTGAATTTATGAATATTAGGTCCACTTTACAATCAATTAATTCATTGAGATGTTCATAACTATTAACTTTTTGAGCTTCGATGTTTAAACTACTAATTAATTCATACTTCGAGGTTAAATTAACTAATTCCTTGAATTTTTCGGCAATTGGAGTAATATAAACGATCTTAGTGCCCTTAAAAATGTTTTCTTCAAACTTTATCCCTTCAAAATTCATTTGAAGTTTTAAATTTTTAGCTATAAACATCTTTGTAGTGATATCCGACTTTAATATTGTGCTTATAGGAGTTAGAAGATTTTTCTTAAATATTGAACTAGTATCGATTCCCTGTGAATTTAACTCATCAATTATCCAATCACTTTCCTTACCGATCACAGAAATTAATTTGGTTGGTATTCCAAATCCAGCACAATATTCAGCGGTATTGTTACCATTTCCACCTCTCTTTAAAGTACAGTTGGCATTATTTTTTTTTGGAATTTCTAAAATTGCTCTTTTTATAATTTTTTTCAGTATAGGCTTATTTATGTCATCAGGATTGTATTTGATGAAGTCCTGAATATGATTTGCAGCTTTTTCTATTAGAAGGTTAAAAAACTCAGTATCATACACTAAATCTTGATGTAGTTCGCCAATAATTATAAGATTTTTTACTGGGATATAGAACACCTCTCTATAAAAGACATAAACGCAGATGGAGGGATTCGAACCCCCGAACGCTTGCGCGCACCGGCTTAGTCGGGCTATTCACCTCTCGAAGCCGGCGTCTTACCAGCTAGGCTACATCTGCTTATTATTTCTCGGTATTTAAATGAGATTAATATGAAAGAATATAATGCTCTAAATTTTAAATATGAGTGATTCTAATAAAAAGTTGTTTTTTTCATAAAAAATCTAAAATTTAAAAAGAACTTCCAATTATATTTATCCTACGCCAAAGAATTAGCTATTTGGGATATAAATTTTTAATTTTAAAGTTGAATCCAATAATTTAATTAATCCTTCTTCTTCATATTGGTATAATAATAATTTTGCAGTAGAGAGGCGTATATCGTATCTTAAAGCAATATCAGATGCTAAAATGGATTTTCTCTTCTTTAAGGATTCTCTTATTTCTTTCTCAAAAGCTTTAGGGAGGAATGCATCCCGCTCAACTACATTGATTTGTTTCGTTCTACCGTACTTCCTTCTCAAATTGAGAGTTGCTTTTCTTACTAATATCTTTTCTTCTTTTTCTGACAAGAAAAATCACAAATTAATATGAATAATTGATGTAAATCTATATTGAAAATGAAATGATTAAATTCTAATAAAATTTATTATTTTAAACTAATTGAAAATTGAAATGAACTAATTTTCAATTTACTATTATAAAATAAGGTTTTTATTTTTGTCATTTGATTATCATTTCCATGTGAAAAAAGAGAGGCCAGAGGATATATACAAGGATGTAAGAGAGTATTATAATGATGAAAAGCTCTTTAACTATGCTACCTCAAAAAATATGATGAGAATACAGGAAAAAATTACAAAACGAGTAGTAGAGTTATTAAATTTTATTGATAATAATAAATTAATTTTAGATGCAGGGTGCGGTCCTGGTTTCGCCTCATTTTATATGCAAAAACAAGGTTACAAAATTGTTTCATTAGATTTAATAGATGCATTTCTCAAAGTTTATGATATGTCAGATCTAAATCCCATAACGGGTGATATGAGCTATTGTGCATTTAGACCTAATACATTTGATGGCATTATTTCTATTTCGGCATTACAATGGATTTACTCAAATTTACATAAATTAGAAGCCAAAAAGAGAATGATAGATTTAGTAAAATCATTCTTTTTTATATTAAAGAAGAAAGGGACTATTATTATTCAATTTTATCCTAAAAATTCAGAAATGATGAAAGAAATTGGAAAGATATTTATTGATTACGCTCCATTTGAAGGAGGGTATATAATTGACAATGTAGAGACCCCTAAAAAGCGAAAAATTTTTTTAAAACTCAAAAAACATTGAATTTTTTATTTTATACCTAAATTATGAATTATTATTAGAAGTAAGTTTATTGAAAAGATTATAATTTTTTCTGTTTATCCTATTTAATTGATTTATTATATACTAATAGTTAAATATACGAAATGGTATTAATAGTGATAAAAAGTTCAACTCTTTGAACTTTTAAAAAATTTGAAAAAACATTGTTTACACAAAAAGTGTAAAAAATAATTTTAAAAAGGTAATAGTCTATGAATACAAAATTTAGACAGAAAGTGACAACTTTAACTATTTTATTAATAGTCTTTATCATACCGCTAAGCTTTTCGATTTTTAATTTTAATCAAGGGATAATTTTGAACCCCAGTGAACCAAGTACTAAAGTTGATAATGATATTGATGATATAAGTGAATATA
>CAYUTF010000025.1:0-36059 GCA_964447495.1 uncultured archaeon
TTCTATCATCAAAAGCTTTGCCCCGAACCATATTATTTGGGAATTCCATAAAAGGGGAGAGTAGCGTACCTACTGATCCAACATCTACTAATGTTTTATTGACTTCCTCTTTCGAATTCATTCCAATATCGATATACATTTCATCAATATCAACATTTTTCTTACGTTCACTTATGGTAGTTAAATGAGGTGGTTTAGATCCTATGATGCCATGATAAATTTTACCCGAGTCTGCTTTTATTACCACTGATTGCCCCAACAAGATACGTGTGTCCCAACCACCCACAGGAACAAATCTTATGAAACCTCTCTGGTCTATATGTGAAACCATAAAGCCTATTTCATCCATATGAGCATCAAATAATATTCTATTTTTTTTCTCAGTTCCGTTTCGAATAGCCAAGATGTTTCCCAGTGGATCCTTCCAAGCTTTATCTGCTAAACCTTCTATTTCGATTTTATTCAAAATAAAATTACTTACATCCTCTTCATATCCCGAGACTCCAATTAGGTCTGATAACTCCTTTTGAAGTGTTTTTACACTTTCAAGATTCATATAGTATCCTTCCTCTTATCCATTAACGATTGTTTTTTCTATATTTTTATATAAGTTTAAAATATTAAAAATATCTTAATAGATTTATTCTAATTAAAACAAAAGGTTTTTTTTAGTAAGGAGTAAAAATGTTTAGTACAATTTATCTAATAAGTTCTTCAGTTTTTGGTATATTGATGGTGATATTATATTTAATTAAGTATAAAGGGACTTCCATTAAAGTATGGAAACCAATAGTGGCTTGGATTCGTGCTTTTATTTATTTTTCTTTATGTAATATTATTATTGCAATATCTGGGACATTAGCTAAATCAATCAATCAACCGTTATTTAGCTCAGATCAAATCACTAATCCATACTGGCTTTTTTATCTTAGCATCTGTTTTGTATATATTTTTTTTACTTACTGGATCCTATGGTCTCGTATGACGCTTACTTTCGATCGTAAATATTATTTACTAATAGAAATCATTTTTGGAATGATATGGGGTTTCAGTACGGGAGGTCTACTTCTCTCCTTTTACCATCTTTGGAGTTTAACGGGGTTAGCAAGTTGGATAAGATATATTCTTACATATATTTCAATAGGAGTTTGGCAGTACTTTGCTCATGATTATTTTTGGGATGTATATGTAAGTCCTGAACATGATACACCAAGATCAATAATAATAAAAACATATGTGTGTCATATACCAAATGTAGCGCTTACATTAGGATTTCTAACCATCTGGAATAATTATGCAATATACATCGTATTTAATATCTTCGCCTTAGTTGCAACAACTATCTTTCAAAAATTTCCTGCTCCCTGGGTTAAAGGTTCTTTTCATGCCCCAATGGTTAAATCAGGAATCTTTAGATTTTTTCGAGGAACTGGTTTTATAAAAGAGACTCAGAGTTCATAATTTGCTAATCTTAGTAACTATAAATAGAAACTACTAATAAAATAAGAAATTAAGATTAAAAATTAACAATAAACAAAAAAAGGAGTTATTTCCTTCTCTTTTTTAATTCGTTAATTGCTTTTTCTGCTAATATTAACGCATCTGTATAACGTGATTTATGCTTTTGAACTTCAGCTTCCAGTTCTATGGTTTTATTTTGTAAATCCAATATTAATTCACTTGATTCTTCATTGGATTGAGGCATAAACTCAGAATTTTCAATATTCTCTTTAAGATAATTATACTTTTCCTTCCATACCTTGAGTTCAGTTTGGAGATCCTCTATGTGATCATCTGAGGTGATATCTTCCATAGACAATGGCGCTCCTCCTTCACTTTCTATACCAACGAGTCGTTCTTTTAACATGCCTATTTCTTCTTCCAATTCTCGAATTTTGATCCTTAGTTCTGCAATTTCATCCAAATATTCAGCAGAAGTCCTGGGCGCTGTAATTTCCTCAAAAATGGTCTTTCCCGTTTCTAGTTCATTTGCAGATTTATCTCCCAATATTCTCTGTTTCCTTTTCTGTAGTTCTTCAATGGTTTGTTGTGGCAGAAAATCAAGTGGATTGAATCCAATGCCGCCATGTTGAGTCTTTCGTTTCCGAATTTTTACAAATAATGGGATTCCCTTTACTGCTTCTCCACCTATGATACATTCTCCCTTATCTAATCCCGAAATATCTTTTTTATTATCTCGGCTTAAATCTTCCGCACTTGAAATTGTGGCATCAATATCACGTATATCTGTAAGATTATGGATAACCCAGGAGCCTGCTTGCGCTCGAATCGTTGTATCTAGTAATTGGGGTCTCTGAGTACCAATCACAATGTTCGCACCAAATTTTCGACCTTCTTGAGAGAATAATTTAACAACTTCACAAGTTTCCGTTCGTTTTTTACCAGCAAATAGGTGAGCCTCATCTAAGAATAAATAAAATGGTGGGATTCTTCTTCCAGTACTCGCTTGATATAATTTCTTAAGTAATTTGCCGGCAATCATTTCTTGAACGTTTAAATCCATCCCTCTCATATTCACAATAGTACATAAATTTGGAGCAACCAGATCTTTCGCATCTAATGAAAATAAGTATTCAACATCGATATCTCCCCCTTTATTGATCTTCAAATCAGCAAACTCGATGATTTTATCAACAAATTCGCTTTTATTATCCGCTGAATCACTTGCTCCTTCAGCAGCTACTTTCAATGAACCATATTCTCCATGACGGTCTATGATGACTACAGGAATTCCTTTTTTCATAAATTCCTCACATAAAACGCCCATTGTATACGATTTCCCTGACCCACTCTTTCCTGTAATGAATATCCTTCCGAAATTTTTTATAAGCAAGAATACATCAAATGGATATCCAATCAATTTACCTAAAGATACAGACTCTTCAGGAGCATTGTGTATTCCTAAAAGCTTTTCTATTTGTTCTCCAGTTGCTTTATAGACTTCTGATCCAACCTCAAATGGTCTTTTTGGTCTTTCTCCAAGAACAACTAAGTTTGCCACGATTCCTGATGAATCACTAAACATATCACTGATACTAAGCATATAATGATCTCTTTCTCCATCCTCTTTTTTTTCTCCATAGATTGTTAAGTATGTGCTCCTTATAACACTTGGATCAGCGATCTGCATGGTCACTTCATATGCAGTGGTCTTTCCTATTAATCTACCTACGGGATTATTATCTTTTCCTTGGGAATCACTTTTTTTCTCATCTGACATTAGTTTTCACAAATAATCGGTTTTTTTAGTATTATATGCAAATACACATATATTAATCTTAAACTATTGTTATCAATTAAAAAAGCATATATAAACTTTCATAAATCCAATATTTATTCTTCTCAATAAACAATGGGCGGCTTAACTCATGATTAGAACTCTAAATGATTTAGGGAGTACTTGATTATATAAAAAATGTGAAAATAATAACCAAGAAAAAAAATAAATTTTGCTTTTTTAATACCATTTATCCCATCATTACTAATTTGTAGTCTTACCAGTTTTTTTCCAATTCCTCTCCCATGAATTTTCGGATGTTATCAATTGCCCATAAAACATACTTATAACACTTTTTCCCCCATGTTCCATCTTCAATGTATTTCATCAATGTATTGATGCCTTGACTGAAATCATACCCAGATAAATCGGGACAGTAAACTGATCCAAATTCCTTCTCGAATTCTTTCGCAAATTGTGCTGATTTCATATAAGCAACCGGAACTAAATCGTTCGACATTTTTTTTCTTCCTTTTCCTCCTAAAATTACCCCAACCGCAGCACATCCTCCAACTACTGCTCCACAGGGACAAGATTGCCCCTTTTCCGACTTAAATCCCCCCAATCCCCCCGATAAGGGAATCATAATGTTATTGATTAATCCATCTTGGATTCCAAGTACATTTAAAATGCCTGTTAATGTTGCTTCCGCACATCCTCCTTCAGCAGGATTTATTTTAGGGAATATCTCTTCAAATTGCTTTAGTGCTTCATCAAATTTTGCGTTAATCTCTCCCTTCATTGCCTTTTTTTCCATAAAATTTTTCCACCTTTTTTATAAATAAATCATATATATTTACATATGATAAACAATATATTTCTTTATCATTTTGATGGGTTTATAGGACTCTTTTGCTCTTCTTAGCCCTTCTATCCCTAAGTCTTGCTCCCGATTAACATAAATCGCATCAATACAACAACTTTTTAAAAAGAAATTATTGACTGCTTGATACGCTCCCTCATATTCTGCATGTGCTTTCTCAATATGTATCACTAAAGTGTTTTCATTCAACATTTCACCAAATGTATAAGCCGCACATTTATCGTCCACACATAGTAATCCACCGCTAAAGCCTAATATGGTAAAATTATTCAATGCCTCATATATGGCTTCTTGTTCTGCTTCTAAACTCTCATCTTCAGTACAAGCTCTAATGACACACCATTCTAATTGGAGCTCTTTACATTTCTCAATAAAATCTTCTGTTAATACTCGGAAATCATACTCATAATTGTTTAAGAACTTTTCTAACCATCTTCTATTTTGCCTGTACTTGTTTCCCGCTAAATTAAGAATCTCATCTTTGTTATACACATAATCCCCATTATTTCTATCTTCAATGCAAACTAGATTTAAAGTATTAAATTTCTCGTGTTTGGTTAATTTTTCGCAGATATTCTCTGGAACCCTATGAATCTCTATATTTCCAATGTTTTCAAATAATTCAATAATAATTCTATCAGGATGAGGACCAATCGGAGGAAAAAAGTATATATAATCTTGAGTATCAGAATTAATCGGTTGCTTTCTTTTCTTCAAATAATCCTTAGAAAATAAGATTATATGATCTTTATATTCAAAAAATAAAAAATTATAATAATTTCTCCACATGAAGAGATTCGTGAACGTAAATTCTGAACTTTCTGGAGGATATTTGCTGAAATATTCATCAAATTGACTTTTATCCGTTAATTCAATAGGTTTACCTAAGCTAAGATTCATGGTTTATTTATTATTTAAAGAACTTTAAAAGGATTGTTATTTTATTCAATTAATTTTTATAAAATTTTATGAGTTTAATATGGATATCTGGTTAATCTTAAAAATTATCCTTCTAATATTCCTAAAAATTTTTGATATTTTCTATATTTTTAAGAAAAATAAGTTTATAAATTTCTTTTAATAATTTATTGATCAAATAGTGTATAAATAGAGAGCTATAAATATTGAGAAAGAAACTTATAAGGTTGTTTTTAATCCTTGGATTATTAATTATATCAACAGGAGTTTTACTGTCTTTCGCAATCTATTTATATAGTAACATTACAAATAGAAATTTTAGTACTGAAGAGATTTATACAGTTACATATCCAGAAGGAGATGTCAATTTATACGTACGGATTACTATTAGTCCTCCCAGTGATCCAGGAATGACTGGTTGTTATGCAAATGTCCAGTTTAGCTCCTTTACTGACGGAGATTTGGAAATAAATGGTATTTCCTATGTAAAATTGAATATTTATAAAGATGGGAATCCTGTTTCATTCGATGAAATTAATTTATCATCTCCCCCAATATATTGGGTTTCCTACAATTCTATCGGTGCAATATATAAAGATAATAATGTAACTGTGATAGGTCAAGCTAGAATAAATTATAAAGTAAATGATACTAATTATGATGAACTTTTTCATTATCAAATATCTATTGTTCTTCCTACTGATATGACTGGCCGTTTTTATACAGAAACAATACCATTTATTTGGATTGAATTCATTGTTATTTTAGGATTAATTTTATCAGTAGGATTTATTATAGGAGTTGTGAATTCAATAAGAATAGAATATTTATATTCACAAGAAGAGAGGGAAAAAGATAAAAAATTCTGGGATTATTTAAGGCAGAAAAGAAACCAGTAATGCTTTTTTTTTATTTGATGTGATCATTGTTTATTTGAAAAAGAGAAAGGAACTAGAACAAAATAAATATAAACTCTTATTTAAAAAATCTACTCAAGTCTGTACTCTCCTCACTCTTCAACCGCTCTATGACTTTCTCTAAGATTTCGATTACTCTTTCCTTATATGAAGGTTGCTCGGGATACTTATAGCTAAATGCCTTCCAATTAGGTCTTTTATGCCCGATTTTAAATTTATAGCCACTTAGCTTTGTCATATACGTATCGCTGTCTAATTTTGTAGCAATCTGGTCTGCTATAATATACCAGTGATATTTCGTACCGATTTTCGCGCCCGAGTTTGGAGGAGCAGCTTGAAATCTGGTTTTTAAACTATTAAATTTAATTAACCATTCATCTGGAGATACTTTGGTTTCATACCATTTACCATCATCATAATTCCAATGATGAGATTGTCCAACTCGCATTCCGGTGTAGGTCTTATCCTTATACGTTTTAAGATTATTGTACATTGCTTTTACTTATCTTAAAATTCTTAAAATTAATCATAATAAGAAATATTGCATCTAATTAATAGAAATAAAGAGTACTGATTTTTAGTTGAATTAATCATTCGAAAAAAAATAATATAAATAATCCTTTTTTATACAAAACAAACTTTAGTCTTTAGCAAGGTGATCGTTTAAGGCATACAAACGAAAGATCAGTTATTTTTTAAATTTAGATGGGGATGATGAGTTATGCCATTCCTCATGATATTTTCCGTTTAATTTAATAATTTTGACGATTTTATACTTATTAGGTGATAATTATTTCGAAAAAAGATCAAATCATTGAAGAGTTAGATAAGTTTCCTGAAAAATTGTTGGATGAAATTTTTGATTATGTGAAGTATTTAAAAGGAAAATTAATCTATGAAAACATGGAAACTGCAATAACGAGTGAATCAAGTTTGATAAAAGATTGGTCTCGTCCAGAGGAAGATGAAGCATGGCAAAATTTGTGAAGGGTGATGTAGTTGTCATTCCTTTTCCCTTTTCTGATCTTTCTCAAGCAAAACGAAGACCTGCATTAGTAGTTACTGATTTAAGTGGTGATGATCTCATTTTATGCCAAATTACTAGCCAAACTATTTCAGATCAATATTCTATTTCTTTAACTGATGGAGATTTTCAAAATGGTTCCTTGAAAAGAAGAAGTAATATAAGACCAAACCGACTTTTTACAGCAGATACCCGTATCATTTTGTATAAAATTGGGCATGTAAAAAATGAAAAAATGAATGAAGTTATCAAAAAAATCATTCAAATTATTCAAGCGTAAGAATTCAATCATCTTTAATACCATATCACCTTGTTTATGAAGATCTTCGGTAAAATTCCTGCCTTTTCAGGAGGGGACACCACGGGGGAGGGAAATAACCTTGTCTTTAAAAAAATTTTCTATGCGCGTACTATTCCTGTATAATCCTTCAACTATTCCTTTTATATGAATGATCTGCAAATAGATAATGTCTTTAAAAATCCTATCTGCTTCTTCTGAAAAAATTTTATGTAGCGAGAAATAAACACATTCCTCTACTACCAAGATTTTAGTTGTAAATTGAAAATTTCTTTAAATTTTTTGTCTTTAGAGTAAATAATGTCCGTATTGTGCTTTTTACAAGTCATAGCAATGATTTCATCATGCAATTCGTGACTTTCAGCATTTTTTAACATCAATTTAATGATTTCCAAATTAAAATCATCGATAATGATATTTTCTGAGTTTTCCCATCGATTGAGAGCCTCCTCAAATGCATTTGTTTTCCCAGCTCTTCTCATTTTCCAAAGTAATTCTGCGATTGCAATTGTAGGGATAATTACTGTTATTTCTCCATTTATCACTTTTTTTTTCAATTGTTGGAGAATTAAAGGAATTTTTTGATATTCATAATGGAAATAAAATAGGACTTGAGCATCAATTACTGCTTTTTCTGTCATTTTATATCAAGTGTCACCAATTTTTTGATTATTTCACACTAGGGAATAACGATTTTTTTGCTTCATCTAACTCTTCCTCTGTAAACGGAGTTACTCCCTTAAATAAATTATCTTCTATCTCAAGCGGATGTGTCTTTTTTTTGACTAAAATAGTTTTATCATCTTTAAGTTCCATCTCAACCTCATTTTTGTCATCAATAGCTAACTTATCTCTCCATTCTTTTGGTATTACAATCCTTCCATTTGATGAGACTTTTTGAGTTATTTTTTCAGTCATTTATATTTTCATTTTTTCAATTGTCATTATAATATAATAAATGACAGTTATTATATCTTTTCAAAACTAGCAATTAGAGAGTCCTACTCTTTGTCATAATAAGATAATACAAATATGATCTTTAGCAAAGATCATGGTAAAAAGGGAAAAATAAGAATATAAGATACTAAATTCTAATTTTATAAAGTGTATAAACTAATGGGAATAAAGCAATCTATCTTCACAATCCAATCGCTCGAGAACCAGCAAAACTATTGCACGGACTAAATTAATGCGCTAACTTTTTTCCTTCCAGCTCGTAATACTTTAACCAATACTCCCGTAGATTATTGCCCCAGACATCGAGTAGATTTGCCAACGATTTGGGAAGCGAAGTTATATGGTTGCCATACAAACCTATCGAATTCAAGCTTTTAAGATTCCCAATCGTTTCAGGGAGCGTGGTGAGCTTATTGTTATCAAGCGATAAATCCTTTAAGCTCGCTAAATTACCAATCGCGATAGGTAGAGACTTTAATTTATTATTTTCAATGCTGAATTCCCATAATTGAGATAATTTATCAATACATGACGGAAGGCGGCTGATTTTGTTATAACTAATAAATAAGCGTTCTAACTTCAGCAAAGAACATATCTCCCGCGGGAAAAGCTTAAAATCATTATTAATTAGTCTCAATAACTTCAAATTGGTTAAATTTATAAAATTTTTCGGTAATATTGAGAGGTGATTTCCCCCTAACAACAAATAATCTAGTTCCTTAAGATTGCCGATCTCTTCGGGAAGGGTGTGTATATCATTTTCCATAATATCAAGTCGTTTTAAAGCAGGTAGCTGACATAAAACCTTGGGAAACTCGATAAGCTTATTCCGTGAAAGCCCTAATTGCCTGAGACTTTTTAAATTAGCAAATTCGTTGGGTATCGACTGTATTTGATTATAACCAATCTTTAACACTTCCAGTTTGCCTAATGTGCCAATCCAACCAGGAAGCTCGACTAAACCGCTACCACTGGCACTCAAAATCCTTAGCTTTTTAAATTGGCGGATTACGTCTGGAAGGTACGCCATTTCGCTCATAAGGTTCAATCCATTTACGCGATTGCCTTCAATGGTAAAGATATTACTATCCTCTTCGGGATCGAGCAAACGGTGCTCCCGATCTGGCCCAAAATACATAACGCCTAGGTCCAAGGTGCGCTCGAGCTCCTTCAGAGTGCTCTGCTCCGCGGCGGGAAGTTTGTTTCTTACATTTTCATCTTCATTCAATCGTAAACACCTAAAAAATATAATAAATCTTTTTCTATTTAAACGTTTAGGGAAACCCTGTTTATTGATTTTAACTTTAGATTAAAGATTTGAAAGATCAAATAAATGTATTTTAATATTGCTATATACTATATTCATGAACCGAAAGTCTTGCTTACTCCCTAAGAATAATGCCGGAGTAAGACCAATAATATCCATAAAGTGATTGTCATAATAAACAGCATATTTAGCTTTAATAAAGTTCCTAAAACCATCAATGTTTACTTTCCCGTTTGACATTAATATAAATTTTCGCCGGTCGTTGAACTCTTTTAAATCGCGATTCCGAAATTCATACATCGTCTTAGTATTTGATCCCTTACCTCTGGTCCAGTAAGCCCAACCTTTCTCCCATAGGTAAAATATTACATCTAATTAATAGAAATAAAGAGTACTGATTTTTAGTTAAATTGAATTTACATAAATAAGCTTTTATTTTAGATATAACAATAAAATAAAAAAAGAAAAATGTTGAATTTAAGTCTATAATTTCTTAACTATGAGGTCAGCTAACCTATTGGAATAGCCCCATTCATTATCATACCAACTAACTACGCCTACAAGATTTCCAATTGCTTTTGTCCATAAACTGCTGAATACTGAGCTCGCTGGGTTTCCCACAATGTCACTACTAACGATAGGATCATCAGTATATTCTAAAATTCCTTTTAGACTGCCCATTGAAGCCTCTTTCATTTTAGCATTAATTTGTTCAGCAGATGCGGCATTTTGTACATTACATTTCAAATCAACTACACTTCCATCTAAAGTGGGTACACGCATCGCAATCCCGTCTAATTTTCCTTGTAATTGAGGAAAAACTAAACCGATTGCAGCAGCTGCACCTGTTGATGTCGGAATGATATTGCCTGATGCGGCACGACCACGAATCATCTTCACGGGGTCTCCTGCTCGCGCAGTATCAACCGTAATCTGATCTCCCGTCATGGAATGAATTGTTGTCATAATTCCGCTTTTGATATTAAAGTTTTCATTTAAAACTTTAACCACGGGGCCAAGGCAATTCGTTGTGCAACTAGCATTGCTGATTATCTTATGATCATTTGTAATTTTATCATCATTGCATCCTAAAACAACGGTTATATCTGGATTTACAGCAGGAGCACTAATAAGAACCCGCTTCGCTCCAGCTTCTAAATGCTTCGCAGCACCCTCTCTCTTAGTGAAAAATCCCGTGCATTCCAATGCTACATCGATATTATTATTACCATGTGGTAAATTTGCTGGGTCTCGTTCTGCTGTAATTGGAATTTCCTTACCATCAATTACTAATGATTTTTCCTTTGCTTTAATAGTTCCCTTAAATCTTCCAAATACGGTATCATATTTTAGGACATAAGCCAAATATTTGGGATCAAAAAGATCATTGATTGAAACAACATCAATGTCATTCCAGTACCTGTCATGAACCGCTCTGAAGAAATTTCGTCCAATTCTTCCAAATCCATTTATTGAAATTCTTTTTGCCATCATTAATCACTATTTTGTTTTTAGATTTTCATAAAAGACAAGTCAAGCTAAATAATATTCCATTAATTTATTAATTTTTTAGTTTCTGTGATCTTTACTATACTAGGGTTTTTTATGAATATGGAAAAAATTATTTTATTTAGCTATACTTTAAATTAAAAGGAGTAGAATTTAATATTGTAAATAATTAGGGATTTTATATGAATGATATAGAAATAGCTCTTCTCGGAAAAATTGATGATATGAAGGAAGAAATCATTGAATTTCTTCAGAAATTAGTTCGATCCCCGACTGAAGTTCCTCCTGGAAAATATAGGGACTTATCTAAAGTTATTAGCGCGAAGATGGAGGAATTTGGGATAAAAACAAAAATTAAACGAAATAATATTATTGGAGAATTGGGGAGTGAAAAGGGGCGAAATCTAATTTTTAACGCTCATTATGATACGGTCACTGTTCATGATGGTTGGACAAAAGAGCCTTATAGTGGTGAAATAGTAGATAGTAAAATTTATGGCAGAGGTTCTTCTGATGATAAATCATGTGTTGTAGCTGAAATTTTTGCGGCAAAAGCTCTATTGGATATAGGGGTTGAATTAAAGGGAAAATTACTTCTTACGGCTGTAGTGAATGAAGAGATAGGAGGCGTCGGAGGAACGGAATACATTGTTAATGACGAAATAATTAAAGGAGATGCCTGTGTAGTAGGAGACGCTCCTGCAGCTTATCCAACTGCATATCGAGGAGGAGCCCTCCAATTTAGTTTCTTAATTAAAGGAATACGCCGACATGCTATGTGCTACCCCGATTTAGTTCCTCAATATCGTAATGAATTTTCTGGAATTAATGCGGTTCATAAAATGCTTCCTATCATGAATTTTTTGATGAAACTGCAAGAAGAATTCAATACAAAAGAAACCAAATATCCTGTGCCTTTGTCTTTACCAAAAAAGGTAAGCAGTGTTGAGATCACTAAGATGGAAGGTGGAAATGCAGTAGATACTGTAGCAGATTATTGTAATCTGCATTGTATGATTAATGTAATTCCTGAACAAGATATTGAACCAATAAGAGCAAAAATTTTTGCATTTATAGAAGATCTAAAGAAAAAAGATCCTGATTTGGATATACTTGTCCAAAATCCGATTTCAATTAAACCCCAAATAGCAGATATCAATTCAGATATTGCTAAAGCGGTAAAAGATGCGTTTAAAACTATTTATAAAGAGGAAAGAGAATTTAAAACGTTTATTCCCACAACTGACGCTCATAATTTCCAACAAAAAGGAATAGAGACAATTTTAATAGGTACAATTCGAGGGGAGAATAATATCCATGCCCAAGATGAATTTGTATATATCGATGACTTAATCAATGTGACAAAAATTTATGCACTTACGGCGCTTAATTATCTACGCTAACCCAATTTACTCTTATTTTTTTAATAAAATAAATAAAAAAGATAGTTAAAATAAAATTAGATTGATTATATTTCTTCTCCAGATTCCTTTCCCATAAGCCTTAAAACGGAATCTGCAAGCTTATTTTGACTACGACTCATTATTCCCTTAATTTTCCCTTCTTTTCCGGTCACTCTGAGCATGATGCCATTCCATACTGAACTAGGCTCTCCTTTAACTTTCTTAAATCTATCCCGATGAACAGTAACTTCAATATTTTTATACTTTTTGGCAGCATCGGAACATTTAAAACATAAAATGCATTTATCTTTATCCACTACTATAGATTTTCCCTCTCGAGACATCGCATCGACCGAACACTCCTCTACAAATTGATCAATAACCTTGGTGTCCTTTTCATTACAGGTTATAGTTATCGATCCATCAACGACTTTTCGTACTTTACGTCCATCCTCAAGAGTTCGAACCTCCTCCTCAAATTCTGGAAGAGAACCATTTTCTACTAGTAAGATTTTATTCTCTCCATTGATTAATAATTCTAAGGTGTATCCTGGACATATCCATGAACAGCTACCACACCAAATGCATTTATTGATATCAACGACAATCTTCTTGTCAGATTCTATTTTCATGAATTCTGGTGTGCCGATAGCGGTCTTTTTAAGGGGCTCTTCGTAGATAGATATTGTTACAGGGCAAACCCTTTGACAAAATCCACACTCTAGGCAAAGGGACTCATCATATTTTAATATCGATTCATGATTGAGCATTTTATATACATAATGGGTGATATTCTCATCTACTTGAACTGCCTTTTTTACTGGTAATGACAATTTTGTTCACTCCCTTTTTTCTTAAAAATTTATTTTCTTAATGATTAATAAAGATTTATGTTCTTCCAAGTTCCATTTGTTTTATGGCTTTACCAGACCTGAATGGTATATCGTCAACGTTCTCACCAGAGGTGTACTTAAATTTTTTCTTGAAGGTCTCATTGAGCGATTGAAAATATAATGATAAAGGTAAATGTTGAGGACAATTATTATCGCAATTTCCGCATTCTACGCAGCGATCTGCCACATGAGCTATTCTGGTTAGCTGATAGGTATTACTATCTATGTTTTTTTCTTTTTTCTTTTTCATAAGTATGCAATCAACGCAATAACAAACAGGGCAGCCCCGTATGCATATTCCGCATGCTGTACATGCTTGGAACTTAGCTAATTTTTCTTTTTGAGATAATTTATCCCATTCTTCCAAATCTTTCGCTCTCTTTGCTAAAGCATGTTCCTTGATCTCTTTAGCTTTTTTCGTATGAATTTCCTTTAAATCAGCGGGAAGTATCTTTGTGGTAATTTTTGATTTTTCAACAAGTTCAGAGCCCTTATCTGAGTAAACTTTAAGGATTATTTCTTCAGAATCAATTGGAATTCCGATATCGCTAATTCCTAAATCTGCCACAACGGGAACTTTTCGTGTGCATCGGGAACAATTTTCGGCTATCTCTAAATCAAGTTCTTTTGTCTTTCCATCATTGAATTTAAGAATTAACCCCTTATCGCCAATTTTTTCCTTAATAACCTTAGTAGTATCAATGTCCTTATATTTTTTCATTTCTCGGGACACATTTATTACCATACCGCGATCTTCGAAAGCAATGATAAACAAATTGTCTAAATTAACCTGCTTAATTTTTACTAATTCAATTATTCCTCGAGTGTCGCATGGTCTCGCAATTAAGCCAACCTTTTCTTTCATTGCTCCCTCAAGTGATTTATGGAGATATTTTGCAGCGGAATCTGTTCTTGCATATCCATAAGCAATAAGATTTGTCAATGGAAAACCTGATATATCCTCCGGTTTTTCATACACTTTCGGACTTACAGTAAATCGATCTTCTTGACCTGATTTTTTATCTACTTTAGTTTCGGCGCCGATAATTTTGTCCACTTTCTTTTCTTTCAGTAGAGCCTTTAATAATTTTGGAAAATCTTCAATTTTAATTAAATATTCTGCCATTGCATCCATGTATATCAAACTCTCTATTATTCTATTTTTTATGTTTAAATTCTTCTTTTACTTACTTCAATTACATTTTTTTTAATAAAATTTACATTTTGTATATTAATTCTTTAATGTGTTATATGGGGCTTCCATTTCTTCCGTTGAACTCTCATTTTTTTAGTTCAACATCATCAGTAAACACATTTAATTTTATGTTTTTATTTTTTGAGGTGTGTCGCCCTTACTTTTGAAAGGATTGGGGCCTAATGTTCGAATGACTTTATCAAATTCAGTTGCTTCGCGTTGGAACTTTTGTCCCTCAGCTGCACTACAATAACTCAATCTTAATCGTTCTTCTTCGAGACCCATAGATTTTAACACTTCTTTTAGATATTCTACTTGACGGAAAGCGAAATAATTACCCGTTTCATAATCGCATTCTTTAGGATATCATCCCACTATCAAAACACCGTCAGCGCCTCTTCCAAAAGAGCGCATAACGACGTCTGCTCCAACTCGTCCCGTACATGGTACTAGAATAACTCGAATAGAATCGGGATATTGCGCACGAATTGTTCCCGCCATATCAGCAGACCCGTATCCTCACTTCCAACATAGAAATGCAATAATCTTAATATCTTCTTCTGCCATAATGTTTCCCTCTTTAATCCTCCATAGGAAGTAATTCATCAATTAAAGCCATATATTGATCATCTCTAAAGTATGTTAATTCAATAGCTTTAGACGGGCAAAGACTAGCGCATGTACCACATCCTCTACATAAAATGAGATTAACAACGATAATTCCCTTTTCATTGACTGAAATTGCTGTGAAAGGACAAGCTTCGATACATTTATAGCATTTAGCGCATCTTTCATCGGAAGGAGTGGCTCTAATTAATTCCATGGTATATTCGCCTTTACTCATTGGTATTGCTGCCGATGATGCTGCACCCTTCGCTTGACTCACAGATTTATCTATCTCTTTTTGTCCTTGAGCAGAACCGCATATATAAATACCCGGAACTTTAGTACTTATAGGATCAAGTCTTGCATGATACTCCTTTAGAAAACCATCGGAACTCTTTTCCATATTAAGGACTCGAGCGATCTCTTCTGTACCTTGTGATGGTAATGATGCAGAAGAGAGAATGACCATATGAGCTTCCATAGTAACAATAGAATCAGTTCCTACGGGTTCAAATTGTACTATAAGATTTTTTGTAAGTGGATCCTCTTCAATTTTCCCAACTAATCCTTTGACAAAGACAATTCCCGCGTCACGAGCCCTTCTGTAATATTCTTCATAATCCTTACCTGCACATCTCATATCAATATATACACAAACGATTTCTGAATCTGGATACTCTGATTTTATCAGTTTCGAATTTTTAACCGATAGATTACAACATACGACTGAGCAGTATGGATGTTTTTTGACATCTCTACTTCCTACACAGTTAATAAATATTATCTTGGTAGGACGCTTCCCATCGGATGGTCGTTTCAAATGGCCGTATGTTGGACCGTTTGGAGCAATAATCCTTTCCAACTGTATTTGGTTGATGACATTCTCAAATTTTCCATATCCATAATCGGATCCTTCATAGAGATCCCAACCCGTCGCAACAATTATAGTACCAATATCGAGCTTTACAATTTCTTCTTGTTGTGAAAAATCAATGGCATCTTCTACACAAGCATCGACACAGCCAAAACACTCAACACATGACTCTCTTACAATGTCGTATATTGCAGGAACTGCTTGAGCGAAGGAAATGTCAATACATTTACGAGCTGATAGATGTTCATCAAAATAATTTGATACATATATCGGGCAAACATCAGTACAAGCTCCACATCCAGTGCATTTACTTTCAATGACGAATCGTGGATTTCTTTTTACTTGTACTTTAAAATTGCCAATATATCCATCTACTTTGACTACTTCACTGTACGTTAATATTTCAATATTTGGGTGACGGTTAGCCTCTAACATTTTCGGACCGAGAATTCATATGGAACAATCATCGGTTGGGAACGTTCTATCGAGTTGACTCATTCGTCCACCGATCGTCGTATTCTTTTCTATTAAATATACTTTGTATCCAGTATCACCTAAATCGGTTGCTGCTGACAAGCCTGAAATTCCACCGCCAATCACTAAAGCTGTTGGTGTGACAGGAACCGTCATAGTTGGCACATCTTCTAATAATCGTGCTCGAGCGATTCCCGCTTTAATTAATTCAATAGCTTTTTTAATTGCTTTTTCCCGTACTTCTGGAGCTTGATGAACAAAACTACAATGCTCCCTGATGTTTACAAACTCAAAATATCTTGGTGGAATGCCTGCTTCCTTTAAAATCGCAGCAAATACAGGTTGATGTGTTCTTGGAGTGCATGCAGCTACAACAATTCGATCGAGTTTAAATTCTTCTATTTGTTCTTTAATATACGAACTTCCCCCTTCAGTACACATGGAAAGATATTCATATGCTCGAACTCCGTCTAATTTGTTGATTTCTTCGACTATCCTCGGAACATCTAAAATACCTGCTATATTTATCCCTCAGCGACACACAAAAACGCCTACAGTAGACGTTTCAGCTTCATAATTTTCCTTGGTCTGATTTCCAGACACATTTAACACCTTTATTGATATATCCTCCTAATTTTTCAAGAATATATGTTATAAATCTCTCTATTTAATAGTATCTAATAGAATATATTTATGATATTGTTAATAGTTCTTATTTTTTAAGTTCAATTATTATTAAATTTTATTCAACGTATTTTAATATTTGAAGTTATAAGCTTTAATTACTCAATTAATCCGACAAAATATCACATGGTTATCGTTTCCAATAACTTATAAGAGAGGAAATTAATGGACTTGATAAAAAATGAATAAAAAAATGATGAGGTTGATCATATTTTTAGATATCATATAATAAATTACTTAATATTTTGGAGATAAATCTAGAATATGCAAGGTATTGAAAAGTCTATTATCAACAATGTTATACTAAGGAAATATCATCTTTCAAAAGATTCAAAAATAGATTATATTCTACAAATTACAGAAGACTTATGTGGTTTACACGCTACGGGGACCATAGAACCATATATTCAACTTTTTGTTAGGATGAATCATTTTATTAAGGAAGATTTAGATACCGAGCCATATATTCATAAAACCCTTGGTAGAATACGTGGTATGCGCAAAACATTATTTATTCTAGCAAAAGAATTAATGGAGATTGTCCATCCTATCGTTTGAGTTCTAACTCAGAAACGTGATGATAAATATTTAGAATACCGAGATATCTCTTTAAAGGAATATGAAATACTTGCGAAAAAAATAGCAAATCTGTTAGAGAAAAAAGAACTATCTACAAGTGAGATTAAAAAAGCAATAAATTCAAAGAAAGACATCGTAGCTGTAATCTCGATTATGTGCGACCAAATGATTTTACTTCGAGGTAGACTTTTGAGCAGTTGGAAAGATAGGAGGCTTTTATATGTTCCATTCAAAAGATATTTTCCAGACATAAAGTTGGATAGATATACTGAAGAACAAGCTATATCCTTACTCATTAAGAAGTATCTGAAATCTTATGGCCCCGTAACCAAAGAAGATATAATATGGTGGACTGGATTAACTAAAACCAGAATACAACCTGTTCTTACTGAATTAAAAGAAGATATCGAGCCAATCCAGATATCAGAATTGAATGAAGAATATCTCATAATAAAATCTGATTTCGCAATGTTAGAAAATGTTAGACATATTCCTGAAAGTACAATAAATTTACTCCCTTTACTTGATCCGTATATGATGGGATACAAAAGTCGTGAACGATATGTTGATTTGAAGTATTATGATTACATATTTGATCGATCCGGAAATGCAACATACGTCATACTCCAAGATGGGGTCGTTATAGGAATTTGGGATATTATCGAAAAACCAGACCCTGTATGTAAGTTATTTTTCTTCAATGACATTGATGATAATGTTCTACATGAAGTCTATTCAAAGGCAATTGCATTAGGTACATTCATAACAGGGAAAAAACTTCAAATTAAGAATTGTAAGTCAATGGTGCCTTTAACAAAAAGAACAATGGGTGGTTTCATGTCTCCTTTAAAGGAAGCTTAATTGGATTATCTTATAAATAATCGATATGAAAAAAGAAAAATAAAAAATTATTAACTAATTTGATACGTAACTCAATCTATTTTTGTTAAATATCTGAACAGGCGCTTTACCGATTCAATTCTGGTCTCTTCTCCTATCTATTGATTCCTATGTTATTTGAAAGTTTACCCGAGGAATCTATGAAAATGATGCCGAAATGGCAAAAGTGTATGAATTAGTAACAATTTTGAGTGAATTATTTCGTCAAGATCGAAGGCAGGCATTTCCAAACCCTTGACTTCTAATCAAGAATGACTTAATCAAAATCCTTTAAATCTAAGCTTAATTTGAAAAACTCGATCATTAAGACATATAGAAATAGAACTAAAGCGTATAATTTCATTTACTTAATTAATTAAAAAAAGAAAAATAATGATAGATTACTTCTTTATTCCAAATTCAGTTACATCGCCAAATAGGCGTTTTACAGCTTGGATACGCGTCTCTTCTCCGATCTGCTCGACGCTCTTCAGACTAATTGCCTCCTTAGGACAGACTGCTATACATTGAGGCTCACGTTTGCCCACCTCGGGGTCAATAAACTCCTCTTTCATCGTTTCGCATAAATCGCATATCAGTGCTTTTTGTGAATCTAAATGGAGAGTGATCACACCAAAATCACAAGCTCGAATGCAAAAGCCACATCCGTTACATTTGTCGTTGTCAACTAAAATTGATCCTTCTTCATCCTTATCTAATGCTTTTTCAGGACAAGCTCTGATACATGGAGCATCTTCGCATTTCTGACACGCAAGCGCAATGTTAAAAATTGGCTCAATTCTTACACGATGAATTCGGGTATTAATTGGATTAAATTGTGCATCATGGACGAAGCTGCATACACTCTCACAAGTTTCGCATCCTGTACAAAGTTCTGGATCTACAACTATAAATTGGTGAATTCTCTTCTTTTTTGCTGACATTTATTTTTTCTTACCTCCGGATGCGGGTTTTAAGTTTCCAATAACAAAATCGAGACCTAATTTCTTGAGGGTTGCATCAGTTGGAATTCCCGTTTCTTTATTCCAGCCACGTACTTCATAGTAGCCACTAAGTAAGGTTTGGTATCCTTCTTCTTTGAGTACAACTCCTTTAGCAGGACCTTTCGTATGGGCTTCTTTAAAGAACTTCTCAGGAGGATGATCATCTGCTCGAGTCCAGCCTTCCCGAATATTGAAGCATTTTGATAAATTAACGATTGCTGCCCCTCTTTGATTAATAGATTCTTCTGTATGAGGGATGCCCGTAACTAATTCGTAGACTTTTGCCATTTCGGCATCATTTTCATAGATTCCTCGGGTAAACTTACAAATAATATAGGAATCAATAATCGCATAAATATCTTCTACTTCAATAATGGATTTCGCTCGTTCAAGTGGTTGTCCATAACCAAAGCGATCATACTTACCTTTCGCATCAAGACCGTAGGCACCATTTCGTAAATGACAAGCCCCACGAATGGATACACTTTCGCCCACAGCAAAAGAGGTCATCCCGTGAAGGTCAAATGCCGGCATTTCTAAACCTTTTATATGCATTCCATAATAACTTGCATTTTTTCGGCCCATTTCTTCTAATCGTATTCCTGCTAGCCTAGTACCGTCGCCAAAAATCTCTCCTGCGAAACCTTCTCCCAGTATCATCTCTTCGGTGAATCTTACTAAATTTTTTGTAGAACCAAAGGGTAATTTATATCCTAAATCTTTATCAGTTACAAGACCTTTTTCAAAACATTCCATACACATCGCGGCACTAACCCCCGCCGAAATTGCGTCGATTCCTAGATCATCACATAAAGCAACACATTTAAACACTGTAGGCCAGTCAGGATTACCGCAAGCACTTCCAAAACTATAACAGATCTCGACATCAATACTTGCAAATAAGTTTGGATAATCTGGATGGGTTTTGGGAACTTGGGCAATATGATCACAAGCTATAGAGCACTGAGAACACGCAACTTTTTTTACCACCCAATCAATATTTAAAGTATCTCCTGTAAATGCGCCATTATCGATCTCTTCCCAGGTTCCCTCTTGATGATTTCGAACAGGAAACATACCAAGCTTGTTATAGCTCGTTATACCCGCGGGAGTTCCTAAGTCTCGATATTTCGCAGTAGCTGGACCATTTGCGACTTTAATTAATTTCTTAGCCATTTTATAAAATTCTGCTGGTTGTGCGACTTTAATACTTTTTATCCCTCTAAAGCAGATTGCTTTTAAATTCTTAGAACCCATTACTGCTCCCATACCCGTACGACCTGCTTGTCGATTTCGATCGTTAGTAATACAAGCTAGCTTACTCATCTTTTCGCCTGCTGGCCCAATTGACATGACCGCTAATCTTTGATCTTGAAATTCCTCTCGAAGTAGTTCTTCAGTTTCCCAACAGCCTTTACCCCATACTGTTTTCTCGCATGGAACTAAATAATAATCATCATCGTCAATAACCAAGTAACAAGGTTTAGCTGCTTTACCTTTTATAACAATCATATTTATTCCGGCTCTACGAGCCTGAGCTCCTACTGAGCCAGAAGAAATTGACATACCAAACATATTTGTAAGTGGTGATTTTGCAAAAACACCATACTTCGAACTTGTGGGTAAAATAGTAGTTGGAAAAGGACCAATTGCCCATACAAATACATTATCTGGACTTAATGGATCCACACCAGGTTTAAGCTCATCCCATAATACCTTCGCACCAAAACCATATCCTCCAATCCAATCGCGGCAGAATTCATCAGAAAGCGTAGTTTTGTCAATCTTTTCATTGGTTAAATCAACATCGAGTCTCACTTGAGAATATCCTTTTATTACTTCTGGTATAGAAATATCTTTAGATTTACTCATGTTTTACACTTATTTTTGTTTATTGATATTTAATTTTTCTGAACAATTTAATATAGATAATAAATCTTTAAGAGGTTAATTGTTAATGCAAATAACCACTCCTATTCATATTTCCTAATATTAAATTCTTGAAAAATCTGTTTTATATAGATTTTAATTAAAATTAATTTTTATTTTATTTAAAATTCCCTAATTTTGATTTATGACATAAAAGAGGGTAAATATTCTCATTTATATTATCACCTAGAGTTCAATATTATACCTTAATTACTAGTACAGATTTTATCTAAATGTAATAATATAAAATTTAAAATCTATCGAAATTTAAACTAAGATAGTAAACATGCCTGCAAAAATCCCCTTAAAAATGTTTCAAAACATACAAGATAAGAATTATTGGTATTTCTGAAAGGTGGTATTTAAAATTTGGACCTATTAAGATTTTTAAAAGATAATGTAGTTCCAGCTACGGGTTGTACTGAGCCAGTTGCCGTAGCTTATGCGGTATCCTTAGCATATCATGCCCTTTTCCAAGAAATAATCACTACTAATGAGAATAATACATTTATTTTTAACAATGAAGTCCCTGAGATTGAAATTGAGAATATCCAGCTGATTGAGATTGTAGTGGATCAAAATATATATAAAAATGCTTATTCTGCAATAATCCCAGGAACTGGAGGTTTAAAAGGCTTAAAAGTTGCTGCTGTTTTAGCCTTATTTTGTAATCCCAAAGATAAATTAAATCTTTTTAAAAATGCAATATTACCAGATAGCGATAAAATACAGAAAATTCTTGGCAGTGATATTATCAAATTTTCATATATTGAAGATATAGAGCAACAGCCCTTGTTGAATATAGAAATTGTGTTGAAATATAAATATGATGAAAAGATAAGAATTTCTCAAGTAAGTATTTTAGAGACTCATGATAAAGTTGTTAACATTAATGTAAATGGAAGAGATTTATTTAAAAGCCATCAGACTCAAGTTGAAACTCAGAATAGAGAATTAAAATTAAATTTAGAAGACATATTAGAATTAATTGAATCTGCTAACACTGAAGTATTGGACGCAGTTGATGTTGGCATTTCCATGAATAAGAAAGTAGCTGAAGAAGGATTGCAAAGACAATATGGGCTAAATTTTGCAAAGAATTTACAGCAAATGTTCCAAGAAGAAGGATGCTCTGAATCTATACTTTCAGAAATTCGAATTAAAGTTGCTTCAGCAGGAGATGCAAGAATGGGAGGTGTAAATTTACCTGTTATGACAACTTCAGGATCAGGAAATATGGGAATAACAGCAATATTACCAGTAGTAATTATGGGATCACGTAAAAATATTGAAAAGCGTCGAATTCAACGTGCGGTACTATTATCTCATTTAATAACATATTTAGCCAATAAAAATTATGGTCATTTATCTGTTCTATGTGGATCTGCTATAAAAGCCGGCTTTGGAGTTGCTGCAGCCATAACTTATTTGTTAAATGGCACTAAATCTCAAATCAATACTGCAGTTAATCTAATGGCAGCAAATAACGCAGGATTTCTATGTGATGGTGCAAAACCAAGCTGTGCTTTAAAGATTTCAACTTCTGCCGGCATTGCAACAGAATGTGCGTTATTAGCAATGAATAACCAAACAATTCCTTCTGATAATGGAATAATTTTTGAGGATATAAACGATACAATCAAAGGAATAGGAACAATTTGCCGTGCAATTCATCCTATAAACCAGAAAATCTTAGCTTTGATAGAAAAAAGCAGTAAAGAATATAGTTAGAATAATATTTCCCTAACTTTTATTAAAAATTCACAGGCACCTTTCAAGTTCGATTAAACCTAATTTTTTAGGGATTTTTGATTCTCCTAACGCTTTCACGGTATTAGTAAATTCTGTTATTAATTCTGCAAACTGTTTCCCTTCACTTGCAGAAATCCAATGCAATCGAAATCTTTCTTCTTCTATTCCTATACTTTTAATTAAATTTTTTAAATGTTCCATTCTAACTTGAGTTAATTCATTCCCAGAGATATAATGACAATCTCCTATATGACATCCGGTAACTAAAACTCCATCGATTCCATTCTTGAATGCACTTAGTATAAATGTAGGCTCAACCCTTCCAGAGCACATAACTCTCACGATTCTTATATTTGGGGGATACTGAAACCTAGATACACCCGCTAAATCAGCTCCCGCATAAGAGCACCAATTACAACAAAATGCTAAGATCTGAGGTTCAAAACTTTCTTCTTTTTTACTTTTTGATTTTGTCATTTTTTAAAATCCTCTTAATTACTCTTTTTGACATGCTTTAAGATTAATTCCAGTAAGTAAATCAATTTGCTTTTTAATTTGGAACTTGCTGAAATGTTTCTGATCTATTGCACCTAAAGGACATTCTGCTGCACAAGCACCACATCCTTTACATACTGCGTCAATAATATGTGCTTTTTTCTCAGTAATGGTATATAAACCCATTTCTTTAGTAATATCAATCATTTCTATGGCTTTATATGGACAAATTTCATAACATCTTCCACATCCTATACATTTTTCAGGATTTACTTGAGAAGTAATACCTTCAGTTTCTACTTCTCCTTTCACCATTAACATAGCAGCTCGTCCCGCTGCCCCATAACCTTGATCCATACTCTCATCAATCCATTTTGGCCAGTGAGCATTACCACACAGGAATATTCCTTCTGTAGCAAAGTCAATTGGCCGCAACTTAACGTGAGCTTCTAAGAAAAAGCCATCTTTTGTAGTAGGAACTTTGAGCTTCATGGCTAAATCTTTTGTACCCTCTGCAGGAACTTCAGGGGTCGCTAATATCAATAAATCTGAGTCATATTCTATATCACATTCAGCTCCTATATTATGATATTTTACATGGAAAGAATCACCATTTGCAGTTAGCAGAATATCATCAATTGACTTATATCTTTCAAACATAACTTTATTTCTTAAATCTCGCCATAAACTTTCAGCATTTATGTCAGAAAACTGAAGTTCTCTATATAATACGTGAATTTGAGCATCTGGGTTTAATTTAAGTAACTTTTCGATATTCTTTAATGCAACTCTGCAACAAATATTACTACAATAAGATTTTATTGTATCACCCTTATTACATTCATTTGCTCTCTGATCAACGCATAAAATTATAGTTGCTGCATTAAATTTAGGAATATCCTCTTCCCTTTTTTCATCAAATTCTCTTTGAATATAAACGCGTTTTTCATATTTTTCTTGGATTTCCTTCCATCTTTCTGTCTTAATTTGATTTGAACCTGTTGCAACAATTATAGTCCCAACCATGAATTCTTCTGTTGTTTCCTCATTAGATATGGTTTGCACTTTTATTTGATAATTCCCCACAAAACCTCGAATATCCTTTACTTTTGTGCTTGTAAGAATGTGAACATTATCCATACTTTCTAAATCCTTGATATAATTATCAATATCATCATTACTTAAGGATAAATCATATAGATCTACGTAATTGATGGCATTTCCTCCTAAAGTTTCTTTTAGATCAATTAAATATACTTCTAATCCTTGTTGGGCAAGATTACGGGATGCTATAATTCCTGCGATACCCCCTCCGATAACCAATGTTGATTGCTGAACCTTAACCTTTATTTTTTGCAGTGGTTTTAAATTAACTACTTTGGCTAAATACATACGAATTAAATCCTTTGCTTTTTCAGTTGCTTTCTCAGGTTCATGTTGATGTACCCAAGAGCATTGATCTCTGATATTAACTAATTCGAATAAAAATTGATTTAATCCCGCTTCCCTCAAAGTATTTCTAAATAAAGGTTCATGGGTCCTAGGAGTACATGAAGCAACAATAAATCGATTTAATTTATATTTATGTATCATCTCTATTATTTGTTCCTGAGAATCTGAACTGCAGGAATACATGTTTTCTTCTGCATGAGCGACATATGGTAATTTTGATACATACTCAACAACTTTTGCGGTATTAACTGTTCCTGCGATATTAATTCCACACTGACAGACAAGCACTCCTACGCGAGGGTCTTCATCAGAATGGATGGGAACTTCAGGAGGATATTCAATCTCTTTAATATTTTCAAATCTGACAGGATATAACTTTTCACTAATCTTTGCAGCACATGCTGAGCCCTCTGCAACAGAAGTTGGGATATCTTTAGGTGTTCTTGCATAGCCTGCAAAATAGATATTATTCTTTTCACAAGTTGCGAATCCTTCGTTATCAATATATCCTAAATCATTAATTCCTACGTTCAAATTCTTTAATAATTCGTAATATGATTTGTTGGGAAATAGAACACTTGCTAAAACAACTATATCAACCTCGTTAGCCTCAACAGTTCCTTTATCAATATCTTCATAACTTAAGATTAATTTTCCATTGTCGGGATTTACTTTTACGAAAGACACTCTTCCATTAATATACTCTACACCATATTCTTCCTTGCTTTTTACAATGAATTCATAAAAGTTCTTTCCCTTTGCTCTTATCTCAGTATTATAAATCAAACATTCAGTATCGGGAGAGTGTTCTTTTGTAATGATTGCTTGTTTAGCTGAAGCCATACAACAAATAGCAGAACAATATTTTTTACATCCAAGATGGTGAAAATCTCTGGATCCAACACACTGTAAGAAAGCTATCTTATGAGGATGTTTTTTATCATCTAACCTTATTACTTCACCCCCAGTAGGTCCATTTGCAGAAAGAAGACGCTCATATTGCATACTTGATAAAACATTTGGATTACTTCCACCAAGTACTTCATAAAATTCTGGTAATTCTTGTTTAAACCCTGTAGCAATTACAATAGCTCCTACATCTATGTTTATACTTCTCGGTGTTTGGGAAAAATCAATTGCATTTGCGCTGCATTTTTTTTCACAGAATCCACACGCTCCGAATTTTAAATGTAGACATGCATTGTCATCAATTAGATAAACTGGGGGTACTGCAGATGGGAAAGAAATATATGCTGCTTTTCTATTGTTCAAATTGCAATTAAACTCACTCGGTAATTTTTTAACTGGGCAAACAGAGGCACAATCTCCACATCCCTTGCATAAATCTTCTTTGATATATCTTGGTTTTTTAATTACTTCAATTTTATAATTACCCGGTGAACCCTCAATATTTTTCACATATGAATATGTTAGAAGCTCGATATTCGGATTTCTAAACACCTCTACCATCTTTGGAGCAAGGATACATAAACTACAATCCAAGGTGGGAAATGTCTTATCGAGTTGTGACATTGCTCCACCAATAGTCGATTTCTCTTCAACAAGATATACTTTAAAACCTAATCCTGTCAAATCTAAGGAAGTTTGTATCCCTGCGATACCGCCTCCGATTACGAGAACGCTACTCTGCATTTTTTCCGACATTTTGCTGTATCTTATTATATGTTTATTGAATAATGATTCTATCTTAGGAATAGGAAATTATTGATTTTTTTTTAATCTAACGATTATTTTAAATTATGTGAAACGATCTTAGCACTTTATTTGTTAACTCTTCCGTATAAAAATGGGAAGAACTGTGAAAAAGAATTTAAATAAATTAAATACTAAAATTCATATTACAAAAAAAAGGATGGCAAAAGAAAGATGAAAATTGCTATGATTTACTTTTCTGCGACGGGAAATACTGAGAAAATAAAAAATGTCATAAAGTATGAATTAATTCGATTAAATAATGAAGTTCATGATTTTAATATAGCCAATAGGGATGTTAGGCAGTCATTTAATGATATTGGGTCTTATAATGGGCTTATTTTTGGTTTTCCTATTTATTACTTGCGAGCTCCCCGTATTGTAAGAGAATGGTTGAGTACTAAAGATGGAAATCATATAAGCTGTGCTACTTTCTTTACCTATGGTGGAGTTCATGTTGGATTAGCTCATTATGATATAAAGAAAATTTTAGATACTCACAATTTCGAGTTAATTGCATCAGCAGAATTTTTAGCAAAACACACTTATAACGTTGCTGGGTTTGATCTTATGAAAAATCGCCCTAATGAAGAAGATTTTGAAATTGCCAAAGAATATGCCAATATTTCTCATCAAAAATTTCTAAAATCCAAAATTCAAAGAGTTTCAATTGAAACACCAAAATTATCAGAAGAAAGGGCAGATAAAATCGAAATTACATTTAGAAGAGCAATTCCTATCCCTTATATAGATAGTGAACTCTGTACTCAATGTGGTCTATGTGAAAAAGTTTGCGTTACAAACGCTATGGAAATAGGAAATGGAAAACCACGAAGGATAGATTGCATACGTTGCCTTCGATGTTTATTTTCTTGTCCTGAGAACGCCATTAAAGTGCCAAATATGACCCCTCAATACCAGTATTTAAAAAATGTATTGAAGCTCACTGATGAGAAATTGAGAAACAGGAAAAGTAAAATTTACATATAATGCTATAATATTCTTTCAATTTTATAAGAGCAAATTTTTTACTTCTTCGAATAATATAAACCTTAAAAAGAGAATTAGATGACAAAATGGATTCAAAGTCCAAAATTAAAATATATCAATGTCCATTTTGTAATAATGTACTTAATTCAAGATATTCTAAATGTTATAATCTCTATTGTGAAGGGCAAAGATTTGGACTTCATAATTTTATCATTTACAAACTCAATCCTGATTTAGGAATTGGAAGAATTACTAAAATTATCGAAATTCCAATTTCTAAATCTTTAGATGATCAAGATTCTCGATTTGTTAAAAAATATAAGGTATCGTTTGAAAATAATATCGTAAAAATAATTCATCCCATTGATCTTATACATTATTTATTTGCAATAAATGAAAGTGTTAGAACTAACAAAGGAGTAGGAATCATTAATTCTCAATATTTTCTGAAGAAAGATGGAGAAATTTCTTATGAAATACTATTCTCAGATGGAAATATATTCCAAATTGCTGAAGCTGAAATTTTAACTCAATATCAGAAACCAATTAATAAGATTTTAGCTAAAAAAACCTTAGATTCTCCTCAGCAGTTTTTAATTAAATATTGGTCTAATTTATTCTACTCATATTACACTTCTTATCAAATTAAATGTATTACTAACTCTCGTTTATCATTAATGCCTCATCAAGTTAATGTTGCACATAGATTATCGGAAGAATTCTTTCCAAGAGTAATTTTAGCAGATGAGGTTGGTCTTGGAAAAACTATTGAAGCTGGAATATTTATCAAGGAAATGATGGCAAGAAACTTGGCAGAGAGAATTTTAATAATTGTTCCCGCAACTTTGGTTAAGCAATGGCAATTTGAGCTTCAAAATAAGTTTAATATGGTGTTCACCATATACGATGGGAAAAAAGTTAAAGAATTGAAAAAGAAACCGGTTTTTAAACACAAAGGCATTTTTCTTAATCTATTCTATTATGATAATTTAATTATTTGCTCTCTCCAATTTGCGAGAAACAAAAAATATGCAAAATTGCTCTCAGAAATTTCATGGGATATAGTTGTATTTGATGAAGCTCATCATCTAAGACGATATGTTTTAAATTATTCAACAGGAAATTATAAAAATACTCTCAATTATGAGTTAGCTTATAGTTTAAGTCAGAATTCCCAATCTTTGTTATTATTATCCGCCACTCCATTACAACTACATTCTTTTGAGTTATATTCTTTAATCGAATTAATTCAAAGAGAAGCATTTGATAACTTTTCTGATTTTGAGCACTTTCGCAAAAATATGCCGTTTATCAATCTTTTGATAACAAATGTAAACCAAATCGGTGATTTAAACAATTTTGAAGTAAAAAATACTATTAAGTTGCTTAAGCGTCTTGGTTATATAGATTACAACACAGAAGGCAAACAAATTTTAGAATTTATTGAAGATCGAGGCTTTAAAGCTAAATTAATGGATAAAATTGAAAGTGATCATACTCTCTCAAAATTTTTAATAAGGAATAGAAAAAAAAATGTCTTTTCTGATGATGCATTAAATACTCGTATTGTAAATACAATCGTAGTAAATCCCACCAAAGAAGAGATTGAAGTATATAATGAAATAAGGTTATACTTAGCCAAAATCTATAACTCATCTTTGAATAAACATAATGTTGGACTTGGATTTATAATAACAACCCTGCAGAAACTCCTTACTTCTTCAAAATATGCTCTTTTAAAAAGCTTAGAAAGGCGACTCGATCAGATTGACAAATTGAAAAGCCTGTCTATTGATATATCTGATTTAAGAGAAGAAGATCCCGAATTTTTTGAATCTGAATTGGAAAATGAATATCTCGATTCAGAAATCTCATATCAGAATCATAATAAAGACCAATTCGATTCAAAGAAAGTATCCTTAGATTTAATTAATCAGGAAAAAATTATTAAAGAATTCTATGAAAAACTTAAAAAAATCCCTTATGATTCTAAATCAGATAAATTAATCGAACTTATAGGAGAAATATATCATCAAAATTCTTCTGAAAAAATACTCATATTCACTCAGTTTGTTGATACTTTATTCCATTTAAAACAACTCCTCCAAAAGCAACAAGAAGATTATTATGTGGAACTTTTTTACGGTGGAATGGATAAAGAGGAAAAAGATAAAGCTGTTGAAAGATTTCGCTCAAATAAGGGATTTTCTATATTATTATCTACAGAAATAGGAGGAGAGGGACGTAACTTTCAATTTGCACGAGTTCTTATTAATTTTGACCTTCCTTGGAACCCAATGAAACTAGAACAAAGAATTGGGAGGCTGGATAGAATAGGGCAATCATCTAAGGAAATTTATATCTATAATTTCTTTTTAGAGGGTACAGTTGAGACGGATATAATGTTCGCTCTAGATAAACGAATTCACTTATTTGAAGAATCTATTGGACAATTAGAGCCAATTATCGGTAAAATTGAAAGAGATATAAAAAATATAATCTTTTCGGAAGATGACGGAGTTAAAAGGAGAAAACTAAATGAATTCAACCGAAAATTAGATATTGAGGTTAAAAAAGCAAAGGAAAGTGAGATGCAGCTAGATGATTTACTTATTGATAAGAAATCATTCCAAGTTGATGATTTAATCACTTCTATTGCTGCTTGTGAAGAAGTCAAGCTCAGTCATAACGAGTTATTTCTTTTAATGAGATATTTTTTCGCTCTTGACAATCATAAATATGGGAACATCATTTTATCTCAAGATTGTGAAAACCAAATTAAAAGTAGAGTAAATTGTGAACTCGAAATCGAATTAAATGAAAAATTATTAAAAAATTTAAGTTTTAATTTAAATCGGATATATAAAGGGACCTTTGGATTAGATCTTGCAAGAGAAAGAGAAGATATCGACTTTTTTGCCTTAGGTCATACCTTAATTAACGAAATTATTAATTATTGCAGATCAGATTCCTTTGATGGAATTTTTACAATTCTAAACGTTAAAAGAGATTTCTTACCAAAACGAATAAAACAAATGGGTAAGAATCTCAATGAAGCATTTTTATTCATATATAACATAAAATTTCAAGGTTATATTTTAGAAAATCAATATTCTACTACTATTTTTAATCAAACTGGGAATCAAATAATAGAATTCGAAAACTTTTTGTTAGATATTGAAAATTATAACAGAATCTTTCAATTAAGGGAAAATGGAAATCAAACCTTTAACTTAGATAAATACCCTTTAGATTCTTTATTAAAAACCTCAAAAATGAATATCAAACGAAAAACTTCTCAATGGAAAAAAGAAGTAAGAAAGCTTAATGATAAGATTTTTAACATTGAGATGAAAAAAAAAGAGAAGATTTACAAATTTAACAGAAAAGCATTGAATCTTAAACTTGAAGCGATGAAACTGAAACTTGAACGAAAAACTAATCAAAGACCTAGTGAACGCCAAAAAGCTAATTTAGCTAGCCTTACAGATGAAAAGAAAAAACAAGAAAAAATAGAAAGATATGAGCGATTAGAAGAAGATATAAGATTTATTGAGAAAGATATTAGACTCATTGAAAGGCAAATTGATGATCTTTCTTTTAACTATGAGGATCTTAAAAATGAGATGAAAAAGAGGAATTTAGCAAAGTTTTATACAAATCTAACTTCATTTGCAATAATAAGGTTTATAGATTAAACTATAAATGATATATATTTAAAAACTCATTCTAACTTTATATAATAAAAAGAATGAGAACTCGAGCGATTTAGTTTGCAATTATATAACGTCTATGAGAATGGAGTTTTAAGAAAAGTGAAAAAGGTTGATTTTGCGGATCATAAAGTATTTCTCATCGATGATACAAAGACAATTTATCTATGGTTTGGACAAAAATCCTCTCAAAAGAAAAGAGATTTAAGCAAAAAAAAAGCAAATAACATAATTAAAGAAAGAAAGAAGAAGACGAATCTCGAAATCATGTACCAAAACAAAGAATACGGTACATTTTTAACTATTAAAGACGTTTTAAAAGAGGGTATTCAAGTAGAAGCGGCTTTAGAACGAAGAAGTGAATTAAAAATAAAAATTGGTGATACTATGGAACTGATCGAAGCAGGAATAGAACTCGATTTTGAAGCAGAGCTTACCTTAAATGCTCATAAACTTATAGAGGAGAAAAAAACTTATGAAGAGCTATGTCTAATATTAGCAGAATTACAATTAAAGCTAATTAAAGGTAAAAGTAAATTGCAAGAGGGCGAGATAAATAAAAAAGCTAAAGAAATTCATCAATCTTCTTCTACATATAATGAATTATGCTGGTTAATAGCAGAATTAAAACTTCTTAAACAAAACAAGAATAATCCATAAGAAAGAAAGTATTATATTCTTATTTATTGATAAATCATTATCATTATGGTTATTAAATTAATTAATTAAGAAAGGTTTAACATTATGAATGCGAAAGAAAGGATACTTAAAGTAGTGAATCATGAAGAAGCGGATCGAGTTCCCTCTTTCGAAGGAACAATAGATAATTTAACAATATACAATCATTTTGGGTTAAAATACGGATATCAAGGAAATGGAGATCTTCTTAGAAAAACTTATGACCTCATGAAAGGTGATACTCAACTTCTCAAAAAGTTTGCAGATAAGTCAAATAAAGTCTCAGATACCCTCACTCCAGCAATTGACTTATATCGAAAAGTAGGGATCGATCTTTTTCCTATCTATGTAACTAATTTTCCTGTTTTTTACGAAAGAGAAGGTATTATAGACGATTATGGCAGACGATTTTATTTTAAAAAAAATCCCCAAGATAACATGGACATTCTCTATTATATGGGTGGTACTTTTAAAACTATTGAAGATTTTAGGAATTTTCCCGAATTAGACCCCGATAATCCTAAAAGGGAACAAGTTTACAGGGATGCTAAGAAGATTGAGGAAAAACATCATTCAAAGATTTATGTCATCCCTACTATTGGTGGAATATATGAGGGTGCATGGCAATGTTTTGGATTAGAAACTTTCAGTAAATTCTTCGCTCATCCTGAAATTCTCAAAGAAATTTTTGAAAATCGGGGCAAATTTGCTGTTGAGATGGTCAAACGAATGATTGAATGGGGAGAAGATGGAATTGTTTTTATGGGAGATGACTATGGATTTAAAAATGGGTTAATGATGCGTCCTAAATACTATGAACAATATATCTTTCCATGGATTAAAAAGATGTGTGATATTGCGCATAAAGCAGGATTGAAATTCTTCCTACATTCCTGTGGTGATGTATATAACATTTTTGAGGGGTTATTAGAATGTGGTATTGATATGATTCATCCTATTGAACCAACTACAGCAAATCCAGAATTTAATATCTTTAAATTATACGAGAAATATTCTAATAGAGTTACATTTGTTGGAAATGTTTCGCCTCAAGATCTTGCTGATAAAAAACCTGAAGATATTAAAAACTGTGTTAAGAAATTGATTAAGGAATTAGCACCTGGAGGAGGATATATTCTAAGTTCAGGTCATAGCATCAACCCCGCAGTAAAATTAGAAAATTTCCTTACTATGCATGAAACTTTAAAACAATATGGTACTTATCCAATTCAAGTATCATAATCCAAAAGGAGATATTGGAATGAAGGATATTATTCTCAAAAATGAAAAAATTGATCATATCCGAGCCAAATAAATTAAAGAAAAGAATCTCAAGACTTGTCAAGCGATCTGGGATAATTTGCTTTTAAATCTGAAAATTTATACAATTTTTTCAAAATTTTTAATCCCAATTTTAATTTTTTCATCGTAAAAATGCACGTTATGTTTCCCTATGCATAACGTTTTTATATGATTTAAAAATTATGAATAATTATTAATAATTATTTGAAGATGAATTTATATGAAATTAAATAATGTAGAAATAGAGGATACATATTCGGAAGGATTCGGAACCTATTTCACCCGAATTTTGGTTACTGCAATTGATAAAAAACACCTCGATAATGTGGCTCAAGTAGCTACGGGGTTCGCAACTTCTGTAATTCATTGTCCATGTGAAGCTGCTATTGATTGTTTTGTCCCTCCAGAGAAAACCCCTGATAAACGACCTGGGGTAATGCTTATGTTTTTTGTAGGGAAGAAGGATCAAGTAGATAAAGTACTAATTGATCGTGTAGGACAATGTGTGTTAACTGCGGCAACTACTTCTTTGTTCGATGGATTCACACAATCCTTGGATCCAGCAAAAGTATTTTCAATTAATACAGGAGGCAAACTCCGTTATTTTGGAGATAAATTCGAAGAAAAAGTCAATGATTTCCCATTTCCTACCTGGAAAGTTCCTGTTTTTGATGGAAGTTTTTACATTCAAGACTCTTTTAAGGTTGGGAAAGGTGCAGGAGGCAATTTCATTCTTTTTGGAAAGGATCAAAAATCTGCGGTAGCAGCAGCTGATAAAGCAGGAGAAGCAATCCTAAGTGTTGAGAATGTTATCGCTCCATTTCCAGGTGGGTTTGTAAGATCTGGATCAAAAGTGGGATCGAAGTATTCCTTTCTCCCCGCCTCTACAAATGAGGTCTTTTGTCCTACCTTAAAAGATAAAATAGATAACTCCATGTTAAAAAGTGATGAAAAAGCAGGATATGAGATTGTATTAGATGGAGCAACTGAGGAAGCGGTTAAAGAAGCAATGAAAGCAGGGATTAAAGCAGCTGTTCAAGTCCCTGGAGTAACCCGGATTACGGCAGGAAATTATGGGGGAAAATTGGGGCCATTCCAATATCACCTCCATGAAATTCTCCGAGGTGAAGCTCATTGATTCATTTGAGCGTAAATCGTGAGGCTTTAAAGATCATAAAAAAAATCTTGGCTTATCCCGATTTCTATTCAGTAGAGATATCAACTTTATCAAACAAAGTGACAATTATTGATGGATCTCATGGTACATACGAGTTCGGTAGGCTAGTAGGCGAAATCTGTATGGGAGGGTTTGGTAGCTGTCAGTTCACGAATATTTCGGTAAAAGGAGTATTCATTCCGGGGCTACTCGTTCAAACATCTCATCCTGTTATGGCTCTCATTGGATCTCAGAAAGCGGATCAAATTAGTATCAAGATTCAAAAAGGTGAAAAAACGAAAAAGTATAATTATATGGTTTCGGGGCCATTTCGAGCGAAGACAAGATTAGATAAGGTGCTTTTCGATATAATAAAATATTCCGATGATTCCGAGGAAACTGTAATTGTTTTTGAATCCGCTAAGATTACAGATGAAAATATTATGGAGCAAGTTTTTGCTAAATGTAAATTAGATTCTTCGAAAACCGTTGCTATATTTACACCCACAAATTCTATCCCCGGTACCGTTCAAATAGCCGCGAGAGTAATAAAGACGGGAATACACATCCTGCGAGAGCAAGATTTCAATCCACACTACTTGAAATATGCCATGGGGACTACCACATTGGCACCAATTGCGAAAGATGATCTCCAAGCAATGGGTCGTACCAACGATTCAATAATATATGGAGGAAGAGATTATATAACTGTAGATGTTCCAAAGGAAGAAGAAGCACAGATGGTAGAACTTTTAAAGAAATGTCCATCAAATGTCTCATCATCATATGGTAAGCCTTTCTATGATATCATGAATGAAGTAAAATTTGATTTTTCTAAGGTAGATAGTAAACTATTTGCTCCGGCAATTCTGACAATCAACAATATAAGAACTGGTAAAACCTATACTGCCGGAGAAGTAAATGAGGACATTCTTTGGCGGTCGTATTTTTAAGCTTTTATCAATTTTTTATTTTATTTTTTTTTAAATTTAAAATTTTAAAAATATCCTTTATTATAAAAATCATCGTGAAAGCACACTTTCACGATCAAATGTATATTACTAATACATACGATAATAACATTAAGATATTACTTTCGAAACATAGAATCTTTATACCTAATATTTATTAGGTTTTATTTAGACTATTTTTAAAAATCAAAAAAAAAATAATAATTTTTATAGTAGGGCCATAATATTTGCCAATTCTTTCATTTTTTTCGTTCCTTTTACCTTTAGTTTCCCTGTTAACATCTTTAACAACATTGCGCCTTTAGA
>CAYUTF010000026.1:0-7091 GCA_964447495.1 uncultured archaeon
TAGTTGCTCCTTCAAAGAACATATTCGTTTAGCATCTCCTATTTTACAAATTAAAACAAAAGTACTCCATGGCAATTCCCATACCCAATCATGACCCAATTTTTTACATTTCTCTGCCATTTTTCCTAGTTTAGCCAAAAATTGAAATTGTCTTCGACTAATCATTTTAGAACAAAATTCATCAAATGAAGAACAATAAAAATCACCATATGATTTATTTTCATACACCGAAAAAACCAATCTACATCGTTCTTTCATATTCATTTCCAATAATCTAGTTTGCTGCTTAGCCAATTCAATCATATTGTTTCCCATCTAAACACATCCTTTCATCAAATCTCATCCAAAAATCTTATTTGGTCTCTTTTCAATTTTCTAAATGAATCCTTGATCTTTAATTCTGGCCAAAAGTCTACTATTATTTCATCTCCATGATTTTCTATTATACATCCAGTATATCCATAATAAACAGAAGCAAAATCTTTAACTTCAATTTTTTTATTTATTAAAATTGTCATTCCATATTATCCTTTCCAAAATATGCTTCCACACATCTTGGACAAGCACATGGACCATCAACACAATGTCCAGTTTCTATATTTTCAGCAGCTTCAATTATTTCTTGCTCCCAAGATTCCTCATCTTCATTTTCCATCATTTTATTATAAATCAAATTTTGTTCTGGATTTCCTTTCGATTTTTTATAAAGATATTCACATATATTTTCAACCTCTATTAAAATCTTACTACATTCTAATTTTGAATAATTATGGTCTCCCAATTCATTTGGTTCCCATCCAGCCTCTAAAGTTGACTGTAAAATCAACCATGCTCTTCGATAAGCAATTTTTCTAGCTGTCTGTTTATTCATATTTCTTACTCCTATTTTTTAGAAATTTATCAACAATCTTATCAGATTCTTCTGTTCCAATATCTGGAGCAACAATATTGAAAGAAATCAATTCATAACCTGGTTGAACCTCCATCACCCCATCTCCACGGTCTTTAACGGTACCATATCCACATGGAGCACATACAATCTCACCCATAGCTTCAACAATCCCAATATCAGGATTTATATCTGGGTCTCCAACTAATAAAATTTCTCCAACTATAGTATCTCCGTCAATATATGGAATAGGCTTAATTTGATGTGTAACTTTTGCCAATCTTATTTTCCCATCAACAGAATTACCCAACATTCCCAAAACTATCTTATCATCATCAAATTTATCTTTAATTGCTTGTTCCATAACTTTTTTAGGAATAATAAAACCATTTTTATTGGGTTTATCAACACAACCCATCTTTACTGTTATCGTTTTTTTAGTCATTATTATCATTCCTTAAATATGCTTCTACACAAAAATATTCATATCCTTTTTTAAAGAAATCATATCCTATCTTAATAGCTGCTTCTTCAGCACTTTTTCTATCCTCAAATACCCAATCCAAACATGCTGTAGAAGAATATTCTTCCGTGTCAAATGCTACTACATCTTCCCCAGAATATTCATGTTTCTTTATCCAATAACAATCACATTCAACTACACTAAGCATTTTGCCAAAATCAAAATTTCCACTTTCCATCCCATGATAAATACCATCTATAACTTCAGAAAAACAACCTTTATCCCCTCCAAATGTAACTTCGATAAAAAATAATTTTTTCTGACAATCACATTCATTTCCTTCCTCATCTATGATTTCTTCATTACAATATTTTCTTACTTTTTCGATATCCATATTATTCTCCAATTAACAAATTTTTTTCAATTTCTTTATGCATCCAATGTTCATCAGTTTTGACATGATTTGACCTTACAAACTTAGCTACCCTATTCTTGAATTCATCATATCGAAATGAACAAGCATGCCTAACAACATATCCCTCTTGTTTATCTTTATTAATTGATAAATTTTTCAAAATATCAACATCAAACTTACCCCTATATAAAACTGGAACATGAACAATCCCTAAAAGTTCAAACCATTCAATAGTTTCATCCCAAGATAAGCAAACATTGTTCTCATTCCATATTGAAAAACCATAAAAATATGACTTCAAATCCTTATAATTTATAGAATGTTTTGCATACAAATTTTCTCCACAAATCCTCCAACCAACCGGTATATCATATCTAATATCAGCCCACATATTTTTTACCCATGCTCTACTAGGATGAGATAACCCATCAACACTTCTTGCATGGATATAATCTCTATACATAGAACAATTCTCACCGTCCATTTTCTCAGTAACAACAATTTCAGACCCAACAAAACATGATATATCAGTCAACACCCTATCATCTGAAGCAACTGTCTCAGACCAAGGAAAATGAAATGTTCTAGGATATTTATATAACTTTTCCATTTTCTTATTTCCTTCAACAATAGCATTCTTCATCCCAAGTCATAAGGATCCCATCCTATATTAATCTCTCTTTCTTTTTTTTGTGATACACATGAAATAACAGGCATTGGCTCAATCCTTACCTCTTGAGGATAAAAACCATGCATAACTAGTGACCATTGAATAAAATCCAATTCTGACGTCCATCTTGTCTTAAGCAATTGAGGTGTCAATTTCCATACCTCTCCTGTTCTTAGAAAGGTTTCACGTGAAACATACTCAAGACACGGATAAACCCCACAATATTTTTCCACTTGTTCATTTGTTGGCCATTCCGGACAAAACTCTCTTTCCACTTGTTCATCTTCGATATCCAAAATCAACTCTTCAGCATTATTAATACTTTTTGAATCGTATTTTCTGTCACAATTTTCAATATGCGTTCTCAAAGATTCTATAGCCTCATCACAATCTTTCATATCATCAAGCCAATCAAATTCATGATTATCTCTCCATGTTTCTTTCCATCTAAAATCATTCATTTTATCCTCCTAGCTTAAAAAATACTTCGATTTCTTATTCTATATTCCAAATATTGTATCCAACGCCAAATAAAAATATTTTATAGCATTAAAACAAATCTTTAAAATCTTGCATCTTGCAAGCCATCTCAATAGTTAATTTAAAAACAATGATAACATTTGTCAACAGTTTTTTACTCTGAAATCTCAGAATTATTATCATCTCCTTTCTCTGATTCTTCTACAACATCCCCAAGATATTCAGACCCAAAAACAATCTCATCTCTATCTCCGTCAACAGTTTTAAAGGCAACAATCCTTAAACCTGTTATGTCTTCCATATGTTTAAACAGAGATGTCATATCTATCAAATCAGTACTAGATGCAAGATAATCCATACAAATCAAAGACAAAGCATGTCCATCTTTATCTGTTTCACCAATGTCTTTAGCTCTATTAATAGCATTTGTAACAACTTCATCTTGTCCAGTATAAAGAGAAAAAGACCTTCTAACCAAACTATCACTAGATGATGTAGAATCACCAATAGACCCACCACTAGATTCACCACCACTAGAAGAACCATCTACCTTATTACCTTTAATAATTCCTTCTATTTCTTTTAGTGTCTTTCCCTCTATCTTTTTCTTCCATGATTTAGCATTCTCCTTAACAACAACTGGCATAAGCATTCTACATTTTACCCAACCAAGAGACCTAAAAAACTCTTGCATAGCAGGTGTTAATGTATCAAACCAGGACTGAATTTTAACCATATACTGAGCTTTTCGTATAGTAAAATCTAATTCCTGGTCTACATAGTCTTTCCAAGAATCAAAACCCCACGAACGATACCGGTCATTAGTATAAATATCAGACAAAACAATACTAAGTTCCCAATAATCCTCACCAACTTTATTTCTTAGATCTAATGCTTTTTTTCGTATATCTGCATATTCTACCTCGATAACATTAGCATTTTCACTGCTTTCTTCATTAGAATTATTTACAAATGCCAAATCAATCCCGTTAACTTTTTCAATTTCTTGTCCTTCACTCATCGTACAACCCTTTCTTGGTGCGAAACTATCGCTTGTTTTTCAAAATTCTCTAACCCTGTTATCAAAACAGCAAGTGCTTGCCAACAATGACCTTTCACTCCATATAATGGACCAGGTTGTATCCTGGTACCCACTTGCGGTGTCTTACCTCCACCTAACGGTAAAAATCTATCAATCACGGCACTCTTTATATTTGCATCAGTAACCGCTTTTCTACTACCAGTTTTAGGATTAACAAATGTTCTTGCACCACACAAGGTTATTTTTTCATCTCCCCTTGAAATTCCAACAGCCTTCTTTTTGGTGCTATACTCATATGCCTCAATAAACCTACCTATCCATTTTACTGTCTGAAAAGTAGATTTACCAACAACTAACCCCATCGACTCAATATCTTCTATAAAAAAAGTTTCCCATGTTTCAACACTAGAAACCATAGGAAAATCACCTTCTATCCTTAATATAGAAAGAATAATTTCGTTCCTTAAATCATCAGAAAAAATAACCCTTTTATCTACATTATCAAACAATACAAATCCACTTTTATCAGTACCAGGGTCAACACCACAAAAAACAGCCATTATAAAACCTTATTTCTTACGTCTATAACCTTTTGGAAAACAAATATTTCGTCCAGGACAATATTTAGGCTTTCCTTGACTCTTCAATTGACACTCTTGAAGTCTTTCAAATCTACCCTCTAGCCATCCATACATGGACTTCTCATCCTCGAAAAATGGCTTACCATCCTCTACATCCATTTTATATTTATCGCACATCCTGACAGCATCTACACACATTAATGCTAATCTCTTTAACCTATTAACAATATCTTCGTCATACGGTATTTCTTGTTCCATTAATGATGTTCTAAAATATGGTACACCTTTAAAATTATAACATATACGTGACCTTCTTATTCCTGTAGCCCACATTCCAAGAGAAACTTGATTCACATGGTCTACTCTTGGTGCACCACCCATAAAAGGGTCCAAATCATCTCTTGCAATTTCTTTTTCAGTTTTTAACTCAAATATTTCCTCTTCACCATTTATACGCAATATAGCATCCAACTTACAAACAATACGATACTTTAACATTCTGATTTTCACTTCATCATATTCCCAATCTTTACCTTTCGGCTTGGTACCCCAACCCCTAACAATATGACGATCTTCATCATCGTTTACTTGATTCCAAAAACTAGACCTGACAAGTTTAAAAATTTTATGCTCAAAATCTTTACCAATTGGAACCTCTAGTGGAAAATATTTTTTCCAGGCACCCAACAATTGAGCACCTAATGATGGAAGAATAGACGTCTGAAACACAGAATGAACAGCCTTACCATATTCCATATTCCAAAGTCCTTCGGCATCAACAATATCATCTGTTTTCACAAATGCCTTAATAGCACATAACCTAGGGCACCAATATTTTGTATTAGATGCATAAAGCCAAAATTCTTTCCATGTTTCATCTTGAGGAACTAACGTAGCTAATCTACTATTAGATCTGTTCTCACGCCACTTTTCTAGTATTAATTCTATTAACTTTTTAGATATTCTAGGTGTTTCATCAATATTCTGCTTATGTATAACATGTCCTAACATTCAGCCTCCTGACAACACTCAGCATCGCAACGATACTATATCAAAAACGATTAGTCAACCACAAAATCAACCATTAAACGTCTAAACATCACCTCTTCTTCCTGCACTTTTATCAACTTCTTTCATAAAAAACTTTATGTGATATACCCTATCAGTATCAGATATACCAGGATAAAGTTGCTTCAACTGACCAAGCCAATGCTCACCATTAGCATACCCGTCCATTTCAGCAATAATAGGATCTCTCTTAAACTCGCCAATTGTACCAGGTCTTACTGTTTGTACCTCAACTGTAGCAAATGGAATATTTCTACCAGAATTGTCTAAAAATTTAGACGTAAATATAATACGTTCTCCTCTCTTATGAGGACAGTCAGTATATCGTCTAACAATACCGCAAACCTTACCAGCCATAATCTGCTTTGTCTCTAATCTAGTACATGAAAACATCTTTCACCCTTTCAACTACGAACTCGAGTTCGCTTACTCAATTAAATTTTATATTTTTCTTTCTACTATAACCATTATTATTAAATGATAAACAATTAACACATATGTTGTGATCTATACAATTCAGATACCCACACTTACAAACCCATCCCTTTTCTCTAAACATTGAACTTAAATTTTTGCCAACATTAACAGGATCATCTGATTTTTGTGAAATCTTTTTCCTAATAACATTAACAGCAACTTTAAAAGAATCAGCATAATGTTTATCACTAACCCATAATCTAATCATTAATACATGTATATTTTTAAAATCATCACCATCTTTAACTGGTTCTATATTTCTACTTGCTATCAATTTCTTTGACCATTCAACATTCTCAATCCATTTTTGTAACAAACATATAAATTTCTCTGTATCATTATTGCTCTCAAATAAATGAATCACAAAATCATATGCCTGAAATTTAATCAATTCTCCATTTTCATTATCATTATTCAAAGCCTCTTGTTCTACAGGTTCAATATTATTACCTAATTTTCTAAAACACAAAACTGCCTTATCTCGAGGCATTTCTAACAACATAATATCATATTCACCCATAATATCACCATAAATTCCCTTTCCTTCCCCCTAAATAATATGGGTCAAACAAAACAGATGGGTCTTTTTTCTTCAAATATTTTTCATCCAATTCAACATTTTTATACTCATCAACACCCTTCTCAATATGTTCCCACGCATAACCTATACTAGGTTTTTTAACACCCATTTCAAACTGACGATAATAAATATTGCCTTTTCTATCACGAAAATCACTGCATATAAATTGAAAACCATTCCATCGTATATGCCTTCTTAATGTACTTAAAGCATTTATTTCATATCCTTCCTTCAAAATATAAACACCTAATTTTTCAGGAAATGGACATGGTCTTCTATACTTATCTATCAAAAAATCCCAATGAAATATATCACATGTTGATCGTGTCATCGGCTGAATAGGATTAAATAATAAATATTCATCCTGTTTCACGTAAGATGATTCATTATCCTTACTCACTAACTCCTTTGGAATACCCAATGCAG
>CAYUTF010000026.1:7191-26173 GCA_964447495.1 uncultured archaeon
ACGTAAGATGATTCATTATCCTTACTCACTAACTCCTTTGGAATACCCAATGCAGCACAAAGTTTATCTCTAAAATATTTTATATCACTAAACTCTTCACTCATTATACTTTTCCTTTCTTTGAAATCTCATCAAATATCAAAACATAACATTTACGTACCCAAAACATAACATTTATTCTGTCCACTTGGTTTTCCAGAACTAATACATTCACCTTTTTTAAAAAAAGGACAAATTACTCCAGTAACTTCTCCCTTATAAATCACTATATTAACTTTTTTATTATCTAATATAGGATTTTGACAAGGCCACCACCAACAATTTACACACTTTACTGTAGTTACATTATCAACATTTATCTTGCAGCCTTCTTTTTGTTCATTATTATTTGTCAACATGGCATCTCTCTTATCCTAGCCCACATTGGCCACTCATCAACAATATCACCTTTTCTGCTTTTAGAACTATTTTTCTTTGCCCAAACAGTCCCCATCTGCTTGAAAAAAATCTTACAACCAAGAAGTCTAGCATATGACACAATCTTCTCAGCATGATTTTCGTTCATTTCCCTTGCTTTTTGACCAGATTCTCCACCAATAATCACCCATTCAATCCCACGAAGATTAAAAAAATCATCCTCTACTGGAGTAACATAAGGACTAAAAATATCACCAATTAATGGCTCAAAAGATACAAATTTATGTTCAACATTAGTACCTCTCAAAGTATTAATCCTATTAACTGTTTGTCTCAATCCAACAGATACACCGTACCAAACATGATCAAGAAATCCATTTCTTTCTTGAAAATATTTATTCATTCTTTGGGCTCTTTTTGTCAAAATAATATACTTGTGATGATTATATTTATTCATTGCATCATGTATATCATCAATAAAACTAAATGGCACTTCAGAATGGAAAGGGTCTCCCATCGAACATATAAAAACCCATCTAGGTCTAGTCCATTCACCTAATTTTTTAAGCATATCTGGATGACAACGAACATCAAATCCATCCTCATAATTTTTCTGACCCATTGCTTTCAATCGCATAGCCATTTTTTCAGCATAACAATTATCACATTCTGGACTAACCTTTGAACAACCTGTCACTGGATTTAATGTCGCGTCAGTCCAATGAATAGCACTCTTATCTCCCATACAAAACCTTATCCTTTTATCAACTCTTCCATATACCCATTTCTATTTTTGTCTTTCTGTACTCTCTTTTTCTTTTACTGTTCTTCTTTACAACTTCAACTCTTGTTCTTTCATCACAAATCATAACTTTAATATCTTTACCATATAATTTCTTCAAATTATCAGATACTTTTCCAAATTCAGACAAACAATTTGATGGTAATCCTTCAGTATCAATATGAACAATCAACATATCACCAGGATTAATACTAACCCTTGTTACTTCTTTTATTTTTTCATTAATTACAAAAGAACCATCACTTTTAGGCATAGAATATGCCATTGATGTAAATTCTTCACTACCAATATCTATACCTATTTTTTTGAAATCTTCTTCTAATGTTGTTCTCATTTTATCAACCTTCTAAATTCTTCAAAAACTCTTACAGGAATCATCACCCAATCTCTATCAGTAGTACTATCAACTTCTCCACCTTTTATCTCTATAGCCAAAGCAGGTTCACAACCATTATCTTCTGCTTCTCTTGAAATTTTTTTCAACCATGACCATTTTATAGATATACTTGCCTTTCCTGTTTGTTTAGCTTCAACTAAAAATTCCTTCTCTCCAACATGTATATCTCTAACATCACCCTTCGAATGATAATTAGCACCAGAACCATTAACTCTTTTTCCGCCAAATCTTTTAGCTAATCTGTTTTCTTGTTCTGTAGGATTTACATCATCGGTACCATAATATCGTCTTGGCTCAAACCGTCCCATTTAAAATTTTATCCAATAACATCTTCCTGAGTTTTGTAAAAGTAGCTGGCTCTTCTATTCTAGCAATAGCATCTTTTTTCCTAGTATATTTTTCATTACCAACATACCAAATTTTATTCGTACCATCACCTTCTTCTCGATACATACCAAGTTTTGATGCCATTCCAATCACATATTTTATCTCATCTACTTGTCCAGCTTTATTATCAGCAACCCACATGTAATAACTTCCAGATTGCTTTGGCGGTGCAGTTTTATTCTTTTCAGTTTTAAAATTAACCTTTACATGTGTACCAATTTCTGATGCTAAATCTTTACCAAAAATATCTTTATCCTGGTCCTCTTTCGTCCACTTTGATGTCCAAAATTTTACAATCGCACTAGCAAAAAACAACTGTCCCTTTCCAGCAGTCATTACCCTATTATCACCAAATGACGAACCACCTATTTTTTCTCTATATTGATTAATCCAAATATGAGTAGGCGCTTTACCATTTGACTTTAAAATAGAAGTAATGCCAGACAATATCTTTCTAATAAATTTATTTATTAATCTAGCTTGTAAACCCTGTTGCCACTCTACTAAACTATTTTCTATTTCAGCAGATGGTGTCATAGCAGCAATAGAATCAAGAATAAATAAATCAATTTCTCCTGTTCTTATTAAAGCCTCATAAATATCACAAAGTTCTTCAGTCGTTTCAGCCTGAACATATAATAATCTTTTAATATCAACACCTAATTTTATAGCCCAATCTTTATCAAATGTTCCTTCTGGGTCAAACAATACAACTCTAAATTCACTATAAGAATTATCTTTATATCTTTCTATTCTATTCTTAAAATCTGAATCTTTTTCATTTTCATATTGTTTAGGCTTAAATATACCTCTATTAAAACAATCACATTTTCCTTCTGCACCCCAATATGATTCTCCTTCTGAATCAACAAATTCAGATACAACTAAATCCTTAACTAGCCTATAACAATTCGAACATATATTCTGAGCTAATCCAGCTGTCCTTAATGCGTTCGTTGTCTTGCCACTCGATTCATCTCCAACAAATATAGTAGCACGCCCAACAGGTACCCCACCACCTAAAGCCCTATCAAAGGCTAAACTTCCAGTGGATAAACGTGCTATATTTTTTATCAATCCAGCATTACCAATTGTACCAGAACCATGCTCTTTATTTATAATTTTTTTAAGTACAGAAAGAGTAGGACTTGCCATATAATTACCTATATGCCTTTTTCGTTAACTTCAGACTTAATTCTAGCATGTTCTTCTGAAATATCAGCAGCAATATCATCAGATATAATCTCGAAAATTTCAACAATATCATCACCATTTGATACTGGTATTTCTTCCATTGTATCTACCTGATGAGATTCAAATTCTTTAGCTCCTTTTAATGTCAAACCATATGAAACAAATATACTCCTATCTAAACATGCATTCAAAATACCAATTGTATTTGCTTCAAATTGTGGCTTATATTCTTTTTCTTCAATACCAAATTCTTCTCTTTTTAGCATCTCCAATATAAAATTCTTAACCGCCCTCTTTACGATAGGTCTATCGTATTCATTCTCAAATTTTACATTTAAAGATAATTTAATCCTGCAAAATTCAAATCTTCTAAGTACAATTGTCCTACCAGACCTAAATCCATGACTAAATAAATCTTCACGACCAGAATGAATCCCGGTCTTTCCACTTCCATTGTGTGAATCAGAATGACCTACTGCTTCACCTTTGTACCTCAATAATTTTTCTTTACAAATATTGCCTTCTATTTCTTTCATCTTTTCCTCCACATTCAACAAAACCAATCATTTTTTTTAACCAACATCTATACCAATATTTTTCCATTCATCAACTATTTTATTATAAATATAACTTGAAGATTTAATATGCAAATATTGCAATGCAATCTTAATAGATAATATCATACCATCAGTATATAATTTCTGCCCCCTATTACCTCTTATTGGTGTATCTGGAATAGTTCCATCTTTAATCCAACCTTTAATAGAACTTACACCCCTACCAATATTATCGGCTAAATATTTTATAGAATGTCCAATATAAATATTACCATTAATATTAATATAAACAGGTCCATAATTTTTCTTAGGTTTAGATATTGGCAATTTTCCTTCAGCACGCAATCTATCTTCTTCAGCTTTTTTCTTTGCCCTATATAATTTCGCTGCTTCTTTTGCCTTTTCCCTTGCTTCTAAATCATTTTGATATCTATCTTTTTTACGTTTCGATATTTTTTTCTTATTCATTCTATAATATTCACGCTGATATTCTTTTCTTTCTTCGGAACTAATACTCATTTAATCTTCTTTCTTTCCCCATAGTTCCAAAAATCAAGGCAGTTTTATCCCAATACTCTCATAAAACCGTTGTCGCCTTTTCCATTTCGGTAAAAGTTGAGGAATGTCTTCATCTACTACATCAACTACAATAGGTTTCGGTTTTTCTTTACAATTACCAGCTCTCCATGAACAATAACGTTCACATTTTTCCTTATCTTTATAACACCATCTCCTAACACGACCAACTATCTGTTCTACATCTCCCATAGGCATCGAAAGAACCAATACATCAAGTGCTTCAACATCAAATCCTTCCTCAATGCTCTGCTTAGTTGCAAAAATTACATTGGCACGTTCTGCTTTATCAAAATCATTTTCTGTTCTTTTGACCATTTTAGGGTCACCTTTTTTATGCCTACTATTTGATTTTTCCCATACTTCTCCAGAAAACCATTCACCAGTACAAAAATCAATAGTAGGTTCAAAAGGCAAATTAAGATTAAATAAAGAATTCATCAACATATCACTCATAAGTTTCAAATGAGAAAGTCTTTCACTAACAACTATTATTTTACGACCATTTTGAACAGCCAATACTAATTGATCAACAATATCTTTTGCTCTAAATTGGTCATTTCCAAGTTGAGTTAAAATTTGAGCACTATTCAAATTATCAACTGATACATAATAATTACCCCTTATTATCGGTCTCAAATATGAATGAGTCTTTAACACTCTCAAACCAGGCACTTGCGCCTTAGTTTTAGCAGAATATGTAATATCACTTATATGATTAAAAAATACATCTTGTGCACCATCTTTTCGTCTAGGCGTTGCTGTTAAACCAATTCTCCATGCAGCATTAAATCTAGGCAAAACAGATGACCATGAAGAAGCAGCTATTCTATGACATTCATCACTAATGACAATTCCAAATTCTGATTGATATATCCTTTCTGGATACTTATGACTATCTTTATCTCTAACCAAAGATTGAAGCATTGCAATAACAAAATCACGACCTTCAAATTCACATTTATTCTGACGAATAATACCCACTTTAGCATCTGGCATAAAATGTTTTATTCGCCGTTTCCACTGTTTTAAAAAAAATTCTTTATGAACAATAATTAATGTTTTCCTTCCAACTCTTCTTGCAAATTCCAATGCAGTTGGCGTCTTACCAAACGAACATGGCGCTTTCAACAAAAAACCATCCCATTGTTTACCATCCATTCTAGCAAGAAATGTTCTTATTACAGCTTCTTGTTCTACAAAATTACCAGTTGCTTTATATCTAGTAGTAAGGTTTGACATCTTACCACCATATGATACTTTAATCTCTTCTTCATGTTTCTTTGAAACATTCTTTTTATACCATGCTCTAGGAACTCCCAAGACATTTTCACGCTCATCATACATATAAATAGGAGACGGGTCTGCCTTTGATGCAATATCAGTTGTTCTCTTTGGATATACTGTCAAAGATTTTTTTATATTTATAATCTGCTGACCAGATAATTCATCTATTGGTAACCATACATTACCACTAACAACAACTTTCATATTTCAACCCTAAAAATTAAAATGGTATATCATCATCATTAGGAGCTCTCTGTCCTACATATTGACCACTATTATTAAATCCATTGTTATTATATCCACCACCAAATCCATCCCCATAAGCCTGTGCAGGCTCTCTCTGTGTCTTTCCTTGACTCATACCATAATTACCTTTATTAAATCCTTGCTGCCTATTCTGATTATTCTTATTAATATTAGAATTATTTATCGAATCCTGTTGCTTGTTGTTACCTCTAACAAGCAGTACAAACTTTTCATGATAACTCTCTACATCAACATCAAATACACCATTACCAGAATCAGGACTCGTATATACTGGTATATCTAAATTCAAATATTCTGGGTCTGCCCCACATGAAACAAGATATCTCTCAAAATTTTCTGGTGCAATTCTATCTACAAATCTCCACTCACTACCTACAGAATCATCCTTTTTACCTTTTCTAGTAGTATCCCATATTGTACCAGTCAAATCCTCAATACCATGTTGTTGCCTGATCTTTTCAAGCTCCAACTGTAATGTCTTTAATATACCAGGATTATCAACAGAACCACGCCTAGCCCCAAGCAAAACTCTCTGAAAAGACCTTTCAAATCGGTCACCTCTATCATTTTCCCAATATTCATGATGCAAAAAAACCTTGCCATTCCTATATTCAACTTGTCCCATATCAATAACAGGAAAAAATCCTACAAGAGAAGCATAATCCCTTTTCCCAGCACAAAGAACACATGGTTTCCTCGATAATCCATTCTTCTCTAAACAAATTGCAGTAAATGCTTGAAAAACATCATATGCATTTTTATATCTCCACAAACCATGTTCATAAACTTTAAATGGAGAACTATCCAAAAACAAAACTCTTTTTGTAGCTGGTGTTCCAGGATTTACTAAATTTGGCTTCTTAGGAGTACCTTGTGGTGTAGGGATAGAAAACCGAAATCTGTACAACCTCTCATTAGTTGTAATTCCACTACCAGTATCATTATTATCATAACCACTGCCATACTCATCATATTCGTTAGGATCTCCCCATCCTTTACTGTAAGCTCCAATACCCATTTTCTTTTCCTTTCGTGATTCTATGTCACACTTTACGTGCTAAATTAGCACTGTTATATCCTGCGAACTCGAGTTCGCAAACATTTTGACTATTTCATATTTTTAACTGATTCTACTTTCACCAATGTCATTACTAAAACTCCAACAATCAATTCACATAAACAGAAATAATACCTATAACTAAATTTGTCAACTAAAATCCTATATCATCATTATAATTATTCCCTTCATCTTCTTCTTCAATTTCACCAAACTCCATTCTATCAAAATCCCAATGAACCTTTATCTCTGGTTTCTTATATTGACCTCTACGAAGTTTTAAATTTTTAAATTTCATTACTTTATCATCTTTATCATCTTTATTTTGTATTAATGCATAAACAGCATGAACATCCTGACCAATCTCATCAGCTAATGCAATTGTTCCAAGTCTTGCCCCTCCACCCTTCTTCTCTGAAAGCTCAGCAGTCCTGTTCTGCTGTGCAAAACCTATCGAAGAATAACCAAGTTCCTTACAACTCCTCTTCATCCATCCAAGAGCCTCCACGGCTCTCTCACGACGATCCCCTTTAATATGTAAGTCATAAATCGAATCAACAGCAACAAGTTCAGCATTGCAAGCACGAATTGCAGCATCTATACCACGTGGACTCAAATCATCATCAGAATCCATAATCCACAATCCATCCTTACCAACTTCACCATTAATTGTATTAACAAATTTCTGTTCCATAACAGTTGGAAGTTGACCAGTAATAACATTATAATAACTAACATCAGAATGAATAGTAAAAAATCTCTCAGCTATCTCATCCTTGCTCATTTCTGGTGAAACAATTAAAACACGCTTATCTTTCATCCAAGCATGTCTACCACATATAATACATACGAACGTTTTCCCAACTGAAGGTCGAGCAACAAACATAGTAACAGTCTTTGGCCATGCACCTGCTGTCATATCGTCTATTGTTTTCCATGGAAAAGGAATACCTCTATATCCATCTGCAGCCTTTCTATAATTCTCAAGAACCTTTCCTCCGATATCCAATAAATTATGTGGCATACGTCGTTTACCGAGGTCTTGTGCTGCTCTTATAAGTTCTTCAATACTTGGAGATAAAGAATCTATTCCTTCAGCTTTAAAACCATTAACAGCAACATCTTGTGCACAATAAATTAAGCGACGTATAGAACTTGCTTCTCTAACTATATTTGCGTAATGACCAACATTAGAAGGAGCAGCAACTGCATCTGTCAAACTAGATAACGCAATCGCTCCACCTATTTTATCCAATTTTCCTTGTTCTCTTAATTTATTCCCTAATGTAACATGGTCAACAGGTATTCCTTCTTCAAACAAAGAATATATGCCATAAAAAATTATTCTATTTGCACTGACATAAAAATCCTCTTCATTTACATTAGCAAATACTTCACCCCAACAATCATTATTAAGAAGAACAGATCCAAGAACAGCCCTTTCAGCTTCTCCATTATAAGGAGGAACCCTTTCTTCATCTCTCATATTAGGAATCTCCCTAATTACCATTCAAAATTGATTTTAATCTATCTTCAGACCCATCTCTTTTATTATCACCAATAACTGGAACAGGAATTGTACATTCCTTCAAAGCATGAATAGTAGATTTTTTCAATTCAAGTTCTTCTTGCCAACGTTGCGGAGAAATATTTGAAGTAATAATAGTAACTCTTTTATTTGCATTTCTTGTTCTAATCAATTCATCAAATAAACTAGATCCAAATCCTTTGTTATCCATTATGCCTTTTCCAAAATCATCAACAATCAATACATCTACATCTTTTGACCGTTCCCAATATGTTTCTTCATCATCAAAATATTCTTTACTAGCAACCAACCTTTTTAAATCAGCTGCTTCTATAAACAAAACAGTATTACCACGTCTTCTAAATTCCTTAGCTAATACAACAGAACCACACGATTTACCACAACCATTATCACCATATAAAATAAAACCACCCCCTTCTTTTCGCATCTTTTCCATATTTAAAATATACTTTTCAACTATATTTTTAAGACTATCTTCACCTTCCAAACTAACATCAGTTAGTTTATAAAAACTTGATTTCCAATATCGTTTTGGTATACGCATGCGTTCCAAATCATTCGTATTTAAATCACGCCTAAAAGGAACATTCGCAAACATTTTACCAACCAACTTTTTTTGACCCATCAAGCTCTGGATCATATTCTCCTACCATATGCTTTTTTACTTTTTTTCTTTTCTTACCAGGAACATATCCAAGTTTAGCGTCAACAAATATCCTATCTCTACTAGCCCACAACAATTTAACACTTGGTGCACCTGATAATCTTCCATCACTCTCATCAACCATGCCTTGCCAATTATTACAAAACCATTCTACTGTCTTTTTTACTACATCTTCACCATAATGCTCTAATAATCTTTGAGCACAATTTTTTTCTGCCCATGTCCACCACGTTTGTTTTCTTTCTGTCCAATTTTCAGTTTTTTTATTATCTATAACAAGCCAATCTGGATTATTTTTTCGTATTCCATCTATAAACCATCGTTGTACACAAAACCAATTTACCCGTTTATTTTTAGTTCTAGAATATGTCTTTTCACAATTAAATTCTGGTGTTTCTGACAGATTAGATTCAAATTCTTGTTTTATACATCTATTTTTATTACGTTTTTCTACTACCTCAGATTCTTTATTATTCGTATTATCTTTTACAACTTCAACTTTTTCTAATACTTTTTTTCTCCAATTTTTAGACCGAATCATATTCCCTGCCTTCTAATAATTTTACAGTAGATGCCTGCAACTCCATTAAAATACCATTTATCTCAACTAATAATTCAATCCAATCATCTTGATAATTAATACCATGCATGCGTTTACATTCATTTGAAAATTCAATAGCCTCATAATCATTCATATCAATAATACGTTGTCGCCATGTAGTTACTTTCCTCACCCACCCAATACCATATTTTGTTTCAATTTTATCTCCAATGAAGTACCTGTTAACCATTCTAATCCTTTAATTTTTCTAGCCTCTTCTATAATAATCTCTCTATGATCAAACATCCAAATTGGAGCACGAAAAATAATATCATTCCAAGACCAACCATCAAGAACTAACAACTCAGCAGCAATAACATTATATGATATGTTATTTTGTTCAGATATTAATTTGGCACTATCTAATATTTTTATTAATCTATCATAAAATAAACATATCGGGTCTTCCAATGGTTTATCCAAAACCATCTTACTTCTATTAGGTAATTCTATTTCAATAGAACTAACACCGAATGTCTTTGAAGCAACAAAAACAACTTCACCAATATTACCCAAAATAAGATCATCAAAATCATCTATAACATCTTCATAAACTAATAAATTGTCTTTTTTCATGATGCACATTTACATTTCCGTATCCCACGGAACTTCTACATCAATATATATATATAAATATAATTTGTCAACTAATAATTCATCTAAATCTTCCACCACCAATTGTTTTTCTGCTCCTATAATCAGACTGAGATTCTCTTCTTTTATCCTCATCAGTTACATAATCTATAAGAATTTGTATTCTATTTTTGCCTTGAATAGCAGATAAAAATGAACGAATAGAATTCATCAAATGAGCATTCCTACCAATTACTTGTCCAACATCTCTAGGATTAGTCCTCAACGCTACAAGAGCACTATATCCATTACAATCTATGTCAACCTCTACATCTTCAGGATGATTTACGATATGTCTAACAATCATAACAACTTCTCTAATAGCAGCTATTACTTTTGGGTCAATTTTGCCTGTATTACTATCAACCATTTCAAATCCCTAAATCGGCCTTTCTAGCCGCAATTTCCTTATTGCGACATTCAACCAATAACCTAGCCCCTTGCTCACTTATCCCCTCACGTCTTTTCCAATTTGTTCTTCTTGCCCGTTCTCTTGATGCATGTAATTCTTTAAATTGACGATTATATTTCCTAACCATATTTCTAAGGTCATCTTGTATATTAACAGGCAAATATCCATTTTTATGCAAAAAGCATCTAGCATTATTTATGAATTCACGTTTATTTTTTGGTAATTTAATACTTTTAAAATCATTCAAAATTTCACAAATACTCATCTGTTCCATTTATACAGCACCTATAATATTTTATAATAGACATCATAAACATATGTCAAAGAAAATTTTATACAATCAATAAATAATTAAACAAAACAAAATTTACTTAATCAATTTTAAATCAAAATATCAAACTGGAGTTGTAGAAATAATAAAAGAAACCAATACTTTATAAGAATCAAGTGGAATCCTAAATTTATTATTTCTTACATTTACATCAACAATATAACTACCATTTTCATCATTATCAACAAATCCAATCAATCCAACCATATCAATAAATGGTTCACATTCACTATCAAATCTAAATCTTGTACCAGATAAAAATTTAAGTTCTGAAATATTTGAATACCATTCAACTATATCTTCTGGTTTATCACCATATCCAGATGTAACCATATTAACCATATGACGCATAATAGAAATCACCATATCAGTAAAACGTTCAACACCACAAAATTCAACAAAATCATCATCTATATTAACAATACCTGCACTTCTCATTGAATCAAAATAACGAGCAATCCCAATAGGACTTGATGTTTCTATCGACCCATTCGCATCATATGAAATAAGATTTCCATTTATAATGGATGTTTTAACCTGCCAAAATAATTCTATTCCATTTTCAAGAAGAATTGCTTTTACCCACATTCCTTTTTGACTTTTTGAATAACATTCTGAGATTAGTCTGTTGTCTTTCTTTAACTTCATCATATTCCTTTTTGCTCAAAACATCCTCTCTCCAAACATATCTAATAATATTATCAAGTTTTATTGCAACAGATATTCTTTTTTCATGTTTATGCTTAAACCATTCATATTCCATTCTATCAAGATAAATTTGAATTTTATTTGTATACTTTACTTTTTCAGCCCTAGTGTACTGTGCATAAGCTTTAATATTATTACCAGGAGGATTATTAAAAATAATACTTCTAGATAACCAAACATCAAAAACCGCTTTTACAATACGTGGGTCTCTTTTCCTTACCATGTTATGGAATAATTATTTTAGATTTTTCGAAAGAATTTCTTATATCATCCAAACTTTTTTGAGTTTTACCAGTAATTTCTTCTGAAATCTCTCTTACCTGTTTGGCTCTCTCCTCAGCCTTATTCCCTAATGCTTCTTCCATAGCTCCAGCAATCGCAAGATCTTCTTCTAATCCAACAGGGTCACCATCATCCATATCCCTTGGTATTTCCTTATCAAAAATATCATCTTCAAGAGTATCAACTTCACTAAAAAGTTCTGGTGCCTTTTCAATTAACCTTGTAGCTGCTTCACCTTTTGCCATAACATTAGTTAATTTTGCTTTAGCTCTATCAGTCCAAGCAACAGTTGGTGATTCAAGAGGTATATTACCAATTAATTCTATTCCACAAATTGATTTTTCAAGAACATTATTATCCCCATACATATTCTTACATTCCTCTTCTGACTCAAAAACTTCTATAATTTCTTTATCATTATGACGAACAACAAATAATTCTAAATCTTCTTTGGTAATTATATTTTCTCTGCCACCAGCCATATCAGCCATCGCTTTATCTAAATCAGCAGGAAGAATTCCTATTGGAAAAGTAGCACCTTGAAACATAGCCCATAAATGCGTTTGATTAAACTTTTGTTCTCTCCAATCAGCAGGAAATAACTCAACAGCTTCAGATTGCTCACCACATAATTCTCTTTTAACTTTCTGTTTTAACCTATAAAAATATTCATCAGACCCTTTTAATCCTGATACCCATTGAAGCATTAAATGAGCAATTTTTTGAGGATGTCCGTCTGGTGTAGTAAAAAGAGGTGATTCAGTTTCTTTTATAAAAATCGTTACATAATTATTTTGAAAAGCAGCAACAACTCCATTCTTTTTTGCCTCTTCAGGAACCTGAAAAGGTATCAATGTTTTCCACGGTTTAAATTTCAAATTTCTATCAACACTTTTCTTCTTCATATATTCCTCTATCATCTTGAAATATTTCTTCTAACTCAACTAACCTGTCAATTATTTCTTGATTTTCTTTTTTATATCCAATAACACATTTCAACCCAAAATCTAACATTTTAGACTTGTCAGCTAACTTCCTTTTTGTATACCAACAACCAATCAAAAAACCGATAACCAACAATAATATTGCAATAAAAAACAACAAAATATCCATATTCACAACTGTCAATTAATACTTGACAATTCCTTTCTTAATCCTCATCAAATTCATTAGAAAATATTTTTACTATAGAAGCCTGAGTATTAAGAACAAAACTCTCAACTGACATTGCCGTTTGATATGCAATCCCAATTAGGTCTTGAAACATTTTTGCAGATTGCATTCTAAGAATTACCTTCTCATATTCTGAATGCTCCCCATTATTTATATCAAAATCAATTTTCTTACGCTCCAGATATGCATTATGAGATAATTGTTCAAAAGAATTTAATGCAGCTCTAGACTTCCACACAATATTACATCCAGTTATTCTACCTTCATCCATTTTAATATCCAAACGAACTCGAGTTCGCAATTCAATCTATCAATCTATAAATACAGGTGCAGCATATGGAGACCGATAGAATCTATTTCTAAATTTCATTCCATTTGAAGGTAAAATTCTTACCCAATATTTACCTGGCTTATCCATACTACCACCAAAATGATCGGCACCTAATACAGGATTTGGCCTTTTACCATCAACCCATTCATCCAATGCAAATAATATTTCATTCCACATATCCTTGTGATTTTCCCATCTCAATCTATTTGGCCACCCAACAGGCTTCTTCCCACCCAAATTCAAATTCAAAATCCATCGCCTTGTGTGTGTACTCTTATGTTTGATAGCAGCCGAATACTTCCTAACAACATCAACAAATTTTATATTTGATTTTTTTAAACCATTCCATCTCGTTGCATATACCCATGCAATTCCTATGCATTCGTCAACAGCATCAAATCCTGCTTCTCCAGCACAACTTCTAGCAACCCACAATTTTACACTTTCATCCCATTCTTCTTCAGGAATAGGTCTATCAAATTTACTTTTAATAACAGAAATACTAACTATTCCATCTATATCATCATTGGCACTAACATAAAAATCACTCAATGACACCAATAAAACAAACAAAAAAACTATAAATTTCAAAAACATACTTATCCTCCTATAAAAACAACAACTTAATTATAATTCATATCAATTCTATCGTCAAAAAATATCTATTCTATTTTGTAGCTTCAAACACTGCATTCTGATCTTGGTCATCAAAATCTATATCATCACACATGCTTGCTAATCGTTCATCTATCATTATTTCACAAGCGCGCTTGAGCTTAATGCCTTTCCACTCAATAGATTTCCAAAGTCTAAATTGTTTTTTGTGACAACTTGGACACAATCTTATTCTGATTTTATCTTCTTTTTCATCAATTCCTTCACCATATACAACAAAATTAGTTGAAATCATGTCATCCCTTGGAACATATTTCCTACAAACACGACAAAAACCATATACTTTATTATAATCTTTTTTTACCATATTAACACCCACTTATTAACCAAACTATAATGGCTAAAAAAACAAAAAAACCTACAACGTTATACTGAAAAGATACATTTTTACCATTGGGAACCAATATTTTACCATCAAAACCTCTTATCCAATTATCATTCAACATTACAACATACCTCCTTGCATCTTGCAAAGCATCTTGCAAAGCATCTTGCAAAAAATAACCTAATATTACAAATTTGTCAATCGTTTTTATCTTCTAATTCTGATTCACAATCACTATCATCTTCATTAATAAAATTAATATTTTCAACAACTTCATCTTCATCTTCAATAATACCCAAAATATCACCCCATGGTATCACCAAACGTTTCTCACAACCCACAGTTACTTCTGTTCCAGAAAATCTACTTACAAAAACCCTATCTCCAACATTTACTTCAGGTATAACCTTTGAACCATCAGAAAGAATTCTACCAGGACCAATAGCCAAAACAATTGCCGTATCAGGAGGATTTTCAACATTCTTAGGAAGAACAATTCCGGCTGGCGATTTCTTCTCTTCAGGTTCATCTCTTTCAACAAAAACATTATCATGAAACGGTCTTATCTTCATCTCTCATCCTTCCATTTCTTTATTATACGTCCCAACTCCATTACACGCTGATTATCTTCAGCCGTCAATCTAGATGCTATAGAACGACATCCTTTTTTCTTTTTAGCTTCAACTGAAAACATAATATCTTCTATCGTAATTATTCCATCACGAACAACTTCACTACCAAAACGTTCTATTAATTCAAATGACTCAAGTAATCCAACAGCCATATTTCACCAATATTCAATTATCAACATAACCAGGATTTAACCATTCTTGAAGAACAACTTTATCCTGTGGAACATATTCTTTATCCAAAATAAGTTCTTTAACAATTGCATCATGTTTTGATGCAATTCCATCTGCAAAAGAACTACTTGTAAAACATCCAAAACATCTAACACGTGCCTTCAACAAAACACCATCTGTACTTTTTTCATTAGCTTGAGATGTAACCAAATAAAGTTTCATGTATCAATATTACCTTTATAAAACTCATACGTCAATATCATCAAATAATCGCATCTGTCTTTTTCTCATAGCTGCATTAATCCTTGATTTTGCTAACTCAAAATACTCACTATCAATTTCTATACCAATAAAATTAAATCCCTCCATCACTGCCCCTCTACCAGTCGACCCAGATCCCATAAATGGGTCCAAAATAACCCCATCCCTTGGAGTTACAAGCCTACACAAATATTTCATTAAATCTGTAGGCTTTACCGTTTCATGAAAATTCCCAATAAATTCTCTATTTCTACAATCACTCAATAACATTCCATGTTTAAATTGTGGTCTACTACTATTCAACCCGTCATCACGGTCTTTTTTCTTGGCTTTTGAACAATAAAAAAATCTAGCTTTATTGCCCATCAATTTAACTGGACATGCTGGATGACATTTCCAATCCTCTATCGTTTCAAATCCATTTTCATCACCATGTCTAATCCAAGACCCTCTATAATCAAATTGAGAATATACATTTTTCCCTGGTTTAGATGGTTCAAGTCCAGATAATGAACCACTTTTATTTTTTACTTTTTTATATCCTAAAAATTCACAATCAGGATGATGAGATAATACAATATTTGATGGCCATCTACCATCTTCATTTTGACTATATTTTCTTCCTGATTTTTCCATAAATGTACCTATACCTATATAATCACTCTTTGTTTCTCTAAACCCAATATTGTCATCAGTTAATATTCTACATTCATCTATATTTAAGCCACCAGTACTATAAACTCCAATATTATCTTCAATTGAACCAATATATTTTTTTCTTGCCAAACAAATAGGTTCATTAGCTGGCTTTAAAGAATATTTACTCTTAGGAAATCCATTACCGAATATCCATTGAATTTGATCCAATATTTCAAATCCAGCATCTTCTATATTCACAACAAGTCTATGATATGTTCTGGTACCACCAAATGAAAGTAAATGTCCTCCAGGTTTTAATACTCTCAAACACTCTTTCCATATATCAATAGAAGGAACATCATAATCCCATTTTTTTGACATAAATTTAATACCATATGGTGGGTCTGTAACTATAGAATCTATACAATTATCTTCAAACTCTTTAATAACTGATAAACATTCACCACAAAACAAATCAACTGGTTTCTCAAACATATAAATCCACCACAATTCAAAATAAACCTAATTGCCTACCACCTTTATCACCATCTATTTGATAATAAACAACTTCACTACTTTTCTGCCTTTCTCCATCCTTAACAATAGTACTATTAGAATCACACAAACGACTAAAATCAAGCCATTTAGCACCATAATTTTCACAAACTATAACTTGACCATGTCTTTCAATCGACCAATTAGCCAATTTTTCATAATTTAAACGACTAGAACCATAATGATAATATTTACCCGCATCAACATATGGTGGGTCTATAAACCATGTAGCATTTTCATTTTCTATTTCAACATACGATTTATTAACTATTTTCCAATGCCTTATATACCTCAACTGACGTGCTATCCTATTCTTAATATATATACTCCAAAAAGATTTAGGTCGTGTACCACCTTTCATCCATTTAGATGGTAATTTACAAGGATGATCAGACCCTTTACTCAACCAAAATCCTATCAAATATTTAGCACCTTCTGATACTGATAAATCATCAACACTATCAAAATCTATAGGCAAAGAAAGGATATCTGATTCACTAGCATTAATCAAATAATCCCATAATATACAAATCTTTTCATCTAAATCATAAAGAAGAACATCCTTATAATAATACCTAACTGAATACCCAGCAGACCCAGCAAATGGTTCTATTATTCTATTATATAATGGAGCATCATATAATGATGAAAGCCTCCATTTTCCACCATAATATGTAAAAAACGGAAACAAATTAGATGACATTAAGAAACCCTATTTAATTTATCTTCTCCTCTATATAAAACCGTCAAAGCATCAGATATTTCCTGACTTACTGTAACTTCAGATTCTTTTGACTTCTCAAATATCTTTAAATAAACATCAACTGGAATTGCACAACGTATGTATTTAGTATTATTCCTAATACGACCAACACCTAAACCCAATTTATCAGAAATATTTTTATCATTTAATCTAATATTTCTCAAATACAAAATTGGGTCTTCTATAAAATTCATCTCATCCATAAATCTATTTAACTCATCAACAGAAACACCTTTTTTTCTCAAACAATTTACCATTTTAAGTTTCTGCTTATATTCAACCATTACATCATAAAATTTCTTTCCATTATGCATATTATTATATTCATTTTTCCAATCTCTCCAATTATCAGAATTTATAAGTTTGTAATATACATTCGTATATGACCAAGGCATAGTTTCTACCCATTTTCTAGCAGCAACATCCCTAAATGACATTTTCCATTTATACAATACCATAGATATCTGCACTGTTCTATAAGTGCAGCGAAGTTCTCCACTACAAAAATCCTTAAACGAACTACACCCAATTTCTTCATATATATTATTAGCCTTAATTTCTGATAAAACCTCTCCTAATTTCCAAAAAGAACGATTCATATCTTCTGATATTTTTTTAGCATACACTAACAATTTGTTCATTTTTCAACCTTTTCATCTTTCCTAATTAGCATCCAACTAATTATCTTTTTCGCCAATACTGCTTTCTACTTTTCTTCTGAGTAGACATCCTCTTCAATGCAGTTTCTTTTCTCCAACCAAATCCAGTCCATTTAGCATATGGATACTTATCTCTTATATTTGCCCAAACAAACATACCCTTACTAGGTGCTCTCAAAAACCTATTATAAATTTGCTCTTGTACATTCGAATATCTATATACTGTACTACGTTGACCTTTCTCACTAGGCAAAAATTGAATGTACAAATATCTCTTCTTTGAATCATATCCAACCGCTTCAACATTAGAGCTTTCTACAGAAACTAAAGTTGGTACTGTTGCTGGAAGTTTCATAACAAATATTATTACTCAATTATAATACAAAATCAACATTTTTAAAATCCAATTCCTTATCTGCTTCAATCCCTTCTATTCCTTTTCTGCTCTTCTACATTTTGCTCTGCAATGCTCTATTCTGTTCCATATCACTTCACATCAGTTCAATTCCTCTCGAATCCTTCTCTGCTCGAATCTATTCTCTTCCTATCTTTTCCTTTTCCTCTATAACCTATTCACTTCGACTCCGTTCTTCTCCACACCATTTCTCATCTGTTCCGTTCCCATCTAATCCTTTTCTAACTTTTCCAAACTGATCAACTCAACTCCATATCCGCTC
>CAYUTF010000026.1:26273-34363 GCA_964447495.1 uncultured archaeon
CATCTAATCCTTTTCTAACTTTTCCAAACTGATCAACTCAACTCCATATCCGCTCGACTCCTTTCCTTTCCCTTCCATTTTATTTCCATTCAATTCCAGTGTTCTCTATTCCTTTTCCTCTCTCAACCAATCGCCTCAACACAGATCCATTTCGTCTAATCTCAGTTCAAGGCAGGACTAATCCTTATCCTTTCATCTCAACTAGCGTCTATTCCCTTCCTTTTCAGTTTAGCTCAAATCCGTTCTTCTCCGTTTCTAATCCAATCTGTTCTTATCGCCTCGGAGCCCCTCCTATTCCTTTCCAATCCAGTCATCCCGATTCGAATCCTTTCCTTTTCTTAAAAACGAACTCGAGTTCACAAACAAATATCCTTTTCAATTCAAATCTCAACCTCTCTAGTAACTTCCATTCCTTTTCAGTTCACTACAAAGCAATTCTATACCTTTCATTTCCTTTTCCGCACAAGACCCGTCTTCTCTCTTCCTTTTCTAGTCGGAACATTTATGCTCTCTTCCTTTTCTTTTCATCTCAGTACGCTCCGTTGAACTCATCTCCTTTTCTCACCTAATCCACTCCTCGCCTTTCCTATTCTTCTCTATTCTTCTCCTATCGGGTCTCCTCCACTTCCTTTCCAATCCAGTCATCTCTAGTCCTATCCATTTCTTTTCGTGTCGATTCTTCTCGATTCTTCTCCTCTTCTTTTCCATTCTCAACAATCAGATCATCTGTCTTCTTATCCTTTTCGTTTCAATCCACGCCCCATTTAAGGGGGCGACACAACAGTAGATTCAAGATCATTTTCAATTCCAATGATTTTCATCACACATATTAACTTCAATTATTTTATAAGTGTAAATACCTTTTCCACTATTTCTCCATTGTCCAAGACCGCGATAAGCACCATAATTAAGCCATTCTTTAATAGTTTCAAACATTTCTGATTTTGTCCAAACAATATTTCCATCTTCATCTTTTACTGTTTTCCCCCCTTTTTTTACAATCTTCGGTGCTTTCCCCTTCAAATCCATATACTCAATATCAAAAACAAGTTTAGTTCCTGCTGGAACTGTTTCACTATTTGCTAACGCTGTAATCTCACCTCGAGCCGTTTGGGCTCTTAATGGACGTTGACATTCACCAATCTTTCCACCATCTGGCACAAGCAATCTAATCTTTCGTGGTTTCACAAAAATCAAACCATCAATCTTCTTTTTGTATGCTGTAAATTTTGAAGATAATGTACCTTCAGCACGATAAAGCATACCACAAACATCCTTAAAATTACCTTTCATCTGGAAATCCCACATAATCGGTATACCATCTTCATCACGTGGAAAAACGGTTGTTCCTTTATCAAGAACTATTTTAGCCGCTTCTTCAGGAGAAAGATCCTTTGTCAATGCCTCCAATTCTTCTTTCATTTTTTTTGAATCTGGAGCATTTTTAGCTATAAATTCACCATAAATATTAGGGTCTGGGGACATTCCAAGCATTTCCTCCAATAAGGTAGCTTCAACCGTTACAACATTCATCTTAAAACTCATCTTAAAACCTTTCTTCACCATTCAACATCTGGAAATGTACAAGCCAAACATATACCAGTTTTAGGCAAAACAGGACTTGCACCACATATTTTACATTTTCTTTCAAAATTAAATTCATCTTCAAATAATAACTGATTCTCCTTGTCCTTTCGCCTTTGTCTATACATTCTCCTTGTATTATGTTTTTTCTTACCCATCTTCTCTTCCATAAATTGATGCTAATATTCTATCCATTGAAACTGGTCTGTATCCTGTTACATCAACCGATACATTAAAATGTTTATTACTATTTCTTGCTTCAGATAATTTATTAGAATGTATATGTCCATGAATATTATGAAAATCCCCTATATCATAAAGTATAGGTTCATGAGACAAAATAACCCTTCCTAAAATATATTTGCAATCAAAAACCTGTCTAAAACCGACTCTTTCCCACCATTCTATATTATGACATTTATCATGATTTCCAAGAATCATAAGATTCTTTCGTCCATTCAATCGGTCTAATATATTACTAGCCTTCTTTTTTGATTCATAGAACATAAAATCTCCAAGATAAAATACTATATCATCATTAGATACAACTTCATTCCATTTTCTTATCAACTCTTCATCCATTTCTTCAACAGATGAAAAAGGTCTATTTTCATATTCTATTATTTTTTTATGACCAAAATGATGGTCTGAAGTCACAAAAAGCATTAAATCTCCTTATAAAAACAATAAAAATAAATCAAAAATACTATTCGAATTATCATTTCCAATAATAGATGATGAACATGCTAATTCATAAAAATCTCGTTTTTTATAAACAATACCACCATATAATACTTCAACAGCCTCAATATCGTCATCATGCAATTCAACTACTCCATTATATTTATAAAGTGGATACATAATAGCATCATGTTCTTCAGAATGATCAATTCCAATCATATGTCCAAATTCATGAGCTAATACTATACCAAAACAAAGTCCATCTTTATCATCACAATCTAAATTCCAATTCCAATCATCAATATTCAATACAATATCAACTCCTAAAATACAGTCTTTATGACGTGTAACATGAAGATAAGTTGTAGAAGCTTTATACTTTTTACGCTTACAATTCCCATCATAACAAGCAAATATACAATTATTACCATCATTAGATATTTCATTACAATCATCCCAAAATAAATCAATATTCAATGGTAAAGAAGCATCTTCTACCCATAAATCAAAAGATTCTTTAACAGCTAATTCAATACTTTTCTTTTTACCAATTTTAAGCATACTATAATCTAGTATAATTTCAATCAGAGGCTCTTTCCATGTTAAATTTTGGCCTTCACTATTCTCATAAAGAGAATATGCATTAGAATTTATAGATAAAAATAAAATTATAAAAAACAATAACACTTTCATAACTAATTCCTTATTCCTATTTAGGATAAATCAAATCTCCTATATCTCCAACTTCCTTTCCTTCTATTCCACCATTTTTCCTCCATTCTTCCATCTTCTTTTTTGACCCCCAACACCCACTTGGACATCGATTATATAAATATCTAACAATTGACCGTAAACACTTCTGACACTCATCATCAGCCCGATTAACTGCTTCTATCAAATCATTACTGAGTACAGCCGTAACAAAATGACCACAATGTTGTCCTATCAAAACATGATTATTAATAGCTAATAAAATAGCATCAGGAATATTATCATATTCACATACACAAGCATTAAGTTTTTCAAGTTCAGAAATACTCAAATCATCTATAGATTCACCATCTTCAGATTCCCAATCAAGCCATTCCCCTTCCTCTTTCTCATATATTTGAAGACCCCCTACATTACAATAATCTGATTTAACATTATTCTTATACTGAAACATGTCATAATCAGCCAAAACAGTTAAAATCTTCTTCGCTTCAACTAAAGACTGAACATATACATAAAAAGCCTCCATAGGAACCTGTGGTATCCACCAAACACGCAAATCTCCATTTTTATATTCCATAATCTCATCCTTCCTAACGAACTCGAGTTCGTTTTCTTAAACCACTTTTAACTTCATTTTACCCCTACCGCACAAACTTCTAAGTCACTACCTAAGCATTGCCTAAAAGCAGTCTCTATCTTTTCTTCAAAAGCTATCCTGTCATCACTATCCCAAAACTCAAACTCTCCTTCTCTACTAATAATCTCATAACCACAATATTTGGAATCTTCTCTCGTATCAATTCTAAAATATTTTACTTTAACCATTTTCATTCTCCTCCTAGATCTCCCAGGAAATCACTCTATATTTTTATTAACCATCAAAAACAAATTTGTCAATTATAAATTACTCAATCATCAACGTTTCCTTTATTAATGAATGATTCCAGTCTACTATCAAAACAGAATATGAACTAATATTCGCTCTATCTGATTCTCTCTCTTCTCGCTTCCATATACCACATTTTTCCATACTAGCAATTGTGTCCCGTATATCTTTTCTAGCTAAATTTTGAAATCTTTCAGACAACAGCGTTATATACGGAGCCATCCATAATTCTGGATTCCCGTATTTCTCTTTCATTTCGTATGCAACTTTAACAAAAGACCTCCATCGTTCAACTTCTTCATCATCTATCGGAATAGACCCTTTTCTTGAACAACTTTTTCTGTCAACTACTTTGGGGTCCACCAATATACATTCTACCATTTCAGTAGGATTAAAATATAAATCTTCACCTATAAATCTAAGAAGGTCTCCAGACATAGACCCAGGCATAGAACAGACTACACAATATTTACCCAATTCTTTCAATTTCGCTACAACTGGAATATAATCCCTATCACCACCAACAATACAAAAAACTTCAATATTATCACGTGTATAAACTGTCTCCATAGCATCAACAGCAAGCATTAAATCTGCTGAATTTTTCGATAATTCTGCAAGAACATGTACTGACTTAAACCCATCTAACGCGAGCTCATCTGCCATAGTAGCATAATCATGAGCACCAAATGGTAAATAATTTCTTCTTACAACTACAGTGGAACCAAGGTCATTTTCAAGTCTATCTATAACAGCTTCGACTATTTTTACAAATAAGATATCGTGTTCTTTGTATTTATGCTTTAAAGACAAATACAAATTTTCAAAATCTATAAAAACTGCCCCAAATTTCAAAATATCTCCTTTCCATATACCCCAATGATTTTCATCACCCATGTCAAAACATGAATCAATCGTATATATATCTAACAACGATAAAAAAATTTGTCAACACATTTTTTTTGTTGCAAATCACTCAAAAAGTATTATCATTAATAACAAGATGTCGAACAAGATGTTCGAAGAAAGGCACATAAAATGATAAAAATCAAAGGTTTACTACTAAAAGCAGAAGATGACAATGTCTATGCAGTACATGACCAAAATGGACGACTTGGCTCAATCGTTAGAATCTATATGCCACAAGATCCATATCCTTCTGCAAAAAAAATGTTTCATGCATTTGGAGAAAATTTTGAAACCTTAGCAGATGCAGTCTCTGAATTTCTAAAAATAAAAAGATGTAAACCATACGAATCATAAAGGAAACAAAAATGAAACCAAATCACTGCAAACTATTTATCCATAATTACATGCAATTTCAACATGAATGGATATGTACATCAAAAAATGTGGATGAATGCAAATTCAACGAACATGGAGACAAAAAACAAAATTACTGTAATAGAAAATGTGAAAACAAATTCTGCTCCTCTAACGAAGCCAGAGAAGAAGCTGATGTTTTCTGTACTACTTGTGGAACAATTATCCCAAGATGGGCATATGATTATAACCCTCTTATCCATATCTGTTTTAATTATAACAAAGGAAGCAAAAAATGAATATGTTTAAAAAGCATCCAATAACGAATGAAATTCTATATTGTTCGCAAGGAGAATTGCGTGATATCGATTTCTTTGGAACATACCTCGAAGGGTACAACTTCAAAGGAGCTAACCTCAAAGGGGCCAACCTCGAAGGGGCTAACCTAAAATGGGCCAATATCGAAGAAGCTAACCTAGAAGATGCCAATCTCAAATATGCTGACCTAAAAGGGACCTATTTCAAAGGGACCTACCTTTCATGGGCCAACCTCGAAAGAGTCAATCTAGAAGGAGCCAATTTCAAAGATGCCAACCTATCATGTGCCATCCTTAAAAGGGCCAACCTTAAAGGGGCTAACCTTGAAGGGGCCAAGCTCGAAGGGGCTAATTTCGAAGGGGCTAACCTAAAAGGGGCAGACCTCGAAGGGACAAACCTTAAAGGGTCCAATCTCGAATGGGCCATCCTCAAATGGGCCAACCTCAAAGGGGCCAAGCTCGAAGGGGCTAATCTCGAAGGGGCCAACCTAAAAGGGGCAGACCTCGAAGGGACAAACCTCGAAAGGGCCAATCTCGAAGGAGCCAACCTCAAAGGGGCCAACTTTAAAGATGCCAACCTAAAATTGGCCAACCTCAAATGGGCTAACCTAAAAGGAGCCAATCTTGAAGGAGCCAACCTTAAATTGGCCAACCTTAAAGGGGCTAACCTTGAAGGGGCCAAGCTCGAAGGGGCTAATTTCGAAGGGGCTAACCTAAAAGGGGCAGACCTCGAAGGGACAAACCTCGAAAGGGCTAACCTAAAAGGGGCTAAATATTGGTAATAATAAAAAGAAAAAGAATATCAAGTTCGCATAAAAAAGTTTACAAACCATTTTTAAGGTTTTAAAATCAAAGTAGATGCTCAACAAGATGTTGAGAAAAAGGAGAATAAAAATGATAACTAATAGAAATGAACTCATCGAAGAAATATCAGAAAAAAGAAATGAAATAGATTTTTCATTTAATGAAATTTCAAATTTACTAGAAAGATTAATATCAATTGCTCATGAATCAAAATTTCATAACAATGAAATAGGACGAATAGAAAGAACAATCAAAGGCTATATAACTGGAATTAAAATGAAACAAAACAGAATTTCTACTATTTATCAATTAATAAGGTAAAAAAATGATATTTAAAAGGCATCCAATAACGAATCAATTATTATATTGTTCGCAAGGAGAATTGCGTGAGATTAACTTTTTTGGGGCTGACCTCGAAATGGCCAAGCTCAAAGGGGCCAATCTAGAAGGAACCAACCTTAAATGGGCCATTCTCGAAAGGGCAAACCTTGAAGGGGCCTACCTTAAAGGGGCCATCCTAGAAGGAACTAACCTCGAAGGGGCCAACTTAGAATGGGCAGATTTAAGATGTGCCAACATCAAAGAGGCCACTCTTAAAGGTGCAGACCTTGAAAGGACAAACCTAAAAGGAGCCAACCTTGAAAGGGCAAACCTTGAAAGGGCTGACCTCAAAGATGCCAACCTAGAAGGGGCCATCCTAGAAGGGGTCAACCTAAAAGGTGCTAACCTCGAAGGGGCCAATCTCGAAGGGGCAGACCTCGAAGGAGCCGATTTCAAAGGATCCAAACGTTGAAATTGGAAAAAAACTTAAAAAAGTTGATGTTGAACGAAAGGAAATAAAAAATGAATCTAATCAATGAAAACAAACCAATAAATGACTTAATAAAAGACCTAAATATTATAGATGACCTAATATTTGAATCAAAATCAACAGATGATCTTGTTGAAATCGAAGGTCTCCTTGGAATATCTACTATCCTTCCAACAACAAACTGGGAAGAAATTCCATCAATACTAAAAAAATTATCAAGCCCATTTGCAGATACTTATCAAAATATCATCAACAAATGGATTGAAATTGACCAACTATAAATTAAAATAATCCACAATTTTTAGTACGCCTAGAATGATTTGAACCTTCAATGACCTTTCGGTTGCCGTGAATCCTTAATCCACCGTCTATTCCAATTCGACTATAGGCGCATATAGTACCCGCACTCGGATTCGAACCGAGAATGACCTTTCGGTTGCCGTGGTACCTGAAACCACCGTCTATTCCATTCGACTATACGGGCATAGTGGAACAGGACAGAATCGAACTGTCGCATCTGGATTTTCAGTCCAGCACTCTACCTACTGAGTTACCGTTCCATTATAGTACCCGTGCTCGGACTCGAACCGAGAATGACTTTTCAGTTGCCATGGATTTTGAATCCACCGTCTATACCAAATTCGACTACACGGGCATATTGTAGGACGGACGAGGATCGAACTCGTACGAGGTTTCCCCCGAGGGATTTTAAGTCCCTTGCGTCTACCTATTTCCGCCACCGTCCCATATTAAACCTTATTCTTCTTCTCTAACAACTCTTCTCATACTAGTCCCACATTTAGGACATTTTATACTATCACATGATACACCAGTTTCATGTTTTACTTCTTCACCACATTCAGGACATTTACATTTACCACCAGGACCCAAACCAATTTTTCTCTCTAATCGTTCAAGAATCTTTTTCATAATTTTATACCTTTCTGAAACTTCATTTTCCAAAAGATAATACCATAAAAACTTGCGGAAGGTACAGGATTCGAACCTGTAAGCCCATAAAGGACAGAGA
>CAYUTF010000027.1:0-24254 GCA_964447495.1 uncultured archaeon
TCTTATTTTCGTAAACTTTTTTAATTTTATGACTTAGAGATCATTATATAAGTAATAATTTTTAAACTTAAAAAAATAAAACAAAGTGAAGTCGAAATGTCACAATTATCTGGTGTTCCCATACTTATATTGAAAGAAGGAACTGAAAGAAAAACTGGAAAAGATGCTCAAAAAAATAATATTGCTGCTGCTAAAGCTGTAGCTGAAGCCGTAAGAACTACTTTGGGTCCAAAAGGCATGGATAAAATGCTTGTTGATTCACTAGGAGACGTTACCATTACAAACGACGGAGCAACAATTTTAGATAATATTGATGTTGAACATCCCGCCGCTAAAATGATAGTAGAAGTCGCCAAAACACAAGATGACAAAGTGGGAGACGGCACAACTACCAGTGTAGTTATTGCAGGTGAATTGCTAAATTTTGCCCAGGAATTAATGGAACAATCCGTCCATCCTACAATAATTTTTAGAGGTTATCGTAAAGCACTTCTTAAAAGTAAGGAGATTTTAAAAGAATTAGCCACCCCAATTGATATTAATAACAAGGAGATCTTAAAAAAAGTTGCAGAAACTTCGATGAATAGTAAATTAATGGGAGGAGTGAAAAGTCACTTCGCACAAATTGCTGTTGATGCTGTGAGCCTAATACGAGAAAAGCGTGGAGATAACATAATTATCGATTTGGATCAAATTCAAATCATAAAAAAAGAGGGGAAAAGTCTTCTTGATTCAAGAATTATCGATGGAATTATTGTAGACAAAGAGGTGGTCCATCCAATGATGCCGAAATCTTTAAGGGATGCTAAAATAGCCTTAATAAACTCCTCTTTAGAAATTGAGAAAACCGAATTTGACGCAGAAATTAGAGTGCAAACTCCTGACCAAATCAATCAATTTCTTGAAGAAGAAGCCAATATGCTTAGAAAAAAGGTAAATAAGATTAAAAATGTTGGCGCAAATGTGGTTTTTTGTCAAAAAGGGGTTGATGATAAAGCACAAAATTTTCTTGCTCAAGAAAACATTATTACAATAAGAAGAGTGAAAAAATCTGATATGGAGAAATTAGCTCGGGCAACACACGCAAAAGTAATTAATAATTTGTTTGAAATCTCTGCCGATGATCTTGGAAAGGCTGGTAAAGTAGAGGAAAGGAAAATTGGTAATGATAACATGATATTTGTATCCGATTGCGTTGATCCAAAAGCAGTAAGTATCTTAATTAGAGCTGGAATAGAGCATGTTGTTGATGAAGCGGAAAGAATGATTAATGACGCATTACATGTAGTCAAAGCTGCAATAGAAAACCCATTTGTTTTGCCTGGAGGAGGTGCCTCAGAAATAGAATTAGCTAAACGATTAAGAACGTTTGCTAGTTCAATTGGTGGAAGAGAACAGTTAGCTATTGAAATTTATGCTAATGCGTTAGAAAGCATTCCAAAAACCCTCGTTGAAAATGCAGGGTATAATCCCGTAGATTTATTAGTAGAATTACGTTCCAGACACGAAAGTGAAAATGGAAGCCACTTTGGCATAAATATCGAAACTGGAAAGCCTGATAATATGATGGAATTAGGTGTTATTGAACCTCTTTTAGTATTATCTCAAGCTATTCAATCAGCTACGGAAGTTTCTTCCATGATTTTAAAAATAGATGATGTCATAGCTGCTTCTGGTCTTTCAAAAAAAGGCGAAGATTAAAATAAACCTTATTTATTTTTTTTATTTTTCTTATATCTTTTATCTAATTAATTTATTGTAGATCAAAAGCCATTTATTTTCTTAAATTGTAAGCCCCATGTAAATTTAGAAAGTATTAAATCAGCATCTTCCCTAAATTCTGTCAAATATAATGCCGCAGCTAAAGCTTCGACAGAACTTAATTTTTCCCATTTTCCATAGTTAATTGGATTTGCAGCAATTAACGGAGGGAGTTTTCTAGAACTAAGCACGGGTATACTTTTTAGATTTAAAATTTTTTTCCAAGAACAATCTATTACTACTAAACCATACTTAATGATAATTTCTTTATCTCTTACAGATAATTCACAATTAGAAAATGGATTTAAAATAATCGCTTTTTTTAACGATCCATCAATTTTTTTTACTATTCTTAGTAAATTATACTTCTTTAATCTTAAAGCAGTACATTTTTTTGGATCACATTCATTAAAATGTAGACAATGCAGTCTAGGTTTAAAAAAATTATTATTTAATTTACTCATGACTAATTTTAGAGTGACCTTTTAATCATATTTAAAACTTGTTAAGACATTTACAGATTTGATGAACTTTTCTGTTGTCTCTTCTGAACCAATTATATTTAAAATAGAATAGATAATATTTCTAGATTCACAAATTATGGGGATGCCTCCGTAAGTTAAAGCAAACAATCCAACAAATGAAACTTCTTGATAATTTGATGTATCTTCAGATTTTGAAAATTTAAGTATACCTGAAGGGCATGTTATTAAACCATAAAAATTCTCAGGATCTTTACCTGAAATGGCAATATAACTTAAAAATTTACCGATTGAGCTTCCCTCCGATTCCTCTTTCATTTTTTGAAACGCTACATTAGCATTTGCTGAGAATGCCTCAACTGAAATCGGGAGGTCTTGTCCTGATACTTCTCTTGCATCTAATGTCAACCCATTAGGACTTACTAAACAATATCGAATAAAAATTGGATTCTGGAGAGAATCCAAAACAAAACTCAATGCAGGTAGTAAGTTGATAGAATCAAATTTTTCAGGTGAGTAAGATATAAATGGTACTTCAGATCCCATTCCAAATAAATAAATTGCACTTCTTACTTTATTAGAAAATTCTTCTAGACTGGTTTCAGTTTCAGCTGCGGTGCCAAAGAATTCTCCTAACTTTTGTTTTATATAATACATGGAACTTGCTAAACTATCTGCATCTAAGGGCCATTCTTTATAATAATCATGTGCGATTGTCAAAAGAGTTTCATTAATTCTGATAGTTATTAAACAAACTTTCTCAAAGAATGTAAAAGAAATAACTTGTTCTTTTATATCTAAATCTTCCCAATTTTCTTCACTAGCTGAAAACGCAGCAGAAGCAAGACTAGTAATTTGATTGGGATTTATATCAATATCACTTTTCCTACCAATTTTTGCTATTGAGAGCCCATTAAGGTCACAAAGTATCACCAGAATTGTGCTATTAGAGGCTCTTAAAATAGAAGTTAGATGTTTAATTAAAGATTCTCTTACACTCATCAAACTAGACCTATTTTTATGATTTATCCTAAATAAATATCTTGTTTTAATAACACTAATATTTATTCATAAATATATCTATTTTTTAATATTAACTATACACCATTCTTTACTAAATCTATTGAAAATCATGATAAATTTATTTATTTTTAAGCCTTTTAATTAATAAATTAAAATATAATAATTCTATTACGCGGGAATTGCCAAGTTTGGTCAAAGGCGATGGACTTAGAATCCATTCTCGTAGGAGTTCGGGAGTTCAAATCTCCCTTCCCGCATTAGACTCATATTAGATATGAATTGATAATTATTTGGAATGGTCCTCCCCTTCTAATACTATTTTAATAAAATTTAAAATCGACGATTAATTAAAAATTATATTTAGAACGGTTGATCGCCAAGTCTAAATATGAAAAATCGCTCCCGTAGTGTAGTCCGGCCAATCTTTCTTATTAGCTAAAGAAAGGGCTTAGCATGCTAGGCTTTCACCCTGGTGACCCGGGTTCGAATCCCGGCGGGAGCATTTTAATAATAAATTATCTTATTCTCATGAAATAAGTTTATATCTTTAAGTAAAAAGAAGGATAGCGCCCCGGGCATGGAACTCGTCCCAACTGGTCATTAGCAGAAGGAATCTCGAACATGCGACCGCCCGGTTAACTTCCGGAGGTAAAATAAACCTTAGCCGGGTGCTTTAGGCACACCGAAACGGGGCTCTACCTAACTGAGCTACCGAGGCGCGTGTATATATGGAGACTTTTAAGGTTACATCTCGTATAATAAATAGTATTTATTTTCCTTTTTAGGTTTTTCGATAGATAGAATTATACTTCTTATTCAAAAATGAAATACATTCTATATTCTTTTTATTAAAGTTAGAAATATAAAGAAACAATAAAGTTTAGATTATATAAGAGTTAAAATTGAGCTGCGTAATATATTAACCATTTCGCCATTGCCTGGAAAGATTCATTTACATTAATGTTTTCTTTAGAAGAACATAAAACACACTGGTTACATTTAGCTTTTATTGCATAATCATGGGCAATTTCTAAATCTACCTCATGATTAGGAAGATCCCATTTCATACCCATTAAAATTATAGGAATAAATCCTGCCTTTTGACGTATTATTTTTAACCACTCAGGAATCTCCCGGAATGTATCATAATCGGTGATATCAAAACATATAAATGCTCCACTAGCACCTTTGCAATAATCGGGGAGTAATTCTCTAAAACGCTTTTCTCCCGCAAAATCCCATAGCTGCATTTTTACAGACTCTCCCGTATCTAATGTTTCCGATTTAGTGTGAAATCCTGCTCCTATTGTCATTTTATAACCTTCCTGAAATTTTCCCGTACAGTATCTTGTTATCATCGCAGTCTTTCCAACTCCCCCTGCACCAGCAACAATAACTTTAAAGATCCATGAACTCATCATTATTTATCAAATTATTTCTATAATTTTTATTAATAATAAAAAAGAATTTATTTTTATAGTATTGTTTAAGCTAAAATCTGATCCAAATATAAAAATATAATATTGAAAGAATTAACTATATAAATATATAAATGATCTTAATAGAAATAAAAAAGATTTTTATAAGATTTTATTCTATTATTTTTATACTGAACTATATTAAGTTTTTAATAATAAAGGTTGTGAAAAAAGAGTATTAAAGACGACGATATTTGTCCCATATGTAGTTTTCCGAAAGAACTATGTATATGTGATAGTCTAAGCGCGGATGAGCAACAAATTATTATTTCTAACGATAGAAGGAAATGGGGGAGGGTTGTCACTGTTATTACTTTTGAAGGAAATATTGATGCGAATTTAAAGGATATTTTAACAAAAGCTAAGAAAAAATGCGCTTCTGGGGGTACGGTACGAGGAAATGAAATTGAATTACAGGGAGATCATAAATTCAAACTTAAAAAGTTTCTAATAGATCTTGGATTTCCTGAAGAAAATATTTCCATTCAAGAAAGAATGAAGCAATCTTAAGTAAATTATACATTTTAATGATAAAAAACCCTTACTCTCATAAAAATATATTAATACGTGAACATATATTTAACTAATTATAATGAGCGAAATTGTTTTTAAGGTTATACTAAGGGGAAATGAACGAGATGAGAGTTACCAATACGGTTCGATGATCTTGTCATTTAAAAACATTTTAAACGATAATCTTATCAAAATTCCTTCTCACTATTTATCATCAATTAAAACTATGAGTGAAAAATTTGATCATATAATAAGTTTTCAAAATCTTGAGGAAGTAATTACTATTGGAGATTTTTCAAAGGAATATACCATTAATTATTATATCGTTATTTTATATTCAATGAAATCTGAAGAGAAAAAAAAAGGTTACTTGATAGCAAATATTAAGAAGATTGGAGATGTTTTAATTGGAATTTGGCCATTTACTGAAGAAATAGGTACAATTAATCAAGAGAATATTCATGAAAAATTCAATGATTTTATAAAAAATAATGAAAAATATAGAAATTTAGTAATAATTAATCCCAATTAATATCCTTATCTTTTAAAAACTGGAGTAATTCTAACTGAGTTGGCATTCCAGTACGTGCTCCGAGTTTTTTAATTTTTAATGCTGCTGCTGCATTAGCATATTTACAAGCTCTTTCTAAATCCCAACCTTTAATCCAATAACCATAAGAAAATGCTCCATTAAAACAATCTCCTGCTCCGGTAGTATCTATAACTTTTTCAATATTATAAGCGGGTATTTTTTTCTGGAACTTTTTGGTTGTTATTAAGACTCCTTCTTTCCCTAAAGTGATAATTACAATTGGAATTCCTTTTTTAACTAATATTCCTGCTGCTTTTTCCGGAGAATTATTTTTTGTTATAATTTTAGCTCCATTCTTATTTGGAATTAATACATCCGTGTTTAGGAGTATCCTTTTAAGACATTGCCAACCTCTTTGGGCAATTTGCGATTCTAAATCAATACTTATGTTTACATCATATTTTTTTGCGATTTCTATTGCTCTCTCTGTTACTTTTTGGTGTATTATTGTTGTATGCAGAAGTTTAGCACTCCCAATATATGATTCATCTAAATCAGATGCATCTATCTTTGTCGTTTGCATATGAGGTGATTGAACAATAGATTTCTCACCTTGAACAATGATTATAAAATTAACTGGAGTTTTTTTTCCCGCTTTCTTAATTGTTAAGAATGTGTCTATGTTTTCTCTCTTAAAATCATCAAGCAAAAAATCTCCATAAAAATCATCACCGACGGCTCCTATAAATCCACATAACCCTTTTAATCTTGAGATTGCTACCAAATAATTAGCAGTAACACCGCCTGGAAAATAATTTTCACTTAATGCATCTACCTTATCATCTGGTTTTGGAAAGTATGGGACTTCTGTAACCCAATCAATTACAACTTCTCCCAGCCCAATAATATCTACTTTCTTCATTACAATTTTTCTAAATTAGATTGTATATTCATTAATTACTATATTTCTTTCTGAAAATATATTATTTCTGGATAAGGATTAATAAAAGAGTATTTTGATACAAAATATCTTTTTAAGTTGCGATCTTCTTTATTTTATCTTCTAATTCTCTGTTTAAATCAATATTTTTAACATCTTTCGCCATAATCTCATAAGATCCACTATAATCACTGAATTTTGCCTTTCCCTTAATATAAATATCTTTACCGACGAGTTCTGAAGAAATTTTTTCTAATAACTTTTCATAATCTGGAGTTTCTCGAATTTTCATTATTAAATCAGTCTTCATATTTAATAACTTTTCAGCATTATCCCCAATAAAAGTAGTTCTAATAGTACCACTCTCATCATCTATGATTAAATTTATAATCATCCGAAATTCTGTATCTGTTTGTTCACTACAAATACAATTATCAATTTTTTTAAAACATTTAGAACAAGCTTCATATATCGTTATGTTTGATATATCTTTTGCGATAAATCCTTTGATTTCATAAAATCCGGGTGAATTGATTGAAGCTATTTTTGTAAAATTTCTTGAAAAAGATTCCTCTTTTGCTCTATTATAAGGTTCTAGATTTTTCAAATCAGAAAATGTTAGGTCTGTTTCTTCAAATGAAGAATTTACTGAATAAGTTATTTCTTTCCTATTAGAGAACGAGTTGTATTTTATATTACCATTTTTTATAACTATACCCTTTCCAATATTTAACTTTTGAACTAAATCTTCAGCTAAATCTCGCCAAGCAGTGACTCTTATAGCGTCAGTATCATCACTCACAATAAAACTAAGTAATGATACTTGATCACCCGAATTTAAAGTAATTTTTTTTAAATTGTCAATTGAAGATATAACACCTTTAAATGAAACTAGGTCTTCTTTTTCTTGAAGATTCTTGATACTATCAACAATTTCTATCTTAAAAGTTAATTTTTTGTTAAATTTTTCTGTTTGAGTATAATCATTTGCATTTAGCTCAATTGTATTAGGGCGATAACTACTCTCACGAGGTCGTACGTTTTTTATAGATATAAAATCTCCAATTTCATAATTTTTTACTTTTTCAACGCTATCATTCCAAAAATTAACTCTTACCGTACCAGAATTATCTCTTAAAATTAAACTACAAATCTTACCAGAATCCCCATTTTTTTTACTAAATTCTTTTATTGGAAATTTATTCATAATCATTCCTTCGATTGATACAGAAAACGAATCTTGGCTAACATCTTTTATCAAAAGGGTCTTTTCTTTGATTTTAGGATATTTTTTGTAATCAATATCTTCAGGAGCAATCACTATTTTTCCTAATCGTCCTAAATGAATTTCAATATCCCCATTTCTACCTTCTTTAGGGTATCCATTAATGATTTTCACTATTTCTCCTTTTATAAAATTACTATCTTGAAAAATAGCTACATCATCATCCCATAATACTACACGAATATCACCTGAATCATCACATAATAAAAAAGATCCAACATATCCTTTACTACCCTCTTTTTTATCAAATTCATAAATTCTAAGTATCTCCTTAATTCTTCCTACTAGTGTAATATTTTTCATTTCCTTTCTTACATCGGAAATATTTATTTCCAAGTCTCTAATGAGTTCTTTACTTTCAGTTTTGACATCAACTCCAAGTTCTCGTGCAATAATGAATAATGCGCCTTCATCAGAAATTAACCCCTTCAATTCTTCTTTCTTCTCTTTTACTAAATCTTGAATCTCTTTTCGATTTAATCCTGTTTCTTCTATTATCTTCGTAATATACGATTCAGTTTTTGTTTCATTCATTTTATCTTATATTCCTTTCATTATTTAAGGAATTAATTAGAAGATATAATTTAAAAATAAAATTATTTAATGATTAATTAGCCATCATATATAAAAGAAAAGAGTACTTCATATTGTTAATTTCTTGATTAAATTATAAAATCACTATTTGCTTTATGTCGACGTAATGAAAAATTTTAAAATTATTCCTGTAATTGATATACTAAATTCTAAAGCAGTTCATGCTGTTAAAGGAGAAAGAAATAATTATAAACCTTTAAAATCTTATTTATTCGATTCTGATGACCCTATAGATATAATAAATATTCTTCACCAAAAATATAAATTTTCATATTTCTATATCGCAGATTTAGATGCTATTATGAAACAGGACCCTAATTTAGACTTTTTAATTAAAATTTCCAAAATTTCTTCTATTAAAGCTATGATTGACCCAGGAATCTCGCTATATAATGATATATTAAAATATGTAAATTATAATATTGAATACATCATAGTAGGATTAGAAACAATTAGTAGTATTGAAATATTAAGCAATATCTTAAATTTTTCAACACAAAATAAAATTATTTTAAGTATAGATATGTATAAAGAAAAGTTGTTAACAAATATTGATTTGTTCAAAAATCAAAATCCCTTAAAGATAATAAAAATAATTCAAGACCTTGGCATAAATCAAATCATACTACTTGATCTGTACAAGGTTGGACAAAAATTAGGCGGAATTTCTCCCCTTTACTTAGATATTAGAGAAATCTTTAATGGAGACATTTATGTTGGGGGCGGAATTAAAGATTTTGAAGATATTGATAACTTTTATAACAATAAATTCTCAGGAGTTTTATTAGGAACCGCTTTATACGATGGTTCAATAAATATTCAGAAATTAGTAAATTTTTAATGATTTAATCTATAAATATAACTCCTGTACTCGATACGTTTAAAGATTTTTTGCAAACTGGGCAGGAATGCTTCATTCTAACCCAATCGATCATATGCTCCTTATGTGCTCTTGATTGGCACAATGGACACCCAATTACGTCATCAAATATCTCGATATTTTTTCCACACACTGCACATTTAGTTTTTGATGCAGTAGATACCTTAACGGTTTCCTTTTTAATATCTAATATTACTTTTTCCGTATTTTCTGCTGTTGGATTAATTTGTTTTAATTCGCTTTTGTTATCTACACAAAAAACAGTTCCTTCACTCTCATCCTTTTTATTTCCTATCCAGACAATTTTACCTTTAAAATAAGTAGCTCCTTCATTTTCTAATGATAAATTTAACCTCCGATCTTCCATAACAAAAGTTTGAATGACTTTAGTATACTTAATGTCTTCTAAATTAGACGAAATTTGCTTTAAAACTTCGATAGGTTCCTTAAAAACAGCATTTGTGATATCTACTTTAGTAAGCTCTTTTGGTGACATAATAAAATCATAATTTTTTTGATATTTAATAATAATTATTTAATTTAAATCTTTATATACCAATCTTCTATTAACATTTTTTTCATTTTTTAAAGCAAGAGTATAATTCAAAAAGAATTAAAAAAACGTATAAATAAGATATTAGAAAAATTATAAATTATAATGGCATTTAGTAATGAAAAGTCTAAAATTTCAATTAAAACAGGGAACAAAGAAGATTTAATGGAATTACAGTTATGTGCTAACGAATTTATAGACTTTATTGATGATTTTGAAATAAATTTACAAAATGAAAAGTATTTTATACTTACTGCATATTATATCAATAATTTATCAGGAATACTATTAGCAGAAAATCAAATTTCTAAAATAGATGAATTAGAAATGCTTATTCCAAAAATTCAACTAATATTTTTATTTGTCAATCCTTCATATCGCAATAATTCAATAGCTAACCAGCTTTTAAATACCTTCATTAAAATTCAAAAAAAAAGACAAATCGCCAGTATATTTATTAAATTGCCTCAAAAATATAAAAAGGGTATTAAATTTTTAGAAAAATACGGCTTTCTCCAAATTATAACTTCTAATAATGAAGTTATTTTAGAAAGAAACCTATGGTATGATTTTGGCTTAAGTTTCTGTGATTTTATTGAAAATGGGATATATGAAATGTAAAATCGAAATGAATAATTAATAATAGGTTGTCTACTTAAAAACAAACAAAAATTATGAAAAACTTATTTTAGGAACAAAAATGATATAAAAACATGAATAAAAAGGATTTAGGTATTATAGGAGTAGGAAAAATTGGTTCAACCCTTTTAAAAAGAATAATATCAACTAACACTATTAATAAAGATAATATCCTCATTTATGACATAAATTCAAAAAAATTAGATGAGATTTCAAAAGAATATGGTGTTCAATCAGCAAAAAATAATGCGGAATTAGTAGAATCATCGAAATTTATTCTTATTGCAGTTATTCCACAAGTAATTGATACCGTCTTAAAAGAAGTGGGAAGTCTAGTAAATGAAAATCAAATACTAATATCTATTGCTGCTGGCGTATCCATTAATCATATTCATAATTTTTTTGGAGAGAAAGTAGGAATTATTAGAGTTATGACTAATATTCCCGCTCTAGTAGGAGCTGCTGCTACTGGTCTTAGTTTTAACAATTATGTTGGCAGAAATGAATTAGAATATGTTAAAAACATATTTAAAGCTGTTGGTATTGTAGTAGAGCTAGAAGAAAAACATCTAGACGCGGTAACAGGATTATCGGGCAGTGGTCCTGCTTACATTTTTATAATAATTGAGGCTCTTGCCGATGGGGGTGTAAAAATGGGTTTACCAAGAGACATTTCTCAACGATTGGCTGCTCAAACTGTCTTAGGAGCAGCAAAATTGGTCTTAGAAACATCAAAGCATCCAGGAGAATTAAAAGATATGGTTGCTACACCTGGAGGAACAACAATTACAGCAATTCATGAAATAGAATCAGCTAAACTGAGAGCTACTCTAATAAGAGCAGTTGAAGCTGCTACTCTTAAGTCGAAATCTCTGAATTCATTGAAAGACGAATAAAATATAGAATCATGATTTTTGTATTAAAATTTTGTTGTTTTCATTAATTGTTGACCTAAAAATTTTTAGGTCAGGTTCATAAGATTTAAAAACTTCTTCAACATGCTTGAAAGAATACTTATTACAAAATGCAAAAACAGAACGCCCTAATTGGTTCATACTTGCTCCTAAAATGTCAATTTTATTCAAATCGTTTAATAATTCTTCAGTTTTGGATAAATTAAGAATATTCAGAATTTCAGTTTCTAAAACAAAAATATATGAAACTTTAACAAAATTTTGAATATTAGGATTTTTGATTAAATAATTTAGGGCTTTTTTACCAGCAATTTTTATCTTAAGGTTTAATTGAGGATTGACTAAAATTGATTTAGTTTCAATCTTTCCAAAACTACCACATATTACAATTAAATCATCTGGAACTTTTATGCGTTTAAAAGTACACGGATATCCTGGTTCTAACAACATACTTAAACCTCCCCCTAATTGACCACAAACGGTACCTAAACCGGTTCTATTGATCACTTCTGCAATATGCGCAATTCTTCCTTTCTCAAAAGACGAAAACTTTAAATCAAGTAAATAATCCAATCCATAAGCGCAACCTAATGCACCAGAACCACTAGCTCCAAAACCACATCCAACAGGTAAGTCAAAATTATGAACAATTTTTATCAATTTTGGGTCTTGATTGTACTTTAAACAATAATTCAATACATAGTTTGATGTTTCAGCCACCTCATTTAATTCTTCATCATTTATATAAATTTTATATTCAGTTCTGAATTTATCATTAGATTCTTCAATATTTATTTCTGTTGTCCCAAAACTATTTAAGTTGAAACCTGCTCCTCTTGAACCAATTCTCTCGGGATCTTTAATTTTGACACCTTTAAATTCATCAACAATCTCGAAAAAACCCGATATTCTGTGAGGTACTTTTACAATTACCTTCTTCATTTTTATAGAAATGTCTTAAGTAACTTAATTTATCCTATTAACTATATTATATTAAATAATAAGTAATTTCAAATTTGATTATTATGAAAAATATTGTTATTAAAGTTGGTGGGTCTTTATTATTTAACAAGGAAAACAAAATTAATCATGAGTTTATTTCCCAGTTTTGCAATATTATTCAAGAAGGAAAAAATTTCCAGCAGGTTATAATTGTTTGTGGCGGAGGTTCACTAGCACGTGAGTTTATTAAATTTCTTAGAAAAATTAATACAAATGAGGCATTATGTGATATAATTGGCATTGATATTTCACGTATAAATTCCAAAATGATTATGGCCTGCTTAAAAGATAAAGCATATCCAAAAATTCCAAAGAACCTTGAAGAATTATCTCTTGGACTACAATTTAATAAAATAATTACAATGGGTGGTATTCAACCAGGACAATCAACTACTACAGTAGCAATGGAAATTGCAGAATATATTGAAGCTGATAGGTTATTAATTCTTACAGACGTCCAGGGTATTTTTGATAAAGATCCTGATAAATATGATAACGCGAAACTGATTAAAAGAATAACATGTGATGAATTGTATGCATTATTAATGAAAGAATCAAATTCTATGCAAGCAGCAGCAGGAGAATATAGAATTTTTGATATGGTTTCTTTACAAATAATAAGAAGAAGTAAAATGAAAGTTTATATTACATCTGGAAAGAACTTAAATGAATTTAGAAAGTTTTGGTTAGAAAATAAAGAGATAAATGGGACATTAATTTCAAATTGAAAAATATTATAATAAATTATATTAAACTTCAAGAGTTTATTATCACATATTTAGTTTAAATTAATAAAAATTCATTCTTAATAATGTCCCAATCTTCATGGAAAGATCAAATTAAAAAAAAATGGGGTCCTCATAGTCATTGTCCAATCTGTGGAAAAGCTATGCCTGCGGATAAACAGTTTTGTAGTCAATCTTGTAGAGATAATTATGTTACAAAAGAAAGAAAACAGAAAAGAAAAGGAAGATATCAGATGATTTTCCTTTTTGGAATGATGGCTGTAATGTTTATATTTTTATTCTTATTCAATCCTGGTGGATAAGAGAATAGCTTTGAAATAGTACTCTTTTATATTATTGGATTTACTCAAATTTTAGCTATTATAAGCATTTGATATATTTTATTATTATAAATGACATATAAATAAAAAATAATGCAGAGAGTGGGATTTGAACCCACGTAGGGCCTATGCCAATGGATCTTGAGTCCATCACCGTTGGTCGTGTATTCACATTGACCTGGCTTGGTTATCTCTGCATTAATATTATTATTTATTATTTATCAATTAAGATAAAGAATTAAAATTTTCTTTTCTAATTAAATGATTACTTATCTATGTTTATCTCATTTAATATATCATTTAAGAATATTATTAAAGATTTTAAAAAACTCTCTTCAGAATATCTAGATCTTAAGAAGAATAACAATAAAACCGGGGCTTTAAGGTATGAAGCAGCTCTTTCCACGATTATTTTATTGATAATATTATTCCCTAATCCAAATAATTCAAAGGATGCAACAGATGCTTTAATTCCAGCAATTGTTGGTGGATTTCCTAATAGTACATTTCCAATACCCATTTCTTCATGATCAGAGATCATCATAAGATAACTTTTATGCAATTTTAAAATTTTAAAATAAATGTTTATACCGTTAATTTCTCTATCTTTTTCTATTATTATTTTCAAAATTCATCAAAAATTCTATTATTTAGTTACTTCTCGTAAATTTTACATGCTTATAGGCAATTTATTTTTATTTTTAAATGTACTTAAATAATTATTAATTAATTTAAACTTATATTTTAAAATTCCCTCAAAATTCCTGTATTTCGAAATTTATGTCTCATAAGGATAAAAAAGATCATCAAAATCTTGGAAAATTTGAATCCAAGTGTTACAATTGTAATACAACTATTATAAACCGTAAACAAAAGTATTGTTATAATTGCAAAGCGATTTTAAATCCAAATGATTTAAAATGGAAAAATAGTTTTCTTCTTTTTATTTGTTTTTTATGTTTGACTCCTATACTCCTATCTCTCTTATTAGTTTATCTATCGATGATCATTTAGATTAAAAAATATTTATATAAAAGGTATAAAATAAAATCATTCTTTATCTGAAATCACAACATCAGATATTCTTTGTCTTCGTATATCATAATCTTTGTCTAAATAAAGAGTTATGCAATGTAAATCTTTTGCATCTGGATTATTATGTACAAAACTCACAGGAACCACCGGAATTTTCGATTTAATTATAAATTTTTTTGGTATCGGAACTGCTATGACTTCATTACATCTTTCGCAGTTAACTAATACTACTTTTGTTGATTTATTTTCTAATTTCTTAACTTCTTGCAAGATCCTAGTAGATAATCCAGGAGATTTCAGTGTAATTTTACTTTTTTTTGGAGGTTCGGGAATTGCTGGAATATCTAAATTATTAATCTCATCAGAATGGTATTTTTTTTCACTCTCATTTATTTCCCCCTTTTTTTGAGTTTTCTGATTTATAGATGACTCTTTAAGAGATAGATCTGACGCTTCCTTATTCTTTAAACCATTTCGATTTTTTTCTCGATTATTATTTGAATTTTCCAGAAGGATCACATAAAAATGAAATTTGCAGTTATAATATTATAATATCTTAAAATTATTTATTAATTACCAATAGAAAGTAGATTTATTATACACCAAAAATTTGTCTTAGTTCTGTATAAATTTTGGATAGCTGAGATATTATCTGAGCATTGTTCTGTTGAAGATAATAATTAATGTAGCCTGATAAACCCTCATTATCTTTAATCCAATCTAAAAATGATTGGATTTCTTCTTTGAGCTGTGGGTCAATATTGACACCTGCAGATGAAGTTCCTACTCCCATAGATTTACCTAATTGAGATTTATCATCTAAATAAGGATTTTTAGTGCTTAACTCAGACACTGCTCTTGCAGTATCCATAGTTGCTCCCATTGGTTCTCCGTCGGGTTCTAAATATACGATTATTTTATGTTCCTCATCTTTTGAACCAAGGATGTGACCTTCTCCTCGGATTGAAGTAGCAACTAGCCTTTCTGAAGTACATTGTAGAATTGAATATTTAACTCCGGATATCATGATAAATTGGGCATTCATACTATTCCAACTTGAAATCACATTACCAACATCTGCACTAATATCCCAATTATCTGTAGAATATAAAATATCTTTTCCTTTTATTACTGCAGCAGCGATAATACTAGGATCTTTTTGTATTAACTTATAAATTGCAGACTCAGCGGTAGATGGCATTTTTTAATCCTCAATTTTAATTATTAATTATCTTTCGGGACAATTTAATGATATTATTATATTGGTATAAATATAATTATAAAATTTTTATTAAAAATTTATGGTTACGAACTATTCTTATTTACTTTTTTAATATTAACTCGACCAAATTTAGGGCTATGAAAATCATTTAATTTGTTATTTTTATTATGAGATCCTTCATTAAATGTTATTCTGTTCTTAATAAATTGTTTATGCTCAGAATCGGTTCTCCTTAATTGCATTAAATGGTCATTTAAATTACTATCATTATTGAATACCTTACCACAAATTGGACAATTAAATTTTGAATCCTCAAATAGCCTGTTTGGAGTCTTAACAATAACATTGAATTTATTTGTATTTGCTTTAATGGACTGATATTTCCGACAATAATGTTTTACTAATTTTCCATAGGGAGGATATTCAAAAAATATCTTACTTCCATGGGTGCATTCCCAATATAATACATCTACTCCACACGTTGGACAAGTTGTCTTAAAAGATCGGAGATAACAATGTCTACCATGGCTTTTATAAAAATGTCGCATTATATTATTAGAATAATTAAACTTATTAAAATTTTTGGGTATAACTATATTATCTAAAAATAATAAATACTTGTCATATTAACTGGGAAATCTTCAAAACGCAAATATTTAAATGCTCGAATTCAATTATAGAGAGTAAGGATCAGATATATTTTAGGGTAGAAGTGTTTGGATCTTTCATTATCTCAGAATAATTTAAATTTATGTCCTGAATGTGGGAATACTAGTTTAATTTCAGATGAGGCTAGGGGTGAGATAGTTTGCAGTGTATGTGGTTTGGTTTTAGGACAAAGAATAATTGATTCTGGACCCGAATGGAGAGCTTTCTCATCAGAAGAAGCGAATAAGAAAGTGAGAGTTGGAGCACCAACAACTTTAACTCTCCATGATAAAGGGTTAAGTACTATGATCGGGTGGAAGAATAAAGATGCGTTTGGGAAATCAATAAGTCCAAAAATGAAAGCGGAAGTATACAGATTAAGAAAGTGGCATGTCAGGACGAGAACTAATAAATCTATTGACAGGAATCTCGCTTATGCTATGAATGAATTGGATAGATTCTCTTCACAACTAAATTTATCTAAAGATTTAAAAGAATCTGCAGCACATATATATCGAAAAATGGCAATAAAAAACCTTATAAGGGGTAGATCCATAGAGGCAATGCTAATAGCATCTATTTATTTATCCTGTAGATTAAACAGCATTCCTAAAACCCTTGATGATTTTTTAGAATTTGCATTGGTTGATAAAAAAAAAATTGCTAGATGCTATCGATTAATAATAAATGAGTTAAGAATTAATATAGGTGTGTCATCACCTATAAATTTCATTCCCCGATTCTGTGCCTCTCTGAATCTTTCGGGAAAAACTCAAAATCGGGCTGCAGAATTACTAAAGTTGGCTAAAAAGCATCATATCACTGCAGGCAAAGCACCTACTGGCTTAGCTGGAGCAGCATTGTATGTTGCTGCTATACAAGAAGGAGAACGTAGAACTCAGAAAGAAATATCTTTAGCAGCAGGGGTGACTGAAGCTACCATTCGTAATAGATACAAAGAGTTAATAGATCATTTAAAATTTGAAGTAAATATCTATAAGTAAATAAAAAATATTAACGAACCTTTAGTCTTTTAATTACATCTGGGCGTTTCTTATATAAAATACGAAATCCGCAATGGGAGCATTTTATACCAGGAAGAGCACTTAATTCTTTTCTAGACACTTCTTTCCCACAATTTTTCCTAGCACAAACATACTTCATATTAAAATAAAAAGATTCATAATTAAAATATTTTTTGATAATATAAAATTGCAAAATTTAAACCAAATTTTGAAACTCAAGTGAGAAATAAGCAGATTTTAGATGTATAATGATTTCTTTTTATCTTCAGCATCAACAAATTGGAAACTATCAAGATCTTTTTCTAGTTGGTCTCTTTTACTTTGTAGATTCTTTGTAATACTATCTATATTATCAAGAGAATATTTCTTCTTTATTGGTAATGCAAATGACTTCTTCAACATTTCAAGTAATGTAATAGATGCTTTTAAGTCTGTTATATCCTCATTAATCATTGCGACATTATCAGTTTCTGCCAAGAGCACTAACCCATCAATATTAAATCTCGCTTTCGCTAATGTTGGAATTAACCCATTAGCTCCTATAATTACTCCTTTTTGAATTTTTTCACAATGGTTTTTTGAGAGAAAATTCTCTAATAATTGACGATTGGTAGAACTTACATAAATTTTTGGAATTTTAGAATTTAATTTTCTACTGCTTACAGGATATGCTCCTAAAGCGATAATTAATTTGATTCCATAATCATTTATAATATCAGAAAGAAAATTAGATATCTTATAAATTCCCTTTGGAGTTAAGCTTTGAGCATCAGCAGTAATTAATATTATATCTCTTGCATTATTTGAGTCCTTCCAAAATAATATTTCTGCTTTTGGGGCGGATAGAAGACTATCATCTACAATTGCTCCAGCAGGATAATCATCAAAAATAAAATCCATAAAATTTTGGGCATTTAATTGACCAATTAGTGAGTCTATAGCAAATTTGCCCACATCAGCAATTCCTGGCATACCTAAAATACAAATTGGATTTTTAAAATCATCTTTCATTAGATCCATGTGTTTAATAATTCTTATTCCCGTTTCTAACACAGTTTATACCTTTTAATTATTAAAATAAAATCATTATTAAATGAGTCTTCTTTATATCTTTAAAAACAATGTGTTATCCTAATAGACACATAATTTACCGTAAAAGTAATATATTAATAACATCACACAAAGAATATAATCGAAATGAAATGCTAATTTACTTCTTGAATGACTTATTAAGTACTAAATTTTTATTATGAGTGAATTGAGATATGAATGTATGAAATGCGGAATTTGTTGTTCTATATCTGAAGAAATTCAAAATAATTACATTAAAAGAATTCCACTTTATCCCGAAGAAGTTGAAAAATTAATCGATATCGCAAAAGTGAGGAATCTACCTTTTAAAGTTAAGGAAGATCTTGTATTTCCTGATATTAAAAATAAAAAAATACTTATTTTGACCTATAGGTTAATATTAAAACCTGAGGGAAGATGTGTATTTTATGATGTAAAAGAAGGATGTACTATTCATAAGATAAAACCGTATGCATGTCAAGCATATCCATTAGCGATAAGAAGAGTGGACTCTTTTAACTTAGAGATAACCATTGATCCATTGTGTAATTTTGTCTCTAATAATTATGAAAACTTAAAAGACATAGATCTCAAAAAAATTAAGGAAATTTTTATAAATGAATACCCCAAAGCCGAAAAATTTTATGAAAAAAATAAACGACTTCAATTAAAAATAAGAAGATTAGAAGCAGAAGGTAAAATTCAAATTTCTAGACAAATTACTATAGAAGAATTTAATAAAGCATTAAAAAACTGGGATCGTGAAGAAATTAGGGTGAAATAGGGTATCATGATTACAAAGAAATTTATTTCACTAATTTCAGGGGGTTTTGACAGTCCCTTAGCAGCAATTTTAATGATAAAACAGGGGTTTTCTCCTATTTTTTTATCATTTCTCACTTCCGATGATGAAACTCATTCTATGAGAAATAAGGTTATCAATCTCATTACATTTTTAAAAAGATTGACAAATATTAATGTAAAAATATACTTTATTGATTTTGACTATAGTTTAAATAATTTGAAACTTAAATGCGAGCGTAAGTTGACATGTATTTTATGTAAACGTTTGATGCTTAGAATAGCAAAAAGAATTAGTATACTTGAAAATACAAATATCATAGTTACGGGAGATATCTTAGGAGAACAAGCTAGTCAAACTTTAGATAATTTATATAACTATAATGACATAATTAAAGACTTTATAATATTGCGCCCCCTTATAGCATATGATAAAAATGAAGTTATTAATGCTGTTAGGGAGTTAGGATTGTATAATCTTATTTCTCAATCCTCTGCTTCTTGCCTTTTCAATCCTCAATATCCAGAGACCCATGCGAAAACTAAAGAAGTAGAATATTCTGAAATTAATGTCAATATCTCTGGACTAGTTGATAAAGCGCTTGGAAAGGCAGAGATCGTTATATTATGATTTCAAATTATTGATGGTATTATCAAATTCATCTTTAAATAAGATTCGGAACTCATCATAGGAAATCCTTTTTTCCTCATAATTGTTTAGTAATTCACAAATGATCTGTGCTAATATATGCTTACAAAAGTCTCTCTTACGTTCAATTACAACGTTTAGATAAAAGTCCTGGCAACTACAATATAATTTAGGATATATAATATGCTCTGAGTTCTCTCCCATTGCGGTCCAAATGATCCTATCCTCTATATGATATTTAGTAATTCCCCGCTTAATAGTTTCTAAAACGCGGTCTGCATTTTTAGAAAAAATCGAATTAATATAATTTAGCAGCTCATCATCAATTTGAGATTTATCTTTGACAATAGATATAAGTTTTAATACTAAATCTTTTGACATCTAAATTCATATAATTATTATCATATATCAATATAAAGGATTAATAGTTTGAATAAAATTTTATATCTTCCAACTCGATATTTTCCTGCTATTTCAGGAGCAGAGTTGTATATTCAGAGATTAGCAGAAATTCTTCAATCAAGATATAATTATCAAGTTAGCATTTTAACTTCAAATGCTATTGATTTCAGAGCTTTAAGATCATCTAAAGGAAAAATCATAAAGATTAACAACAAATATTTTAAATCAGTCAATAATGTAGAAATAAATCGATTTTCGATTAATTATGATGACAATCTAGAAAAAAAGATAGAAAAATTACATCAGATTGAATCCTTTAAGCTTTTAAATATATCAAATGAAACACTTAGAAAAATTTTAAAAAATGGTCCCTACTTGGATAATGTTTTTGAAAATTTTGGAACTCTTATTTCTAATAACTATAAACTCATCCATACAACTTTTTATCCCTATTTTAATTTAATACTTGCATTAATGATAGGGAAAAACCAAAATATTCCCACTATTTGTACTCCTTTCTTTCATTTTTCGAATCCAAGATATTTAGATTCAGATATGATTGAAATTTTAAAAGCTTTTGACTTATTAATTGCTTGCACAGAAATAGAAAAAAGGAAAATACAAGAACTTCTTAATATACCCAATTCTAAAATCCAAGTAATACCAATGGGAGTTGATTATAATGCATTTTCTAACTCAGATAAAGATAAGGGTGAATTTAATTTTAAAAAACATTTCTTTCAAAAAGCTGAGAGAAAATACAAGATGATACTTTTCTGTGGGTATAAAAATTTTGAAAAAGGCGCTATTTCAATCTTAAAAGCCATACCAAATATTATAAATCGCTATAAAAAGGTCTACTTTGTATTTATTGGACCATCAACTATAGCTTTTAACCGGGAACTTTCAAAAATTCATAAACTAAAAGATGCTCGTATAATTAACTTATCTCCCGATAATTTAACAGGTTATTTAGATAAGAAAAAAATATCCGCATTCAAACATTCTGATATATATTTAATGCCTAGCAGAAGTGATGCCTTTGGAATAGCATTTCTGGAAGCTTGGGCTGCGAGTAAACCTGTGATTGGTGCTAACATCGGAGCAACACCTCAAGTAATTAGAAATAATATTGATGGATTATTAGTGGAATTTAATAATGAACAAGATATTTCCAATAAAGTTTTAACACTTTTAAAAAGTAAGAGATTAAGAAATAAGTATGGTTTAGAGGGAAATTTAAAGGTTTTACACTACTATACTTGGGAAAGAATTGCCGCCCAAACCCATGAATTATATAACAAATTTGAAAAACGAGGTGAAGAACCATGAAAAGTATTTCTGGAAATGAATATATTAAGCAGAAAGAAGATAAGATTTTCCTTGATTCTATTGAAATTGATAAATTTTTAAAATCTACAATAACCCCTTTCATCATATTCTTTGAAAATAAGATTCGGGATAACATTAAAGTTTTTAAGAATGCTGTTATGAATGTTTTTAAGGAAGCCTCTATCTTTTATTCATTTAAAGCAAATTTTTTAAAGGATATATGTAGAATTATCAATTCAGAGGGAATTGGAGCAGAAGTAATAAGTTTACCTGAATTAAATTTAGCTCTAAATTTAGGGTTTGATTCAAAAAAAATTCTTGCAGGTGGACCGTTTTTAAGCAACAAATTTCTAGAAAAATGTATCGTTAACGATATTGGGGAAATTGTCGTATACTCTTTAAATGATATAAAAAGAATTAATTCAGTTGCCAAAAAAAATGATAAAGTACAAAATTTATGTATTAGAATAAGCTCTCAAAAATATGATACAAAACTCGGTATTAAATTACTTGAAAAACAATTGAATCAAATTGAACTATATCATAAAAATTGCAGTTACATCCAGTTTACGACAATACTATCGCATTATTCAACTCAGATGAACAATATTAATCAATTTACTAAAAATGCTGAAATTTTAATCGACGCTTTTGTTAAATTGCAGAATTCGGGTATTAAAATCAAAAATATTAATTTTGGAGGGGGATTTCCTGAAGCGGTTATCATGTCTGAATCTCAATTAAGAAAAATATTTTCTAAAATTTACGCTTTACTTGAAGAACGTAATATTAATTATGATAAGATTTATTTTGAACCAGGAAGGTATTTTGTTGGTGATGCAGGAATATTTATTGCAGAGATTGTTAATAAAACAGAAGATAGGTGGATCTTTTTGAATGTTGGAAATAATATCTGTCCAAAATTTTCCAAAAGCTCTTTTAGATTTTATAACGCTTCAAAAATAAATCAAGCTCATAAATATAAGACTTCAATTGCAGGAATAATTCCAACGGATCAAGATATTTTAGCAAAAAATTATTTTTTTAATAATGAAATCGAAATAGGGGATAAAATATTAATCACAAATGTAGGAGCATATACACTTACTTTTTCTAATCGCTTTCCTTATGAGTTACCATATATCTTTCTAATAAATGGGGAAAAGATAGATACAATATTTGATCCTATGAAAGATCATGACATTTCATTAAAAGCATTTTATCCCTAACATTTCCAACTACAAAGAATTGATATTATGTGAATATTATATTAATTCTAATTTTTCATAAATATTATTGCAGTAACATTTAATTAATTCTATAAGCAGATTCAAATGGAATCTTTAATAAAAAATGCTCGAGCAAGGGAAGTAGTTAGACCTCCCCGCGAAAATTTTGGATATGCAAATATCAAAATTATAGGATGTGGAGGTGCTGGTAATAATACCGTTGATAGATTAATGAAGATCGGTATTAAAGGCGCTAAATGTGTTGCAATAAATACAGATTGTCAGCATTTAGATATGGTTGAAGCTCATATCAAAATCTTAATTGGGAAAAATTTAACAAGAGGTCTAGGTGCTGGTGGAAATCCGGATATTGGAAGAGCAGCAGCTGAAGAATCAAGGGAAGACTTAACCAAAGTTTTGAGAGAATCAAACCTTGTTTTTATAACATGTGGAGAAGGGGGTGGTACTGGGACAGGAAGTGCACCAATTGTTGCAGAAATAGCTAAACTTGAAGGAGCGATTGTAGTAGGAGTGGTAACCCTCCCTTTTGATACTGAAATAGGGAGAATAGATAAAGCCCAAATTGGTCTAAATGAACTTAAGAAGTATGCAGATACACTTGTAGTAATTGATAACAATCGACTTTTAGAGATTGCTCCTGATTTACCTATCATTGAAGCCTTTAGTGTTGCCGATGAGGTATTAGCGACTATGGTTAAAGGGATCACAGAAACAATTTCTTTACCCTCTTTAATTAATTTAGATTTTGCGGATGTTCGAACTATATTAAGTACGGGTGGAGTTGCTATTGTGGGAGTAGGAGAGTCTGGAGATAAAGATCATCGAGTAGATGATGCTATTGAAGATGCTCTTAGTTCTCCCCTGTTAGACGTAAGTATAGATGGAGCAAAAGGAGCCTTAATTCATATATGTGGAGGAAATGATATGACTCTCGCTGAAGCAAATTCAGTTGCTAAGAAGATATCCGAAAAAATGGATGTTACCAATTCTATGGTAATTTGGGGTGCTAGAGTAAATGATGAATATGATGGGTATTTAAGAGTTATGTTACTTATAACTGGTATAAAGTCTCCTCAGATTTTTGGAAAAAATATCTCGGAATTTACTACTATGCCAAAAAAGCAAACATCAAAACAAAAAGTTAGTTTATCCGATGA
>CAYUTF010000027.1:24354-33878 GCA_964447495.1 uncultured archaeon
TATATTGTTATCTTCAAACCATATAATCAAAATAAATATTTAATCAAAAGTTTTGAGATTCACTATAATAAAAATGGAAAAGAATATTTCAAGGATCTGTATTTTATTGACACTATATCATCAATGAATGAGCTGTTCCGAGAAATAAAAAATGTTTTTTACGGGAAGGATATCATTAATTCTATTAAAAAAGATAATTCTAATAGTTAATTAATCCTTTTTTTCAAAAAAAAAAAATCATTTGTAGCATTCTTTATAAATTCTTTACTAGTTAGAATTCTGGTTTATAGAGTTCTCTAAATTCTTCTTTTTTCTTCTCGTTATATTTATTTTCCAAAAATCTCAATACGGTGTGATGGGGGGCCCCACTGAATAGCATATTTACTGCTTTTCGTGCAATTTGCAAATTATTGTAATCTGCTATTATTGCTATAGTCTTACCAAAAACAGAAAGAAACGATTCAGCATTTTTTTCAATTGCTTTTCTCATTTCTCCATTCCTGCCTATTATTCTCCCCTTTATTCGTTTAATCTTTTTTTCCGATCTTCCCAAAATATCAAGAAGGTTAAAAACTTCTAAATCAAATGTTTCATCTAAAAGCTTCATAGCTTTCTTAGGATTAAATCCTCGATTAATTGCATTAATTATTTTTTGAGCAGTGAAAATATTTAATGGATTATAATTCTGATGACTAAAATTTGGTTTAACTTCACAATTCCCAGTTTTACTATCTAAAACTATGTTAACACCTAATGAATCTTCAATATCTTTTTTAGTTTCACCATTCCTTCCAATTAAAACAGCAATTCTTTTTTTCCCTATTTTCATGTTTAAAACCAATTTACTATATATCTTTATTTATTATCTCATAATAAAAATTCTCTGATTGTGTAAATTCAATACCTAATTTTTCGAAATAAGAAACAATATTTTTTATATCTCTAACTAAATATTTTTCAGCTTTAGGATGTTGAATATCAACAGCCTGAGAGATATCTATAAATATCGGTTTTTGATTATGATATAAAATGTTGAATTCAGATAAATCTCCATGAACTAAATGAGCTTTTTGATAAAGTTCTTTTATAAAATTCATGACTTCACTAAATAAATTTTCTAAATTTGTTGGATGCTTAATATCCTTTAACTTTGGAGCAGGTGTACTTCCAAAGCCGATATATTCCATAATTAAAATATTATTTTTTATATAAATTGGTTTTGGAACATTTAATCCAACTTTATAGGCTCTTTTCAAATTTTTGTATTCTTTACTTGCCCATAAATATATTATTTTTGAGATGTTATTTGGTATTTTCTTAAATCGGGGATCTCCAATAATATAATTTCTCATCCATTTAGAAGTATTACTATCAATTTTGTATATTTTTATTGCAACCTCTTTTCCCTTTAGATCATACGCAAGATATATGTTAGCTTCTTTTCCCGCGGAAATTAGCCCCTCAATCCTATCTAAAAGGCCATTGATTATTAATTTCTTTAATTGAAAAACAGTTCTTTCATCAAAAACGGATTCCACTGCTGCTCTTTTTTTAGAATAATCTACTTTTTTAATCCTTCTTGTATCTATATTTTTTTTTTCTAAATCATCAGTATTAATATTATGATTTAAATCATCCTCCTCTGAAAAATCTTTATTTAAATCATCATTATTTTCTTCCAGAATCTCTCATCTCATATAGTGATGGTTGAGTTGTTTTTAATCATTAAAAAAATAGCCAAATTCTTTAACTAGCTTCTCATTTTTATTATTTCTTAATATTACTTTATTTTTTAGTATTTTATCAACGATAAAATTTTGATTATTTATCTTAATTATATCATTTTTATTAATAGGTAGAAATCTAATTAAAGCTTTAAGCCTATAGATTCCTTTTCCTTTTTGTATATCTCTTCCCACTAACTTTTTTGTTCTTTTTAGAATAAATTGATATCGTGCTTTCAGATATGATATAATATGATTCATCAATTCAATAGTACTTAGATATACATCTACTCCGTTTTTTTGGTCGGTAATTTTGGAAATATATTGTTTATCATCATCAGTGTATTCTTTATCAATATATTCATTGATCTCATCTAAAACATTTTTGATTAAATTGAAATAATTAAAATTCTTTACCCTTAACTGGAGTATGGATGAGAAGAAATTACCACCCCTAACATTCACGCAATTATTGCATAGATCATAACTTATATTAATTTTTACGATTTCTTCATTGGAAATTGATAAATTATCGCTCATATAACCTTTTATCTTCATATCTAATGAGGTAATTAGATCTTTTGAGGAAAAAACCAAACTTGTGTCATCAATATCCATTGAAAAAGTTAAAACATCATTTTTATCTAATGGCTTTAATAGCGTTTTGTATATGGCTTCCTTAATTATTGATAAAAACTCTTTCTCTTCAGGTTTTATCCATTCTTCCCTTTTTGAATACCTATAACAATCAAGACACATTCTTAAATTAAATTTTATAGGTAACTCAAATAAAGGATTCTCTTTTAAATAACAACTTGTACACATTCCAAAATGTGGCGATTTATCATCAATAGTTTTTCCACAAATCGCGCAAAATCTTCGAGGCATTAAAAAATCATCTTCAAAGCCATTGGAATACCATTAATATAGCGAGTACCTTCTTTGGGAAGAATTTTATTTTCAATTATTGTCTTAACGATATTTTCCCCTACAACATTGAAGTATGAAGCATTTTTTAATATTTCTATCGCTTCTTCTATATTAATCAAATCTCCTCCAAAAAATCGTTCTGAGATTTCTATCTTTAGATCTCCTTCTGAAAAAATTTTATTTAACAATAATTCATCGCAACAAGCGATCATTTCGATATCTTCTCTTCGATGTATTTTTAAATAGACTCTCATAGAGTTAATATTCATCATTTTTCTTTAATTTCTTCTCTAGCGCCACAAGCAGTACACTTAAGAAAATATTTTTTGCCTTCACGTTGGATTTCAGTATCCGGCTTATTACATATGTCACATAAAACATAAAGTTTTGCATATTGTTCAATTAATCTATTCAGGACTTGTTCCTTGTAAATTCCTTTTAAAAATAATTGCTGTCCTCGTATTTCCCCCATTGTTCCTGCTTTTTTTAGAAAAATCCCGATAAAGTGTTTCTTATCTCTATTTAGGATAAAGATAATTTTATTAAAATTAGTAATATATGTGTTTTTAGATTCAATTCTTAATTCTACCTTTGGTATTTCAAACCTAGAAAGCCTTTTTACATTATCTGGTATTTTCTCATAAGCGGCATCTAAAATTTTCTCGTAATCTTGTAAATCCATTTTACTTCTATTTTTTTTTTAATTTCTATTATGAAATAAAATCAATTCTTCAAAAATAATTTTACTATTTTAATATAATAAATTTAGATTTCAGAGACTTGGGATAATATTAAAAACACTGGTAAATGTCTTCTTCTGAAGGATAAATTCGTGATTCAACTTCTAAATCTCGTATGATATTTCTCAATTCATTGTCTTTAATCCCTAATTTAATCCCTAATTCATTAAAACTTATCCCATCATTCGCATCTTCAGAATATTTTTCAATCATTTCATAAACTTGTTCTTTTAAATCAATTTTACTGTTTGGTTTTTTTTTATCAAAGATTTGGGGAAACTTCCCTAATTTGATTTTCTCGATAACTTCTGCGTCTCTTAACAATCTATAATCTGGCATCTCTACTTTCTTGATTATTTCTGTTGGCGATATTGAATAAGAATTTTCGCTGGGTGTAATAATTCCTATTACATCTATGATATCTCCTTTAGAAACATTAGAAAATCGATTTATATCTATATTTTTAACAAAAGCATCAATAATACCTGTCCCATCGTCTATAGTGAATTTTAAACCAATACTCTTCTGATTTTCATCAAATGAATCTGAAAAAATATGTTCTTGTTTATTCAACAAGGTGGCGAGAATCCTTACTCTTTTAATTTTCCCAAAGACTGTATCAAGAATTTTTTCTTCTGGAATATACGTCCCTTCTAGAATATGACTAATCCAACAGCGGATAGCCGGATATCTCTTAAACCCTTGTGAATTCGACATAACTTTCTTCTCTCTACAAAAGTTAAATGATTAATCAAATATTATCACGATTAGTATATAGAATTTATTATTAAATTATAAATATCTTAGTAATTTCAATTGAATATAAAACTGGGATTAAATTTTCTTGAGATGGGAAAATTAGATTATAACATTCAAAAACAAGATCTAAAACGGATTTAAATAATATTAATAAATTATTAAAAGAAGAGTATGGTAGCGGGGGTTCGATTTTCAGTTTGCTGGAACCCAGCATTTTTTCACCTTTGAACGAACGATCTCAGGGTTTCTTAAAGGGGGGCCTTTTCCCCAATTATGAGCCCTGCGGCATAAACCAGGCTAGCCCACCCCGCTTAGTTTGGATACAAATGTTATTATTATTAATTTTTATATAAGAATAATTATCTTGTATTTTAATTTTTTACCATTTCGATCATTTAGTGGTATTTTTTAATATAAAATTAGATGTAATTAAAAGATTTAGAAAAGTTTAATTGGTAAGTATATGCCAGATGCTCATATTAAAAGTTTTTTTGGTCAAAATACTGGAATAATCATAAAAAGTACTTCTAAATTTAAACCCTTTATGTTCATTCAATGTATAAAAAAGAATAGAGAGGGTAAATGGGAAAAAGTTGCTTCTAAAGAAGGAAAAATCGTTAAGTTTACACTAGAAGAAATGATTATGATTTTACGGGTTTTAAATCGACAAATCTTGAATTGGCGGAGTTTTCATACTTATAAAGATAAAAAAACCTCATTATCATTCAATTGGGAAGATGAAGAGGTGAAAACTTTATGGATTCATATCGGAGATTATTCAAAAGTATTAAATTTCGCACAGGTAGAAATTTTACGCTTATTATTAAGGCATTTAGTCGAAGAAAAAATAGTTTTTTCCACTACATTAAAAAAAAAAGATTTAATTAGGAAAGACATTAATGATTCGGAATTAAATCTACAAATTGAGAATAAAGATGAATTTCAGAATCAAAAATCTCTAATTTATGAAACTCAAAATAACATATTAGAAAATATACGTAATATAAAAGCGATTCTTAAAGGGGAAACAGAAAAAGCAATTCTATTAAATTTTGGAACGAACAAAAACATTTGGATTCCAAAATCAGCAATACATAATCAATATCTTCCAAGAAAGAATTTCAATCAATACTTTTTTATTGATAATTGGGTTTTGGAAAAAAATAACATAACTATGTAATTAAATTTGATTTAAATTAACACTTCTCTTAAAAAATAAATAACCTTAATTTTGATAATATTTTCACAATACTATATTTTAATTAATGTATTATATCATAACCTAATGAATTTCTTTGAAATAATTATTGAATTTTTACTCAATCCATGGTTTATATTATCATCTTTATTTTGGATTTTTGTTGCGATATCTGTATATCTTTTAAGAAATAAAAAAGGAGCCTATAGTCTATATTTTCCTTTGCTTGCTTTATTTAAAACAAAAAGATTAAATAATTTTATCAATAAAATTGCCAGAAAAAATCCAAAATTTTGGAGAATTTTCTGGAATATTGGAATATTTGTGTCGTTCGGTTTTACTATATATGGATTTTACTTTTTCTTCACTAATATCTTAAATTTAATATTTGCACCAAGTATTGAACAAGCGATAATTCCGCTTATACCTGGAGTGACTATAGATTTACCTATTTTTTTCTATATGTTATTACCACTACTATTCATACTAACAACTCATGAATTTGCTCATGGTATCTCCGCAAGCATCGATGGAGTAGAGATTAAATCCACAGGAGTTCTTGGAGCAGGACTTTTTTATCTTGTGGGTTTTGGAGCTTTCGTTGAAGTCGATGAGTGGGAATTAAATTCACCTAAATTTCATAGAAATACACGATTTAGAATCGCGGCGGCAGGAACTTATGTGAATGCTATAACAGCGGGGATAGCATTTTTACTTCTAATAGGCTTCCCCTTGATGGTCTCACCCTTTTTTAAACAAGTGACTCAAATATACAATGTTTTACAACCCCAAAATGGAGGATTTAACTATGGAAATCTTGAAAGCGGTGATGCGATTGATGCCATTAAAAAAGAAGGTGAAACTGATGATCAATATGTTTATCTTGATGAACTCCAAGGGATCACCCTTAGTACTATATTGAATAATAAGACGCGAATTAAATGTTCTGTAGGAGAAAATTTGACATTTAAAGTTTATAATTCCTTCTCTAACCTAAATTCAGAGAAAAATGTGTTTTTAGGACCGAGATACAATATCGGTATCGATTATGAATATGTTTCTAATAATGAATTACAAATTACTTATAATCACACCAGTGAAGAGAATGTTAATATAATTATAACCCAGATTAATGGTACCTCAATTAATAGAACGAATGGAGATACACTCGAGAAAATATTGATAAATCTTAATCTAAAAAATATAAATCTAACTTCAAATTTAGGTGCAAATTATATATTGGATGTGGAATTAATAGGAGTTTACATAGGAGTTCAAAGTGTATTATTTTGGATGCATAAGAATGATTTTGCTAAGTTTCTAACAGCAAATGTGCCAGATTTTCTTATTAAAGAGATTGCTTGGTTATTTATAATATCATTTAGTATCACTCTCTTTAATATGATGCCAATTCCTGGATTTGATGGTGATAGAATTTCAAAAGAAATAATTAAATGGATTTTTGGAGAAAAATATGGTAAAACTGAAAGAAAAAAAAAGAATAGGTTTTATTATAAAGGAGATGATACGGATTGTCATCTCCCAGAATATCATGTAATAAATGTCGAATCAATTAAGATTTACCTAAAAGAAAAAGAGAATAGCAAGAAATTTAGTGAAATTGTACTTAGCAAAGATAACTATGAATTAATTGATAAAGTAGGTGATGGTTATTTTGATACAGTATCAATTGTGTTGCCTGAGGATACCACTATTGAAGATGATACGGCGTTTGAAATTACTTATGAATATTTACTTGATGAAAATATTCGTAAGAAAAAGCTAATACTGAATTTAATAAGATTAATTTCGTTGAGTTTAATAATTGGAAATTTCGCTTTATCATTTATCAAATTTGGATTTAATTTCTTTTGGATTTAATCAATACATAAAAGTGGTTTATATTCATATAAATTATCATCCCTCATTTAAGAATAATTGTTTAATCTGCGGCAATGCAGCAAACATCTATAGAAAACAATCTGGTCAATTCATGTGCAACGAGTGTTTTATTAGAAGCATTGAAAAAATTATAAATAAAACTATTTCTAAGTATAGTATGCTTAACCCTCAAGATTCTATTGTGGTTGCTTTATCAGGAGGGAAAGATTCAATTACTCTTCTATACAATTTGATCAAAATTCAACGAGAAACATATAATTCAAAAGAACTAATAGCACTTACTATTGATGAAGGGATTGAGGGTTACCGAGATAAGAGTATTAACCTAGCAAAAGAATTTTGTAAAGCTTATGGTATTGAGCATCATATAATTTCATTTAAAAATGAATTTGGGTTATCTTTAAATGAGATCGTAAGGCGAAAAAATGATAGTGAAGATAGTTTATATACATGTAACTATTGTGCTATAATAAGACGAAGATTACTTAATGATTACGCAAAAAAACTTGGGGGAACCATATTGGCATTAGGTCATAACCTTACTGACTTTGCGGAAACATTCTTGATGAATATTTTATATAAGAGAATTAATTTAATTGGTAATCAATATCTCTTTAGAAAGGAACCAGATATTATGCATAAATACTATATTAAAAAAATATTCCCCTTGATGAGAATACCCGAAGATGAAATATTACTATATGCGAATCTTAAAAAACTAATTTACTATCCTAAACATTGTCCTTATAGAGATAAAGACCCCATCTTAAGAAAAAGAGTTCTTCATTTTATTCAAGAAACTAAAAAAATGAGTCCTGAGATCGAATATAATCTCTTTAATACATTCATAGAACTTTCTGAATTAATTTATAAAAATAAACCTAATCATTATTACAGACAATGTAAAAATTGTGGATATCCCTCGGGAAAATCAAAATTGTGCACTTATTGTTCTTTAAAAGCCTTAAGTGAAAAATGATTAGTAAATAAGATGTGTCCCAAATTCTTTCAAAGTATCTATTTCTCTGATTTCATCTTTATATAAGGGAGCAATAATAACATTTTTACCTAGCTTATCTTTAAAAATATTATTAATTTTCTTTAGATTTCTTTTTTGCATGGCCCTTCTTGATTTACAAAAAGCACATAATTCTAAATCATCTTTATAAAACTGATTTACGATTATATATGAATTTGGTATGCCAAATTTTATTAGCTCATTTAATAATCTGCCAGTTTCTGCTATTGCCATTTCCTCGGGGATCATAACAATAACAAATGAATTTATTTTTGGATCAGTTAAATCCGCTCTAGCTCTCAAGATTGAATTATTCATTTTCTCTAATACTTCAAGGGAGTTATCTGGTTGTGTATCCTCACCCCCAAATAATCCTTTAAATTTTCCAAAAAATTTTCCTAGTTTAAGTCTAAATTTCAACATTCTCCCAATCCAACTAGAAAGAGTTTCAGGTAAACCTAAAAGTCGTAAGGTATGTCCAGTTGGGGCTGTATCGAATATAATCAGATCAAAATCATGATCTGTCTCAATATATTCTAAAACTTTTCCAAAAGCCAGAGTTTCATCGATACCTGGTAGATTTAAGGCTTTCCCCTGCTCATTGTCCCCTATCATTCCTTCAAACATGCCCTGGACCATTTCACCCATCATACCATCCATACCTAAATCTTTCATAGGATTTATTTCAGCAATCCCTTGTAATTCAGTAACTTTTTTTTGGGGATCAATTTCTAAAGCCGTCAGATTTTTTACCTTATCTATTGGTGTTAATTCCCCAAGTTTTAATTCAATACCTAAACTATCTCCCAATGAATGTGCAGGATCAGTGCTTATAATTAAGGTATTTCTACCATGTTCTGCAGCCCAAATTGCACAACTCGTAGCACACGTTGTTTTTCCTACCCCTCCTTTGCCACCGAACATTATGAACTTTAAATTCATCAATAAATCTTTCAAAGTGATCACCAAATTTATTAATTTTAATAATTAATTTTAAATCGTAATATAGCGACTATTCCACCAAAAGTGCTATACAGCATCTCTCCCTCTTCAGTCTGGGAAGAGATAATATCCACATCGGTCCCCATCGATTCTGCAATTTCTCCAAGTTCTTCTATTATAGAGATTTTCTTAACTATATTAAATGCATTTGAACCACAATCGGGACAATTTTTTTCTTGCAAGGTTAATTCTAAATCATTAATTTCATTTTCTTTAGCGGTATATAATTCCTTAAATCCACAATTTGAACA
>CAYUTF010000028.1:0-27222 GCA_964447495.1 uncultured archaeon
AATTCTCATCAGGAGTAAGCATATCCAAGATTGAATTATTAAAAACCATAAATCCGCCATTAATTAAACCCACAGATGTTTGTGGTTTTTCCATATAAGTAATAATTTGTCCCTTTTTCTCGACAAGTTCGCCAAAGCGAGCTGGAGCATGAACTCCTGTGATAGTCATTGCTTTACCACTACTTTTATGAAAATCAACTAACTCTTTAATATTAATATCCGCTAAACCGTCTCCATAAGTTAACATATTCATGTCCGGATCAAGATATTTTTCAATTCTTTTTATCCTTCCACCTTTTAAAGTGTTTAATCCTGTTTCAATTAAACTGACTTTCCAATTCTCATCTTCATTTTGTTTATAGAAGTGTATATTTCTATTTTTGATATCGATTGTAAAGTCGTTATTTTTTATGTCATAATGGTAAAAATAATCTTTTATGATCTCTCCTTTTACACCAAGACAGATAATAAAATCATTAAAACCAAACGTGGAATAAATTTTCATGATATGCCATAAAATGGGTTTATTACCGATTTTAACCATTGGTTTAGGTATGATATCGGTTAAATGTCCTAATCTAGTCCCCCATCCACCAGCTAATATCACGACTTTCATAATATATATTAAATTTATCTTTACTTTAATTTTTTAATCATTACTTATACAATATCTTTATATAAAAATTTTTTAAAAATCTAATAAAACGCTAGATTGTTATTTTCTATACGTTTGAAATTGATTTATATATCTATATTCTTTTATCATTAACCGGTGACATCGTCTATGGGTTCGTCGTTTGAAACCTATCAGTGATCCCATTAAAAGTGCTCTAATATTTGCAATAAAAAAGTTATATTTATTCTGGAAAATGGAATATAGAATTTCAAATATTGTTTTCCTGAATTGATAAATAAGGAAAAATAAAATGATATTTATCAAAGAAAAATGCTTTATAGTAAAAATTATCATATTTCTTGTATATAGATATATCTGAAAGTAATTTCTTCTAAACCCTAATCTATTTTCTTTTGAAACTAAATCAATCTTATGATATATTTGTGTTTTTGGAAAATAAATCAATTTATATCCCATTGCCTTTGCTCTGTAATTCCAATCGACTTCTTCAGCATACATAAAGAAAATCTCGTCTAATAACCCAATTTTTTGAATAACATCTTTCCTAATAAATAATGCCGCTCCATTGGCATATGAGGTTTCCTTAATTTGATCAAATTGACCATTATCCTTTTGACTTAATCCATAATGATAAGTAAAGTATATTGATCTCGGATTCAAGTAAGCTCCTGCATACCATATGTAATTAGGCTTCTTATAGTATAGAATTTTAGGACATAACATGCCAATATCTTTATTCAGCTCTAAATAATTTATGACAATATCAAGGAAATCGGGCTCAACTTCTGTATCATTATTTAATAAACAGATATACTCTCCTTTAGCTTCTTTAATAGCTTTATTAGTACCACCCGCAAAATAGAGCTTAATATTACTTCTAATCAATTTTATATTTAATTTGGGTGAAAATTGCTTAATATCATTTTTTAACTTGATAAAATTAGCACGCGTCGATCCATTATCAGTAATAATTATTTCAAAATTTTGATAGAGTATTTTCATTAAACTTTTCAAACAATCAATTGTATACTGATTGTTATTGAAATTTACTAATAAAATCGATACTAACTTGTTCATTTTTATTTTTTTAATCTTTTAATCAATTTCAAGTTTAACTTTTTTGGAGATAAGGAAAACTCAAGGTATTTTATAGTTTTTCAATTCTTTAATTATCTTAATAGAGCATATCCGGTTCTTTATTAGACATCTTTAATGATTCTCTTACAATTTTAATATATTCCTTAATTTGATTAAGTTGAATTGCTTTTGTTAAAAAAAGAAATAAAACTGTAATTCCAAAATAAATAACGGTCAAGATGACTAGATTATATAAACTATAATTATGTAAATTAAAATATACCATTAAAAACCACGAAGAAAGCCCAGACAGAATTGATGAAAATAAAATTTTGAAAAGAGAAAGTCTCGTATGCGTGTAGAATTGAATATTATTCATTTTCTTAACCTTAATTAAAGTGATTATAATATAAGCAATATGAGGAATCATTATTGCGAATATCGCTCCGTAAGTGAAAAAAAGTGGAATAAGAATTATACTTAAAATTATTGTGAAAAGTGCCGTGATGCCATATAATTTAACAACGAGTTTTGGTTTATTTGCTGCCCAAAGAAAATGCCCTCCTAAAATATCGATCATTTTAAAGTTTAAATAAAAAATAAATACTTTTATGTAGAGAGACGCATTGTAATAGGCTTCTCCAAAGATACTGATGACGATTTGATCAGAAAACGTAAAAAAGAAGATGGTAACTGGGATCATTATCAACAAGCCATAGTAAAAGGTTAAATTAAATATAGTATGTACATTTTTACCGCTTTCTTCTTTTCTTGGCATATAATATGAAACATATGGAAATACTAAATTAGAGAAAATAAGTATTGGTAAGGATATAATTTGAATTATCGTAAGAGTAATAGAATAAACAGCGAATTCCGAGGGAGTTATAACATAAGCTAAAATAAATTGATTGAAGTTATTTATAATGTAGAGAAAAATTCCAGGTAAAAACATAAAGAAGGCAACTTTTAAAAGCATTTTACTAAATTTAAAATCAAACGTAAAGATTTTTTTTATGAACTTTAATTTGATCACAATAATGAAGAAAATTAGAAAATGTATTGCCGATACTAGTGAAAATAAAGCTAAAATTGTTGGAATTGATAAACTGATGGTAAAGTTTAAAAGAACAATCACCAGCTTCAATAAGTTGAACATGGTTTTTGACAACGCATAATACTTGTATAACCAAGTGCCTAAAAATACATTCTCAAAATGTAGAATCAGATTGGAAAAAAATAAATATATAGAAGCAAAGCTTAGTGCTATTCCTAAATCGGGAATGTCATATATGTTATTAATAAAAATCGAAATTATGAACAGTATTAAGGAGGCTATCGATGAAAATAGAAGAATTAATTTAAATCCTTCTGTTATTAATTTTTGAACGCCTTCATTATCTTGATCTTTTTTAGCGGCTATATATTGGATTATTATCGATCCTAATCCAAAATTGGCCATAATCATAAAAAATGAGATAAAAGTAAAGGAAAAACTATAGGAAGAAAATTCAGCGCGAGAGTAAAGATGAGATAATATGTAGATTATAATAAAGTTAGAAATAAAACCAATTAATTCTGTAATTAATGTTAAGACGAAATTTTTTAACGTTCTTCCTGATATTGACATTAGTTAATCGAGGTTTTAATTTTATTTATACTTCATATAATCAAGAGTTATTCATTAATTTGAGCTAATCTTAGTAAAGAAATCATCTATAATTTAAAAATAGTTTAAAAGTTGCATTAAGTTAATGATCTTTATTTTTATCTTATATTTATTTTTATGATCTCAAGCTTTGTTTTAAAAATCGAAGATATATATCAGTTATGAATGCCCATGAATACCTTTTTGCTATTTTTAAACCATTATTTCCCATTTCTTCTAATAGACTCTCATTTTTTAAAAGTTTTAATATCTGTCTAGCTAGATCCTTAGGATCATTTAATTTAAAAGTCACCCCTCCATTTGCGACTATTGTCGACATGGGAGGTTTATCTGCACATATGACGGGAATACCACTCGCCATTGCTTCTAAAATTGTTTGCCCAAAACCTTCTTGTTCTGATGGAAATACGTAAATATCACTTGTAGCATAAAATTCTTGAAGATTTTTCTCATCTATAAATCCTAAGAAAGATACTTTTTCATTAATACCATATAATATACTTAACTCTTTCAGAAAATTTAATAGCGGCCCATCCCCAGCTAATAGTAAATGAACATTTGGATATACTTCTAAAACATGTTGAAATGCTTTTAATAGAATAGAAATTCTTTTTCGAGATATCATTAATCCAGAATAAAATAATATTTTATTTCGATATCTTTCTTTAATTGCATTTGAGTAGTTAGATGGATTAAATTTCTGAGTATCTATCCCAAGGGGAATAGATATGATATCATTTTTATCTAATTTATAATGTTCAATTAAATCATTCTTTGATGTTTCAGAAATAGTTATAATTTTCTTATGTTTTTTATATTGATTTTTCTGTAAAAAGTGCAATGACGAATAAGTGAGGATATCTTCCCATTTTTGAATCTTGTCGTAATGTAGAAATATAGATATTAACGGCATGCGTTTTATATCAAATTGGAAACTAAAAATCATAGCAAAAGCAGAAATGATGACATCTGAATCTTTAAAAAACTCAAAATTTCGTTTTCTAAATAAATTTAGACCAAACGTTATATAATTTAAACAGAACACAGATCCAAGCTTTCCTAACAACGTTTTTGAGTCTAATATCCTTAAGAGAGGGATTCCTTTGTATTCACCATGCCTTCTACCTCCATTCCAAAATGTGGTTACAATCTTTACATCATTACCACTTTTTTTTAGGTTAATTGCTAGATTCTCCATGTATCTTTCAAATCCGGGAAATATACCCCGCTTAGGATAAGGAAAAGTAGGAGTTATTATTGTTATTTTCATAGATGCCCCCAAAATTATTTATAATCGTTTATTGTTTTTCGATTTCGGTTTTAACACATTTCTCCTCACTATAATTTTTACTTTCATGCTAATTATGATTATAATTATATTAAAACTGTCTATGTTATTAAAAAAATGATGATCAAATTAGAAGATTATTCAACTCATAAAATGTGATGAACCTCGATGTATAAAAATTTATTTTGAAAAATAGAATTATGAGAAGAAATAAAAGAGCTTAGAAATTATTTGAGTTTTTTGATTTAACTAATTATTTATAGCTGTAAAAAATTTTAAGATTAATGCTTTTTTTTTTATTTTAATTAAAAAAATTTAAGGAATTTATTTTTTATACAAGATAGTAGATGGCGAAAGTAATTTTTCTAGCTTTAGATGGACTTAGTTGGAATCTAATCAATGACTTAATTGCTAACAACAAATTAGATAATTTTAAGAAAATCATTAATAATGGAGTTTCTAGCACGTTAGTGGCTGAAGGTTTTTTAAGTTCTCCTAAAGTTTTTTGCTCCATTTTTACTGGAAAGACTGTTGAAAAGCATGGAATCAGGGATTTTTATTCTAATGAAGAAGATTTAACTTCTGATCAAATTTGGGACATTTTAAAAAGAAATGGTTATAGGATTGGTCTTTATAGACCTTTAAGTGTATGGAGCGCAAAAAAATTTGATGGGTTTTGCATTCCAAATCCTTTATTAGTAGATAAAAGTACATATCCAAAAGAATTAGCTTTTATTGGAGAAATAGATAGAAAAGCACGAGCTGAGAAATATTCTTTCAGCTTTAAGATCATGACTTTCTTGGATCTTATAAGGTTTCATTTTCCAATTAGACCTCTAATTAATATCATAAAAAGATGTCTCTTATTATCTTTTAAGGAAGGTTTACTCGAGAGAATGCATCTATTAAAAGAAATTGAGCTTATAATTCATACCAATTTATATCTTGCACTACTAAATAAGTATGAATTAGATTTTTCAGTATTTTTTGATTATACTTTTGATACTTTAAGCCATATATATTGGAGAGAAAAAGCTGAAAAAACGAGATATTCTAAAATCATTCCAAAAACTTATCAAATTATAGACAAATTTATTGGTGAGCTTAACAAATATGCTCAAAAAAATAATTTTCACTTAATTATATGTTCTGACCATGGATTTGAAAGCATTGATCGAAAATGTCGCAAGAATTTTTCCTCAATAAATATTATTTGCTTACTTCGCGAATTAGGGTATTATTATGACGTATATGGGGTATATGTAGCAGGAAAAGTAATTTTTAGAATTAAGCCAAATTCAAATAGAAAAATTGATGAATTTAAGAAAAGTATCGAATCAATCTATTGTGAAAAACAACAGCTTTTTGAAGTTACATCTTATACAAATAAATTAATGGTTAAAATTAATGGTTTCATAGGGGAACGGAGAAATTTAAAAGCCAGTTTACCTAACGGAAAAAAAGTGAAAATAAATTTAATTCTAGATTTTAATCCAGGTCATACGGGAACTCATAGTGCACATAACGGGGTTTTCATAATAAATGGACCCAAAATTAAGAAAGGAATGATTATTGAAGATATTACTCCGTATGATGTAACACCAACTATTTTTGCTCTATTGAATGAGAAAATTCCTCTGGATATTGATGGACAGGTATTAAATAAAGTATTTCTAAAAAAAGTGTATAATTAAGATAATACAAGGATAGTTCTCACTTTCTTATGAAGAATTTCTATGTGCAATAAAAATTTAAAAGAGAGAGCATATATACAATTACTTATAACCTAAAACGCTTTTATAGAGGTTAAAATGCAATTGGGCTGTTTTTTGCCATGAGAAAAGTTTTTTTGCTCTCTCTAAACCATTCTGACCTAGTTTTAATAGTATATTTTTATTATCAAGGAGAGTAATAATCTTTTCACTTAATGCGGAAATATCTTCAAAATTTGAAGTAAATCCTGTTTTTCCATCCACAATTATTTCGCTTGGACCCATTATATCTGAGCCAATAACCGGTTTTCCACATGCCATTGCCTCGCATATAACTAAACCGAATATTTCTTGTCTTGATGGATAGACGACTAAATCCGCAATTGAATAATATGCAGCTAAATCGTATTTAGCTATATATCCTGTAAAAATCACATCATCCGATAAGTTATATTTTTCTATTAGAATCTTTACATACGATAAATATCCTGCATCTCCACCAATAATCACTAATTTTACCCGTTTATTTTTTCTTCGAACCTGATATAATATTTTTATTAACTTATCTACACCTTTTCCTTTCGCGATACGCCCAACATAAAGTAAAACATCAGCATCCAATAAACCTAATTTTTTCTTTAATTCTATTGCATCAACTGGCTTAAAGATTTCAGTATTAACTCCATGGGGAATAAAATGAATGTGGTCTTCCGCAATTCCATATTTCTTTAATATCGGGATTTCCATCCTTGCTACAGCAATAAAATGAGGATTTAATAATTTTTTATTTAAATACCCTATACTTGTATCATGAAGCATCTTTGGAATCTTATCAGTATAATCCCAATTAATACTGATTCCGCCGTGGGGGGAGATAATTAAAGGTTTGTGCTTTACAAGAGAAATAAATGAACCAATATCTTCTTGATAGCTCCTTATCGCATGAGAGTGGATAATATCTATAGTATCCGCATTTTTTAACATAAAGGGAATCATTTGTAGCGAAATTCGATATTCTTTAAAGCGTAATAGTGAGTCAAAGCGAAAAATTTTGAATCCTTTACTTTTTTCTTCGTAGAATTCCGTCTTATTTCTTCCAAACTTGGTGATTGCCGAAGAAGTATAAATATTTGTAGTTACCCCTAATTTTTCTAAATAAGGGGCTATTTCTAAAATTACATTATAAGGACCACCTAAGTTTCCCGTGAAAAAAGGAGTCAACATAGCAACATTTATCATCATAAAATCGCTTTATCCTTTTATTTTACTATTTCTCTTTTCTTTTATTGAACGTATGATAATTTGTTTCAAATGATTAAGTATTTTTGGCCAAATATATTTCTGTTTGATTAAATCATACCCTTTTATTCCAATCTGTTTAAGTTCTGCTTTTTGAGTTGTTAATATGCTGATTTGTTTTATTAATTCTTGTTGATTTTTTGCGAATATGACTCCGCTATCTTCTCCTATTTCAGCAACTACACTAGGTAAGCTATTGGATAATACTGGCTTTTTCATTGCCATATATTCCATTACTTTAACCGGAGTAATTTGTCGTGTTATTTCATTTAACTTAAAACTCATTAGACAGAGATCTGCTAGCGCGATATATTCGGTTATATCAAAAAAAGGAACTCTCCCAGTCAATTTGACCCAGTTTGCATTTAATTCATGTATATATTGTTTTAAGCTGCTATAAATTCCTCCATCGCCAACAATTACAAATTTAAGATTTAATTTACCTTGTTTTACATCCATGTGATAATAATCAATGATTTCTTTTAAACCGGCAAAATCATATAAATACCCCATAAAAAAAATTATAAAATCCTTCTCGGAAATAGCTAATTCCCTTTTAATTTGAACTAATTTAGTTTGATCTACAACAGTATTTTCCAAAGATATACCATTCAACAAAATTGTTATTTTATTTTCGTTGATTCCTTCATTAACAATATATTCTTTTAAATAATTAGTTACTACGATGATTTGGTCAGAGTATTTTAATATAAAACGAGAAACGATTCTGGCAAAATTTTGGACATACCCGAGAGGGATTAACGTATGAAGCAAATCTATGTAGTAAAAAAAATAAGGGATTCTAAAAAGCTTTGCTAAAATTAATCCTATAAGGCCATTTGATATTGAGAGTCCAATAATAATATCTGGACGATTTTTCCTTATGTATTTTATTAACCCAAAAAAATTAGAAATTAGTGAGGAAATTCTTCGAATATAGGGTATTTGTATATGTGAAGTTCTAATTACCTGAACCTTTGAATCTCTTACAGCTTTGTTAATGTTTAAATACTCTCTTCTTTTGATCAAAAGAGATTTTGATTTCATTACTTTATCAATATCATAATCAAAAATAGTAATTTTGATATTAGGATTTATGGATAATCTTTCAAAAACATGATGTTGAGTATGAGGCCCTCGGGTTAACCAATCTGTTTCTTGAATTCCGAGTATTTTCATTTTAGTTTTACTATTTTATTAATTATTACCATTTCAATATCAGCAGAGTTTGAAATTCCAAAATTCATACCATTCTCTTTACTAACCAGAAGATTCATAGAACAAATCTGTTTAAAATAATTACGTAAGAATATTATGAACTATATTATAAAAGAAATGCAATTTATTTAAAATTTAATATGAAAACTTCGTCATTTTTTAATTTAAAAATTAATGGAACATGTTACGAGAAATTGTATTAATTTTTATTATTAGAATAATTAATGTGCATTAATTAAAGTTTAAATTAAACTTAATGATTGATAATATATCACATTTTTAAAAAGGAAAGAATGCATGACACCAAAAGTATTAATTATTGGAGGTCTCGGGTATATAGGATCTGTACTTTATAATATTCTAAAGCATGAGGAGTGGGAGGTTGAAATTCTTGATACTCATCTTTACAAACAGCTTACTCCTCTTAATCCTTATATAGAAGCCGATGTTACAAATAGGGATGATCTAAAGAAAGTTTTCAATAGATTTGATGTTGTTGTTAATTTAGCGGCAGTTGTTGGCGATCCTGCATGTTTAGTGGATACAAGTCGAGCAATTCTTATAAATTGTATTGGCACACGGAATATAGCAGAAATGTGCAAATCCTTAAATAAATATATAGTTCACATTAGCACATGCAGTATTTATGGAAGTGAACCAAATAAGCTAGTAAAAGAGGAGGATGAGGGTTTTCCCATTGACTTTTACGGTCAGACAAAATATACTCAAGAACGAATTGTAAGAGAGATTTGTAAAGAAAATTCTTGCATCTTACGTCTTGGTACTGCATATGGGTTAAGTCCAAGGATGCGCTATGATTTAGTGGTAAACTCTTTTGCCGCAAGAGCAGTGAAATTCAAAAAAGTAACGGTATTTGGAGGAGAACAAGAAAGACCGTTTGTATCAATTAAAGATATTTCCCGAGCAATAGGTCATGCTGTTAAACATAACTTAAAAGGGATATATAATGTGCGTGGAGAAAATTTAAGTTTATTAAAGCTTAGCGAAATTGTTAAAAACATCACCGGATGTGAAGTTACAATTGACAAAAATATAGTAGATATGCGTAGTTATATGGTTGATAATTCAAAATTAGTCAAAACAGGATTCGAATATAAATATGATATTGCCGATGCAGTAAGGGAAATCTCACAATCACCCACAGCTTTGGAATTTGAAAAAGGGATATATTCCAACTTAAAACTAAATGAAATACTTAAAATCTCAGAAACAATTGGGAAGAAAAAATTGTCTCTTATAGATGGTGGTTTAGCTGTTGATGATCGGGGTCTTCTTAATTTTGCTAATGAATTTAATTTTTATGGTGTCAAACGTTTTTATCAAGTTCAAAACTTCTCCACTTCTACAATACGGGCATTTCATGGTCATCTTAATGAAGCGAAGTATGTTTATGTTGCAAAAGGCTCTGCTATTGTTGCGGCAGTAGAATTAGATACTGTAAAATCACCATCGAAAAAATTACCCGTACATCGTTATGTTCTTTCTGACAAGAACCCAAAAGTGCTTTTTATCCCTCCTAAACATGCAAATGGATTCCGTCCTTTAGAAGATGATACTAGAATTTTATTTTTCTCCACAAGTTCGCTAGAGGAAAGTAAAGATGATGACTATCGTTTCCCCGCAGATTATTGGGGAAATGAAATTTGGGAAGTGGAAAACAGATAGAATTAAAAGGTGATAATGATAGCGAATGTATTAGTTCTTGGGATTAGTGGAATGCTTGGTTCGATGGTATTTAATTACCTGAAAAACAATCCTGATTTAAATGTGTATGGAACGGTAAGAAACCGAAAATATCTTACAGATAACGTGTTTATTTTTGATGCGAATGATATTACACAATTAGAATCCAAAAAGTATCTTGATTTAAAATTGGATTACATAATTAATTGTATAGGGATAACCAAACCATTTGCTAAAGACGATGACCCTGTCGGAGTTGTTCGAGCGATAAAAATTAATTCCGATTTTCCTTGGGAGTTAGGAAAGTATGCAAAAAAACATAATATTAAAATAATAACTATTGGAACCGATTGTGTCTATAGCGGAAAAAAAGGGTTATATACTGAAAGTGATTTACATGACCCATTAGATGTATATGGCAAATCAAAGAGTCTTGGAGAAGTATTTGATGGAACTACTCTGATTATTCGTACTTCGATTATTGGACCTGAAATCAAAGAAGAAAAGAATTTTCTACTTGAATGGTTTTTGCACCAACCAGAAGGAGGAACAATTGGTGGGTTTGAGCATCATCTTTGGAATGGCATTACAACATTACAATTTGCCCAGATTTGCGAAAAAATAATCTCTTCCAATAATTTTGATGAGTTAATGCGTACTTCATTTGTACATCATTATTCTCCAAATAACATTGTAAATAAATATGAGTTAATGCATATTTTTAAGACAATTTTTGAAAAGAATTTAACTATCAATCGAGTGAATAAGCCCAATGAAAAAGTTGATAGAACTCTGACATCTAAATATAATATTTTAGACAAGTTATCAGAGAAAAAGCAAATAAAAGAGGCAATTAAAGAGTTGCACGATTTTATGCTTCAAATTGAATAAATCTTTCATTTCCTCTTTTCCGCCCAAAATAAAATCATCCAGGCATAATATTTAAATGGAGTTTTATTTAATAGGTACTTTGTAAATCGATTTATGATTTTAGCTACAGGGATAAAAAATATCGGATGACTGAAAGTAGCTCCAACTACTTCTAGATTCGCGTATCCTATATTTTCAAGAGATTTAAGCATCTGCTTTGGTCGAATTGGGTCTTCATCCTCAACCTCCCCGTAGGGATTTTTAAATAGTCTTTTAATAATTGGTCGTGTAATTATATTTAAAGGATAATATAAAGAAAAATCTAATATTATAAGCTTTCCTCCAGGTCGTAATATTCTATAAAATTCCTGTAAGAAAGGGGCGAATCCTATTTTCACAAGATGATGAAAAAATAAAGGACTAGCAATTAAATCAAAAAAGTTATCGGGGTATTGAGAATCAAGTATATCACCCGTTTTAACTTTTATTTCAGTAGGACAAGAATTAACTGCAATTGGAGATAAATCAATTCCATAAATGTTATTAGAGAATTGTTTTAAATATTGATAATCATCCCCCGTTCCACAAGGAGCAATCAAGATTTTTGCAAGTTTATTGCTTTTTACATGACGTTTGATCAAACCTTTCATTTGATTTTTTGGAAATGCATAATTGTATCCAAATCTTTTAAAGTTCTTGATTGCTGGAGAATTTAATATAGTGCTAATAACACCAGTTCTGCTTTTCTGATGCTTTCTGTCATACCATTCCAATTCTCTCTTCTTTTTATGTTCATATTGACTTTTTTCCATGATGATGAGATTCCAATGGGGAGTATTTTCTTATATTAAAATTATAATTAACGCTCTTTCTTCTTATGAAAAGATAAAGAATTCCCAATTAATATATTACAGATTTTATTGGAAACATTTTCTCCATAATGTAAAACAGGTGTGATTTTTTGCTCCAATGCAAGTTTCGCTGCATCTAGCATTTGATCTACATCTATACCAGTTAATACATTCACACCGAGTTCGATTAAATCTACTCTTTCAGTACTTTCTCTAATTGTTAAGCAAGGTGTACCCAATATTGCACACTCTTCAACAACAGTTCCACTATCCGTTAGAACGAGATCAGCTTCTTTTTCCATTCCTAAAAATTCAAGAAATCCTAAAGGTTCAACCTTTTTAATGCCTTCTTGGAATGATAGACTGAATTTTTCCATCATAGCTTTAGTTTTGGGCATTAGAATGAAAATAATTTCCACTTTATTTTTTTTATATAATTCATTCAAAAAAGTTAGTATCACTTTAAGATTATGGGCATTTTCAATATTTTCTGCTCGATGACAGGTAACCAAATAGAAAGGACCCTTCTTTTTAAAATTGGGTTTAGCAAGCTTTACTACATCGATAATTGGATTTCCAACCACCCAAATTCTACGTGGATTTAAACCCTCTCTAAGCAAGTTTTCTCTATGTTCTGGAAGATAGCAGATATTCATATCAGAGAGGTGATCAATAATCACTCGATTCTTCTCTTCGGGCATCATCCAATTTTTACTTCGCATTCCCGCTTCAATATGGACTAAAGAAATATTTAGTTTCGAAGTAGCTAGCGCAAATCCTAAACTACTATTATTATCCCCCAGCACTACGACAAATTCAGGGCGTTCTTTTAGTAATACCTTCTCAAATTCAATGATTAATTTTGTAACTTGGCTTGCATGAGTTCCACTTTTTATATTCAAATTATAATCGGGAGTACGGACGCTTAATTGCTCATAAAAAATCTTATTTAAATTATAGTCATAATGTTGCCCACTATCAACAATGATATTTTCAAAATACGTATCTAGTTTTTTAATTATCTGAGAAAGACGGATTATATCAGGTCTAATACCAATACAAGTAATTATTTTTTTCATAGGATCACTATAGAAGGATATAATCAAAAATATAATACTTTGTTATACTATAGAATTTCTACCTTCTTAAAAAAAGACCGAATTTAGATTTGCATTTTTTCTAAATATATTATATCGTATTTTTTTATAATAATAGATTAAAAGACATGAAAAAATATCAAGTGCTAATTTCCAAAGTACTATTTTCGAAGACCCGTACTCTCGGTTATATACTTTAATCGGACATTCTTTCATTTTATACCCATTTAATTTGGCTTTTATGATTTGTTCTGTGCAAAAAGCATAACCTAAAAATCGAATATTATCGAATATGTGAAGCATTTTTCTGCTATAGGCTCGAAATCCATTTTGATTATTAACTATTTTTATGCCAAAGCATGTTTGTACTAGTTTTTCTATTAATACCTCGCCAAATCTTGTTGTTAAGGGAAGTTTATAAAAATATGTCCCAAGATATCGAGAACCAATAGTGTTATCGATATTCTCTTCGAAAATTGGCTTTACTAATCGTAATATATCATCAGGACTGTGTTGTCCATCAGTATCCATAGTCACGATTACTTTTCCCTTTGCATTTTTAATACCTGTAATTATAGCTGCGCCATAACCCTTATTATATTTATGTTTCAAGAGTTTAATCGGTTTTATTTTTCTTATTTTGGAAATTTCAGAAATACTATTATCTGTTGAGTGATCATCAATAACGATTATTTCAATAGAATTATCTTGAGGTAAACCTAGTAATATGTTTCTAATAGTTTTTTCCTCATTATAGAGGGGTAAAATGATCGAGATGAGAATCTCTTTTTTTTCTGCATTATATTTCCTTAAAAAATCAAATAATTCTTGATGTTCATAATCAATTTTGGGTAGGAGTTTTTTACTTTTTTCAAGAATAGGTTTATCTCCACCAAAACGACTCATTGTTTTCACCTAAAAACCCCTTTCCGTAAATTATTTGAACCTAAATTATTATTATAATTAGGTTTTTAAATATTAGAAGAGTAGTATTTAATTTAAATTTAATTATAATGGATTAGTTTCTAAGGAGTTCATTAAAAAAGAGATAATTTACTCTTTATATTGATAGATATTTCTGTTTTTCAATAAAAAAGAAAGTATTATAATGGAGAAAATTTTCATAAGTAAAGGGCTTTTTACTTAATCGAAATGCTTTTGAAGATTTTTTATATATTTTAAGAATCCCTAATTTATTTCTTTTTAATCCCATAAACTGAATTTTTCTTAGAGAATATATAAACAGACAAGAAAATAGATTTACTGCTAATTTTCGGAGAATAATATGTGAAGACCCAAATTTTCTATCATACACTTTGACAGGGCATTCTTTAATTTTAAAACCTTCCAATGAAGCTTTAAGTATCTGTTCTGTACAAAATGCATATCCGTCATATTTAAAATCATGAAAAATTGAGATAACTTTTCGATTAAACGCTCGAAATCCATTTTGATTATTTCTTATTTTCTTATTAAAGAGTAGCTGGATAAATTTCTCTAATATGACTTCCCCTAATCTTGTCGAAACCGGTAGTTTATAAAAGTATGAACCAAGATAACGGGAACCAATAGTATAGTCCGCTTCTTTCTTAGCAATTGGCCGTATTAAGGTTAAGATATCGTCGGGACTGTGCTGTCCGTCTGAATCCATTGTAACAATAATTTCGCCCCTTGCATGTTTAATTCCTGTGAGTATTGCAGCGCCATACCCTTTATTTTTCTTATGGGTGATAATTCGAATGTTTTTATAACCTTGTATTTTTTTTATTTCTAATAAGCTATTATCTGATGAATGATCGTTTACTACAATTATTTCAATAAATTTATTTTGTGGTAAATTTTCCAATACGGATTTAATTGTTTTTTCTTCATTATATAATGGAAGGATAATGGATAGAGAGAACATACCTTCTTTAGGTTTTATATCTTTTATACAATTATACAAATCTTGAAACTTTGATGGCAAAATTTCTGAATCTGTTGTAATATTACTTGCTTTTACGTTAATTAGATTATCAGAAGATAATATTTTCAAAGGTATAACTCCTAATTCAATATAATTTACATTATTATTGATGTAATATTGATTTGCTCATTTAGTATAAAGCCCATTATTGAATATAAATATATTTCTATATTGTTATTTACTGGAAAACAGCAAGAAGAACAATAGATTATCCTATTTCGAATGTTAATATCAATTTTTGCTAAAGAAATCGAATTTTATTCAATTAATTATTTAGAATTGTCACTTTTTATTACCCATTCATAATATCTCTTTAACCCTTCATTAATGCTTACTTTTGGATTGAAATTCAGAAGTTTTTTTGCTTTTTCTATGTTAGAATGGGTGATATCTACATCTCCTATTTGTGGAGCTTCAAATCGTATTTTTTTTTCATTTTTTGTTAGTTTATACATTTTATTTACCAATATGTTTACGGAAATAGGATTTGAGTTTCCTAAATTAAAAGTCTCACCTATAGCTTTTACATTTTCACTGCTTAGAATTAGACCATCAATAATATCAGATATATAGGTAAAATCTCTTAATTGTTCGCCTGTTCCATATATAGTAAGTGGTTTATTTTTTTGTATTAATTTAAAAAATTTTCCTATAGCCATATCGGGACGCCCATTAGGACCGTATACTGTATAGAAACGTAGAGATGTAGTTGGTATTTTATATTGCTTAAAATAATAATTTGTATATATTTCACCAGCTAATTTTGATATAGAATAGGGCGAAATGGGATTTTTAGGATGATTTTCATCACAAGGCGTATAGAGAGGATTTCCATATACCGATGATGAGGAGGCAAAAATAAATCGCTGAAGATCTTTAACAGTCTTAGCAAATTCGAGAAGACGAATAGTACCAACAATATTATTATTAGCGACCTGTGATGCGTTTTCAATTGAATATCTTACACCCGCCTGTGCTGCTAAATGAAAAATATAGTCAATCGGAAAATCCATTTTTTCATACACAGACCGATTTAAAATATCGTCTTTAATTAGCAGATAATCCTTATTTGGTTCGTAATTTTCTAAGATAAATTTTAGACGTTGTTCCTTGCCGGAATAATATTCATTAAAATTATCAAGTAAAATCAAAAAATTATTATATTTTAATAGAGTCTCAGTTAGGTGTGAACCGATAAAACCTGCGGCTCCTGTAATTAGGATTGATTTATTTTTCAACATAAATGCTATTCACGATTAACTTATCATTATTATAATAAGATATTAAATTTCAAGATCATTGATAAACTATTAATATTTCATATAAATAACATTCTAATATTAATTTATACGACTAGATTGGTAAAATTTGATGTTTGAAGATAAAAAAATATTAATAACAGGTGTAGCAGGGTTTATAGGAAGTAATATTGCGGATAATTGTCTTGATTTAGGAGCAAATGTATCAGGAATTGATAATCTTTTCAATGGATCTTTAAATAATGTAAATGAAGCACTAAAAAACAAAAATTTTCGATTCATTAAGGGGGATATTAGAGATTTATCGTTAATACTAGAAATTACTAAAGATATAGACATAATTTACCATGTAGCGGCATTTACAAGTGTTCCTCAATCAATATTGATGCCAGAAACATGTAATGCCGTCAATGTAAATGGAACATTAAATATATTGAATGCCGCAAGGAAAAATAATATAGATAAAATAATATTTTCATCCAGTTCCTCCGTTTATGGCAATACTAATACATTACCTTTGACAGAGGATATGCCTAGAAATCCAATTTCCCCTTATGGCACATCTAAACTTGCATGTGAATCCTATATGCAATCATTTCATCATGTATATGGTCTAAACACAACTATATTGAGATACTTTAATGTCTATGGTCCAAGACAGAAAGATTCACCTTATAGTGGCGTAATTGCAATTTGGTTGGGTAATATAGGAAGAAACGAGCCTTTGGTTATATTTGGTGATGGAAAAAACTCACGAGATTTTACTTATGTAAAGGACGTTATTCGAGCAAATTTACTTGCCGCTGAAAAAAGTACAGCTGGAGAAATAATAAATATAGGGGCGAGCTCTCCAATTTCGTTGAATAATTTAGCTACTTTATTACTCAGGCTTACAAAAAAACCTAATCTTCCAATCAAACATGTAGAACCTCGTCAAGGTGATATAAAACATAGTTACGCAGATATATCCAAAGCTAAAAAATTATTAGGTTTTATTCCAGAATATGATCAAGGAAGCGGATTAGAGGATTATTTAAAATGGCTTTCTCAGAATAATGAATTTTAGAAATTATGCTGAATTTCAATTTATCTTTCTAATCGAGAATAAGTAGAGCACATTATAAAAACACAAATTAAAAATATTTGAATTAATTTACATAATTATTTTAAAAGTCAAAAGGAGTTAATGTATATTACTTAATATGGGGAATTTTAGTTTAAAGCTCAATAATATTTTATTTCATTTATATCTAAGAAGACATACGGTCGTCTTCTTATCTTCTTTAATATCACTTCTTTTAATAGCATTTAATGTTTTTGGAATAAATGCGCTACTGTCTAACTTTAATATTCCCATTTTAACTATTTTCTTACAAATATTAACGCTCTGTGCGACGGCATTTACAATATTATTCTTACCAAATTACCCATTATTCTTTATCTTGCTTAAAAAAAAAGAATTTACCTTTTTAGAAAAACTTGGGATAACAATATCTTTTAATTTAGCGTTTTTTATTCTGATTGGTTATCTCGGCAATTCTTTTGGAATTCCAATCACTGGTTTTTTCTATTTTTTAGTTGTTGCTACTATTTATTTTCTGTTTATATTGTTTATTATTATTAAAGATGTCAGAAGAAAAACTGTTTTTTTCCTTCAAAAACCTGCTAGCTCTGATGAAAAAGAACTGATCTATACCAATTTTTCATTTATTAGCTACTGTAAAAGTAAAGTCCGCTTAAATATAGTGCTACTATTTGTTTTCTTAATATTGTTGTCTGTTGTTCATTCGATTCGGTTTAGTTATTTTTATGGTACAGATGCTATGTATCATGTCTTTATGATGAATATGATAACTAAACTCAATTATTTACCAACGAATCAATATTTTGGCGCTTTAGGTTTGCATATCTTTGGAGCCGTAATTAACTTTTTTTCAAATATAAATGTTATTTTAATAGGTAAATATTTTCTATTTTATACATATTTTGTATCAGCATTAATCTTTTATAATATTTTAAAGAGAATTTTTAAAAATCAAAATATAGCTATATTTGGTGTATTTCTATTAGAGAGTTCCTCGTTAGGGTTTAGTGTTATGATGTATGAGTTTTGGCCAACGAGCTTAGCTACAATACTCTCTTTAGAAATTTTTTTTCTATTATATGTACGACTTCAAAATTTTATTAAATTAGAACGACCAGATAAAAAAAATGTCCTCTCAAATATTTCATTTAATTATGCATTGATAATTTTACTTGGAGTGAGTGCTATTTTCACTCACTCATTAATCTCTATGATTTATATCGTTTCATTTTCGTTTATTTTTCTGATATATTTCGTTAAAAACTACAGGAGAGGAATCGATTTTATCGTTTTATGTATTGTATTACTAATCTTCTTAGCTTTATATGATACCACAGAGATAAGTCTTCATTGGAGGATTGCTAATTTTTTAAGTCTTCCTTGGTATTTTTTCATATTGGGTGGAATTGGCGGTGTGACATTAATCTTATATTTAAGAAGAGGTATAGATTTTTCTTCTGGACGATATAAAGCAGTAATTACTGGTAAAAAATATAAATACTATAAGACTCTTGAGGATAAATTCATTTTTCCCCTACTCTATTCATCTATAGTAATATTACTGTTCGTTTTTTGGTATTTAAATGTTTTTTTCCTTGATATGTATTTCTCAAAAATATTAATTTTAATAGAGAGCTTGATATTTGGATTTTTTTGCTACTGGGGACTTATACTATTTCAAAAGCGAAGAAAAGGTAAACCGCTTTATTTATGGTTATTAGGGTTAATTGTTATTTATTTAGGAGCTTTTTCTCTTGATGTTTTTGTATTACACGAATTTTGGTCGGGACGAATTTTACTTCTTTTCTCTCCTGTTATCATTATTGGATTTATGGCATATTTTTTTAAGATGTTAAAACTCAAATTAATAAATACTCCCAAAATGAAATTTTTTATCTTGTTTGTTGTAATTTTTTCATTCTTCGCTCAATACTCTGATCTATTGATTGATGTCGATGGAATTGAATATAACCTATATCATAGAGAAGTAAAATCTATATATTGGTATGCTAAGTATACTGATCAGCGAAATCTTATTATATGTGAATTTGGATTACCCTATGTTCTTTATTATTATGACTATCCTTATGAAGAGAATAATAAGAGTATAACTACCTCAGATATTATAATAATTAATCAAAATCCCTTAGGATTTTTTAAACCAGAAGATCATTTCTATGAAAATGGAACAAATAAATTACAGCAGTTAAAAGCAGAGTTAAATACAGATATTTACCTTATTCTAGATGATAATTATTTAGTATTTGGAACTTGGGAAGTTTTTCAACGCCTAACCGAACAAGAGATGGCAAGTTATTATTATATGGATTATCTTAATAGAATTGCATCCTGTAAAAGTGAAAATGGTATAGAAGTGCCCTATTACTGGGTCATTTAATAATCTCAAACCCTTCTGAAAAAGAATTAGTAAATTTTTCTTTTAAAATCTCATCTTTATCGCCTGTAATTTTAAACATCTTAGGAATTTTACCTGAATATCCAATTTTATCATTTCTACAAATAAAAGCGCCATTTACTCCATCAATATCATCCGCGTTATCTAATGCATCCTTGATTGATTTTTCGATATCACTCCCTTTAACTAGGTTCCCAATTTTTGTTGCAGCTCCATCTGCTATGGTAGCATTTTTGGCAAATATGGTAACAATATCGGATTGTCCCAAACTTACAGCATGGCCGATTTTAGCAGAACTAGAAGCAATGCCCATGGGACACTCTTTTTTCTCAATTAAAAAACCAATATTAAGATTTAATTTGTTATAGCCTGCATACAGAGCAATCTTCATTGCTTTCTCAGAATCTACTGCTATTTCGCCTCCATTTTCAATGAGAGCAACTTTTGCTGGAACAGGGTTTGATATCGATTTAATTTTCATCTCCTCAAGCATCAAATCTGCGAAAGCACCTGCAACTGTAGCCATTGGCCCCACATCACATAATAGAGAACCTTCAGTCATTAAATTAATTATTCGTTCGTCAGTATGAATCTCTATGGGTGAAAACGAGGTCAAAAATTCGTTATGAGATTTAATATAATTTTCTAATATTCTTCTATGCCTAAAAAATCCCTTTTTTGCTACTAAAATTGCTTTTCTTGATTCCGAAATTAGTGTAATATCTGATTCTTTTTCAGTAAAATGATATTTATATAGTTTCAACCTTAAATCTCAATAAATTTAATTATATCTTAAACCTTAAGATTTACATTTAAATAAATATAAATAAATTACATATTATTATTTATTCAAAAAGTTCTTAAGAATCATATATGAAACAAATTAACTATGATGAAATTATAACCCAATTAAAGCGGGAGATCAATTCTGAATGTGCAATTGCGAATCGCTATGGAATAGTATTGGGATCACTAATCAAAGAATTTGCTATAGGAAAGGTTATTCCTCAAAGGATTCTTTCATTAATATCTAATTCACAAAATATTGCAAAAGAATTAAATCTTAATCGTATAAATTCTTTCGCTATAGAAGCTCAAGAGTATAATTATTTATTTACGTTTAATGAAGAGTTAATTTTAATTTCTAAATTAAATTTAGATGTGAATTTAGCAAAATTCATGCCAAGTATCAGTGTGTTTTTGAAAAGACTAAGTGAAAGCTCCAAAGATATAGAGATTAATGAATTCTCTGTTTTTGATTTTTCCAAGGAGATTAGTAAAATTCAAGATACTTTAAAAGAAGAGAAAATAAGAGAAAAGAAGTATTCTATTATAAAAGATCTAGTTAAATATATTTCAAATTAGATATACAGGAGTGAAGCATTATTTTAAGGCAAGTATATATTTATAAAGGCAATGATTTACTATATTATAGGCATTTCGGTAAAGCTCTAAAAACTGAAGTCTTTGATGCATTAATTAAAGATTTAATGCGCGATGCTTTTAGTAAAGGTGGAAATAAGGTAGAATATCATGATTATTATAAATACCGCATATCTTATATTTCAGTAAAGGATTTAGAATTAATGTTTTTATTTGTAACTGGCTTAACTGATAATTTTGATAATATAAAGAAAGAATTGACAAAATGTAAAAAAGAATTTTTAAACCTATTTGAGGATATTATTCAGCATAAGTATGACTCTAAAACTTTTGAGGTTTTCGATCCCACCATTGACTCTATTCATAGAAATTTACGTCCAAAAATCTCTCTCGTTGGATTTTCTGGAGTTGGAAAAACTACAATCACTCGTTTGATAAAAGCTGAAGAAATTCCGATGCAACATATCCCTACAATCACAGGAGATATTGCAACGATTAAAATTGGTAAATTACACTTTCATCTTTGGGATTTTGCTGGTCAAGAGCAATTTAGTTATCTTTGGAATAATTTCATTAAAGGAAGTGATGCTGTTCTTCTAATAACGGATTCATCTTTAGAAAATGTAGAGAAAAGTAAATTTTTCTTAGAACTTATTAAAGAACAAGCACCAAATGCACATACCGCAATTATTGGAAATAAACAAGACTTAGAGCAGGCTATGAAACCCGAACAAATAGAAAAGATTTTGGGGTTGAAAACGTATTCCATGATAGCAAAAAAAGCTGAAAATCGAGATAAAATGATTCAAATAGTAGCAGATATATTAGAGATGAGTGCAGAGGTTTCTCCTCTCTTAAAACCTTTATTAGAGAGGGATACATTTATAGAAGAGGCTACAAATGCATTAGAGAATGCAGAGTTTGAAAAAGCAGCTAATCTTTTTGAGAAAATAAGTGATTTATGCATTGAATTAGGTGATGACTCATTGGGTCGTGAGTTTTATGAAAAGGCACAAAAAATTCGGTCAATGTTAGAAAAAGTAAGTTCTACTCAAACTGAAGTTAAAAAGGAACCCACATTAGAAGAACCAGTCTCTCCTCCTAAAGAAAAGCTTATTCCTCCTAAAGGAAAACCTATCCCTCCTGAAATAAAAGTTTTGAGGAAGGAAGAAAGCGGAGAAAGTGCACCAAAGCTGGAAGATGTGAAAGTTCCTGGTCCTCCACCTCCCCCACCAAAACCAATTTCAAAGGTTGAGACTAACCAAATTAAAACGGTTGAAATTAAAAAAGATGAAGAAAAACCAGTATCTTCAGAAGCTGCAATGGATAGCACTTCTTTAATTAAAGAGAGCACCTTTAGAAAAATTGATAGTGCCTTAGAGGAGAGTAATGAAGCAGAAAAAGAAATAGTACCTAAACCGCAAGCTCAAAAAGTGGGATTAGAGTTAAATCCTGAAGATTTCATGGTAAAACAACGCCCAAAAACAGTTACTGCTGTTCCTAAAGATGCTAAGCAAAAGCTAAAAACATCTCCATATGGTCATGTGGAAAATACTCAAAAAGTTACGCCTACTGTTCCCGTAAATCCAGTTGAGTTAATTAAACCAAAATCATTTATACCCGCTAAAGAACAGAAGATTAAAAAAGAGTCTGTTTCATCCCAATCATTTCAATTATTCAAAGAAAGTTCATTTAAAACACCATTAGAAGTTAAACCACCTGTAAGCCCGACAATAAAACCCTCTAAACCACCCGAATTCATACCACAACCTTCAAAAACGGAAATAGCCCCGAAGCCAATACCACAACCATTAGAAATCAAAGCACCAGTAGTTCCTATGATAAAACCTCCTAAAGTTGTCCCTGATTTAATTCCTGAATCGATCAAACCATCTGTTCCCTTGAAAGAATCCTCTCTGGAAACTGCACTTCCAAAGGAAATTCAACCTCAGTTAGATTCAGCACAAAAATCGAATCTTGAAAAATCATTAATGGATTTAAAAGTGAAAAAAGCAAGTATATCTAAAATGGCTTTAGATCTTGATATGAAAGAATTAACTGGTGAAATTACTCCTGATGAGCTCAATCAAAAGAAAGAAAAATTATCACAGATAGAAGAGAATATAAATAAACAAATTAGTGAAATAGAACGTATGTTAAAATAACTTTTTTAGTGTCTTTCTTTTCTTGTTACTGAAATTATAGTTTTTTTCTATTTTTACTAAAAGAATAAGCTAAATTACAATTTTCTATTTAGTAACATTATACCTAAATTATTGTAAAAAATATTTATGTGATTATAACTTATAAAATTTTAAATTTTAGCTTTTAAATATCGATTGAGGTGGAATAAATTACTCTGATCATAATGAAATTTGGAGGGAGTTGCTTAATCAATAATCAAGCTTTTAAAAAAATTATAAAAATAACCAAGCTTTATCAAAATGAGCAAAAAATCTATGTTGCTTCGGCATTAAATGGAATAACGGATTTACTGTTAAAGATGGCCAAGAGTGCTGAATCTGAAAAAGAGATCGACAATGATATGGCTTTATTAGAAAAGAGACATCTTGACGTAATTGAACAAATATTTAAGGAGGAGAGTGAGCATTATGTTAAAGCTAAAGATTGGGTTGATGAAAATCTTGGTTATTTAGAAAATCTTTTAGCGGATATCCGAGAATTTGGTTTTGAACCGTATTATCAAGATTATGTGATAAGTTTCGGAGAAATTCTTTCAACTTATATTCTTAATCAATACTTATTGAGTAAAGGGTATGATTCAATCTATATTCCTGCGAATGAGATAATTATCACAAACGATGAGTACAATAATGCTTATCCTTTATTTGAACTGACAAATGCGCGAATGAAAAAATTAATAGTCCCTTTTTTAGAATTCCCTAAAGAAAATCTAATCATTTGTATAACAGGCTTTATTGGAAGAAATAAAATAGGATATACCACAACACTAGGACGAGGAGGCTCCGATTATACCGCAACGATTTTAGCACGCTCTTTATCAGAATTAGGGGTAGATAAAGATATCAAGGTTATCCTATGGAAAGATGTTGATGGTATTTTAGCAATTGATCCCGATTTTGTGCCCCATTCATCGCTTATACGTTACTTAGACTATGATGAGGCAAAACACATTGCAAATTTTGGCGCAAAAGTGCTCCATCCAAAATGCTTAGAATCAATTGAAAAACTAAATATTCCATTAGAAATAAGAAATTTTAATAATCCTTATGAAGAAATTAATTATACTACAATCTCGCCTAAATCCGACAAAGACCAAATTAAAGGTATCTCTACCATACAAGATGGAATCATAATCACAATTACTTCGGGTAGTCTTGTGGATATGCCCGGTGTTCTTGCTAAAATATTTAAAGTGATAAGTAAAAGTAAAATCAGTGTGTCTTTAGTTGCTCAGAGTGCTACAGAAATTAGTACGTCCTTTATTGTGAAAAAGGAAGATGCTGATAATGCAATTAGTTCTTTGAAAAGCTCGGATTACTTTTCTGAATTTTTTAAGATTAAATTTGAGGAGGTTGCTATAATCAATATCACTGGTTCTAAAGTATTAGATAATATTACTAAAGTCAAAATTTTTCAAGCATTTGATAAAAAGAATATAAAAGTCAAAGCATTATCACAGAGCACTGATGAGATCAATTTTTCTATTGTTATTCAAAAAGATAGATTAATGGATGCGGTAAAAATATTACATCATGATCTATGCAAAGAATTTGAATCCATAAAATGTAGTGATGAAATTGAATAAGTGAACATTAAGAATTATGTTCAAATTGCCAAATACAATAAATCTGATGAGTTCTTATTAAGAGGTTCTGGAATCAATAATTCTTCGTGTGAGTTCTGTAAACGCATCATCAACATTTATTCCTGTTTTTGCAGAGGTTTCAATGTAAATGCTTCCCTCTTTTTCAGCGAAAGAACGAGCTTCATTCTTATCTATCACAACTCCAACGTCCTCTACCAAATCTGCTTTATTGCCAATTAAAACAAAAGGAATGTTTTCTCCAGCAAATTGACGTATCTCGGTTAACCACTTCCTAGTTTCCGTATATGTTTGTTCTCGAGTTAAATCAAAAACTAATAAAGCTCCTGCTGCTCCTTTATAGAAGGTGGATCGGATAAACTCGAATCTCTGTTGACCTCCTATATCCCAGATGCTCAGAGTTGCAATCTCACCTTGCCGAAATTCAACATCTTTAGTAAGAATATCCACTCCTACCGTCAGTTTATAATTTGCCGCAAAGCGATTCTTGATGAATCTTTGTACTAAACTTGTTTTACCAACCGCAGCAGCACCAGTGAGCAATACTTTTAATTTAAAACTTGACATAGGATAAATCTACCTTGATAAATAGTCTTATGATAAATAAAAAATTTTAATTATATATTATTTAATTGTATATAATTTATTTAATTCTTTTTAAAAATTTAATATATTTATTTCTTAAATACTTTTACATAAATTTTAACCAAAAAGGTATATATTAATTATAATTGTATCCAACATATCTTGTTTTGTAAATACTTTATCAATAATTAAGATTAATATAGTGTAATTTAGCTTAATGGCGACTAATGAGTGTTTAATCTCCTATTATCGTTTTGGTATATGCTTATATTCATTTAAACTTGGAAAAAGGTCTAAATTCATATGAGGAAAATACATCGCTTGAGCAAATTCTTTTTGAAAATTTGCTTCTATCGCTATCTCTACATAATGCGTCTTTTTTAAGAGTTCATGAGCTTTTTCTCTTAGATCAATATTTAGTAATGCGTGTTGTGCACCAATACCTGCAGCATTCCCTATTTGGAAAATTTTTTCGTTAGGGATGTCGGGGATCATCCCAATGAATTTTGCATTTTCTTTATTTATGTAATTCCCAAAAGCTCCTGCTAGAAAGATTTGAGATATAGACGCTTCAGAGTTATACATACGCTTCAAGTATTGCAAAATCAATCTTGCTCCTGAAAAAAAAGCTCCTTTAGCCATCTGAATTTCTCTTATATCCTTTTGTGAGATAGTAATGGGCCTATCTATTGAAGTTTCAGTGTCATTTGCTAATATAAATTCTAAATTATTCTCATTACGTATGAATCTTTCTTGATCGAAAAGTTCTTTATTAATATGACCACTTCGCGAGATAATTTTAGCCTTTAACATTTCAGCAACAGAATCTATTAATCCTGAACCACAGATTCCCATTGGAGGTTTACTTTTTATCGTTGTATATGAAACATCTAATGTTTTAGGATCAATCTTAACACTATCTATAGCTCCCGCAGCAGCTCTCATACCATGTGCTATATGTGCTCCCTCTAAAGCAGATCCCGCTGCACAGGACCCAGTTGCTAAAAATTCTTTATTTCCTATAACAAGTTCTCCGTTTGTTCCGACATCCAGTGCCAAAGTAATCTCATCTTCTTTTCCTATTCCTGAAGAAAGCATGACTCCGATAGTATCAGCTCCAACATAGCCTGCAATGAGTGGTAATACAAATACGTTTCCTTGCTTAGACATATTCAGATTAAGATTATTAGCATTGACATTGATGCTATGCTGTAAAGCAGGAACATAGGGGCTTAAACCTATAAATTTTGGAGTGATATTTAAAAATATGTGATGCATAACCGAGTTTCCTACTATTGT
>CAYUTF010000028.1:27322-33475 GCA_964447495.1 uncultured archaeon
ATTTTGGAGTGATATTTAAAAATATGTGATGCATAACCGAGTTTCCTACTATTGTTGCCTCATAGATTTGGGACGCCTGAATTCTAGCCTTTTCACATACTTTTTTGATGATATCATTTAATGCTTCAATTACGATGGAATTAAGTTGTTGTAGTCCGTTTTTATTAGAACTGATGTAGGTAATACGGGAAACTACATCTTCTCCGAATGCCGTTTGAGGATTCAAACAAGAAGCAATAGCGTAAGTTTTCGCATCGTTTAAATTAATAAGATATCCAACGATAGTCGTTGTACCAATATCGATTGCTATACCGAAATTTGCATCTACCGTATTTCCAGATTCACAGTCAATGATTCTTTTATTATTTAGTACGGTTACGGTTATTTCATGATCTTTTTCTCGAATTACATCTGGGATTTTTTTAAATACTTCATAATCTGTTTCAAATCTTTTATGATTTTCTAACTTTCCTATTTCTTTGTTTAGTGAAGCTATAACTCTTTCTAAATCGGATAATGGCTTCTTTAAGCTAGGTTTTTCGACATAAAGGTGGAATTTTTTGATATTTGGTTTAAATTTTACACCTCTATCCCTTCCAGAGGTAAGAATTTTAAAGTCCTCAAAGAGGAGTTCTTCTGGTAAAAAGATTCTGAATTGAGGGGGTTCTTGTTCTTCTAAATGGATAATAGAATTATTATTCAGACGACATTGACATGCTAATCTCCAACCTTCTTCTATATCACTTTTAGAAAGAAATTCTAATTCTATTTTTGTAATGGGATTAATAAATTCTAAACCTTTTTGAAAAAGTACTCTACATTTTCCACAACTACCTTTACCTCCACATAAAGAGCGGATATAAATTCCAGAATGGATTAATAATTCATAAAAATTCTTATTTGGAAGAATATAAGACCTTCGAGATAATGGTTCAAAATCTACAACAACTTTTCTATCTTTACTAACCATCATTAACCCATGTTATATCTAAACTTAGTTTTAAATTAAAATGAATTGTAATAGAAGTCGTTAAAAAAAGATACAATCGTTTTAAGAATATTATATAGGATAAAAGTATTAAAATATAAAAAGTTTAATTAATAAATCGGCTTAATTAAATGTAAGTATTATTGAGTTTTATTCTAATAAAAGGTTATATGACCATAATTAATTATATATGAGTTAGCTTTAAGATGCAAAATAAGGACCAAGTCGCTCAAGAAGTATTAAGATTATTGGGAGAAGCACAGAGTTTAGAAGAAAAAGGGGATACTAAAAAAGCAATAGAGATGTATCAGTCGGCAGCAGATTACCTTAAAAATAGTGGATACATGCTTGAGAGGGTAAGTGATATCTATGGCAGAATTGAAGAATTACGCAAATATATGAAGGAACAGGCGCTATACCAAAAAGCCCAACAAGAGGCAGAAATTGAAAAAATTCAAGAAGAGGCATTTTCAATATTAGATGGAGCTAGTAAATCAGAAGCAAAAGGTCTTTTTGAGGAAGCAATTCAACAATATGAGAGTGCTATTACTTTACTTTCAAAAGCAGGGTGGATTGAATCTCAAATCCAAAATATTAAATTGAAAATCGCATCACTGTTAGAGAAAATTGAACGCCGTAAATTATTGCAAAAAGCTCAAGAAGCTCCAAAATTAGAACCTCAAACCATTCCTGAAGTAGCCTCATCACCTCAGATCACGGATGCCTTTGGGAGGAAAAAAGATATTCAACAAGCAGAAAAATTATATCAATATAAAGAACTCAAAAAACAAGAAGACCAAATTCAAAATGATGCATTTACTTACATTGATAATGCGAAATTTCATGAACGAGATGGAAAGATTGATATAGCTATTGAAAACTATGAAAAAGCAATAGAATTACTCCAATCTATTGGATGGCAAGATCAAATCAAAAATATATATTCTATTATTGATAATTTAAAAAGTCAGAAAAAAGAAATTACAAAAGTACAAACACGCTCTATATCCGAGAGTAGTCTACCTAAGATGGCACCCATTTCATATGCTTATGAAGAAGCTATGCAAGATGAAGATGCTATTCAAAGTGAAGCTTTTAATTTAATTGATATTGGAAAAAAACTGGAAAGAGAAAAAAAGTTTGAAAAAGCAATAGAGAAATTTGAAACTGCTATTGCACTCTTTAAAAAAATTGAATGGGATTCTTATATTCAACCTATTTTAAATTTTATTAAAGATATTAAAGAAAAGCAGCAGTTTGACCTCGATATAGAGGTTTTACAGAAAAAAAGAGAGGAAGAAGTGGAACGACTTCAAAATACGGTTTTTATGAAGGAAGTCGATCAATTTGTTGAATCAAGTAGAGATTTGGAATCAAAGCGAATGATTTATGAACAAAAAAAGAAAGAGCAAGAAATAAGAGAAAAAGAATTCTTTACGGTATTAGAAAAAGCAGACAACCTCTTACAAAAAGCACGTGATTTTAATGGTGCTATTAAAGAATATCACGTTGCTTTAGAACTTCTAAGTACTTTAGGTTCGGGATGGGAGTCATATTCTGATACTATCAAAACCACCATAAATACAATAAAGAATTTAAAAGAAGAACAGATATCCAAGGAATATCAGGCAAAATTAAAAGAAGATACTAGCAAAAATGAAGAACTTAAATTTCAACAAAAAATCCTTGCTCAATTGCAAAACGAACGTAAGAAGATCCTTGATAAAGAATTAAAAATTGAATTAAAAGAAGAAGAACTAAAATATTTCGAGCAACGTAAACAAACTGCATTTGATGCTTTAGATGATGCTCAAAAGTATATCATACGTGGTGACTTTGACAATGCAATCATCGCATATCAAACAGCAGGTAATATCTTTGCAGGTATCCAGTGGAATGATGAATTACCATTAATTGAGACTGCGATTCAAGAATTAGAAAATAGAAAACGCGAACAAAGTATCAGTAAACAAAGACAATTAGAAAAATCTATCATAGAGTATAAAGAAGAACAAAAGTTTCAGGATTTAATTTCAAAAAGAATAGCCGCAGAACGAGAGAATTTAAAGAAAAAGCAAATTATATTGAAAGAACAAAAAAGAGAGTTAGAATATCGAGAGAATCGAAGAAAAGAAGCATTTAAATTGCTGGAAGAATCAGAATTATATCTAACTCAAGGAAATTTTGATAAAGTTCTTGAAATTTATAATGTAGTTACTAACATATTTGCAGAAATCCAGTGGTATGATGAATTAGAGTTAATTGGTAATGCGGTTATTGAAATTGAAAATAAGAGACGTCAGCAGGAACGGGAAAAGCAAAAAGAAATACAGATGTTACTTGAAAATGAGAGAAAGGAACGAGAATTTCAAATGACGATCGCTAAAGCTATGGAGGAAGAAAAACATAAATATCGTCAACGACAATTAATTTTAAAAGAAAAAGAAAGAGAAATTGAATTTCAAGAAGCAAAAAAAGAAGAAGGTTTTGTCTTTCTTGATAAAGCTCAGAATTTTTTATCCTTAGGGAAATTTGATATGGCCAATGAAAGTTATCGTGAAGCAGCGAAAATTTTTGCTCAAATTGGATGGAAAGATGAAATTCCTTTAATTCTTCAATCCATCCAACAAATTGAAGTAACGAAAAAAGAAAGAGAGATCTCGAAACAAAAACAGATGGAAAAAGCTTTAGAAGAAGAAAAAGAATCAAGAGAATTTATGTCTAAATTTAAAAAAGAGAGGGAAAGAGAAAAAGAAAATTTAGAATTAAAGAAGATTGAATTGGAAAAAACTAAACAAATCTCTACTGAAACAAAATCCAAGCAAGAGGAGGCATTTAAGTTTATAGATCAGGCGGATATGCTCTTGACAAACAGGGAATTTGATCAAGCACTAGAACTATTTCAAAAAGCAATTACGATTTTGAGTAGTATCGGCTGGACTGAAAGCTATTTAAAATTATTAAAGGATTCAGTATCGAAAATTAATTCCCGTAAAAAGGAAACAGAACAAAGAAAAATTAAAGAACGGGAATATAGGATTAAAGAAATGGAAGAGGAGAAGAAATTTGAAAATAAGATTCATCAGCAGTTAGAAAATGAAAAAAAACGGTTGATTGCAAAAAAGATTGAAATTCAAAAACGAGAAGAAATATTAAAAGAAGGAGAAAAACTCAAGGAGGAAGCATTTACATTAATGGATAAAGCAGAATTATTACTAAACCAAGGCTTATATGATCAATCAATTGATTTATATCATCAAGCTGAGTTGGTATTTAGTGAAATCCAATTTCCAACAGAGCCCATTCGAGGAATGATTGACAAAATTAAATTGAAAAAGCGAGAAGATCAATTATCTAAACAATATGAAATAGAATTACAACAAACGAAAATGGAAGAGCAACGGAAATTTCAGGAAAAGATCATGCAGAGTATGAAAATGGAAGCCGAAAAAATGAAAGCAAAAAAGATTTCACTAAGAAAACGAGAAGAATTACGAAATTATATGGAGAAAAGAAAACAAGACGCTTTTGAATTATTAGAACAAGCAGAGGGAATTTTGAAGCTAGGACAATATGAGAAATCATTGGAATATTATCGTAGCGCAGAATTAATTTTTAATGAAATTCATTTTCCAACAGATTCATTGAAAGATTCTATTTTCAAAGTAATAGAAAAAAGAAAAGAGCAAGAATTAAGTAAACAACAAGAATTAGAAAGGCAGCTTAAAAAAGAAAAGGAGGAAAAGGAATTTCAACAGCTAATCCGTGAAAATCTAAATAGAGAAAAAGAAAGGATAAAGGCTAAAGAAGTTGAAATAGAAAAATTACACCAATTAAAAGATAAAGTGGAACAGAAAAAAGAAGTCGCTTTTGATATCTTAAATAAGGCTGAAAATTACATTAAAAAACAAGATTATGATAACGCAATTGAAAATTATAGAAAAGCGATGACGATTTTAAATGAGATTCAATTCCCAACCAATACAATTAATGATATGATATTCAAAGTAAATGAATTAAAGAAGAAAAAAGCATTCGAGAAAGAAGAGCAATTACACAGAGAATTTGAGAAACTGGAAGAAGAGAAGAAGTTAACAATGATTTTAGAAGAACGAAAACAACAAGAAATGAAGAAGAAGATAGCTCAGCAAATTGCGATTCAAGAGAGAGAACGAATTGTGAAAGAACAATTAAGTTACAGAGATGCAGCATATTCCTTATTGGAAGAAGCGGGTAAATATTTAAAAAAAGCAATGCCGGATTATGATAAAGCAATTTCACTATATATTCAATCTCGCGATTTATTACAAGAGAAAATCGGATGGGAGCCAGAAATCAATAACTTAAATGTTTTAATAAAAGATTTAATGGAAGAGAAGGAAAATTTATTAGAAAAGAAGAGATTGGATGAACAGATTAGGTTAAAGCGCCAGAGAGAATATGAACTATTTCAAAAAGAAATTCAAAAACGTAAAGAAGAATATATTAAACAAAAAAGAGAACAGCAGCATAAGATAAGATTGCTCTTAGAAAAGAGACAAATAGAAAAACAATTAAGTGAGGAAGGTTTGACTTTACTTGATCAAGCAAGAGATTTTGTAACTCACCGCAATTTTGATGAAGCTTTTAAATGTTTTGAAGATGCAATCAAAAAATTCATAGAGATTGGGTGGGATGAACAAATTAAATATATTAAGCAGGAGATAGAAAATACTGAAACCCTTCATCAAGGACTCTTACAAGAAGAGTTACAGATTCAAAAATTACATGAAGAGTTAAAACGAAAACAGGAATTAGAGTTTTATAAGCTTCAAGAAAAGGAGAATGAGTTAAAGAAAGCAATTGGCGAAGTAGGAGATTTAACTGGCGAAATATCTAATATGGTCTCGGATTATAGGAGAAAAGCAGAATTAAGAGAACAACAAAAACAAGAAAAATTAAAGTTAGAAGCAAAAAAATTTAGCTCGACTATGGGAGAAATGATAAAACTAAAACAAGAACTTTCCGAAGCAATATCTCAATCTAAAGAATCTAAGGAGAAAAAGGAAATGGAGAGAGAATTAGCTAAAGATAAAGAAAAAGCTGATGAGATTAAGAAAATGTTAAAAGATATTAAAAAGAAAAAAAAAAATAACTAATTTTATATTGTTATACCCTAATTTAGA
>CAYUTF010000029.1:0-27919 GCA_964447495.1 uncultured archaeon
CAATTCTAATACAAGTAAGTACAACTGAAATGCTATACGATCATTCAACAAGATTTGCTAAACGAGCTAAAGCTGCTGGTGTAGATGTAACATTACAAGAATGGAAAGATACTATTCATGTTTTCCAAGGATTTGGAATATATGATCTACCCGAAGCAAAAGAAGCACTAAATGAAATTCAGAAATTTATTAAAAATCTTTTTTAGAAACATTTAGATTCTTTCTAAAATTGAGATTAAAACTTTTTTTTTTAAAATATCATTGAAAATGGGATAAGATGTTCTAATAAAAAGGATTATGATATTGTGGTTTTTCTTCTGATTCAACGAACTTTTCTTTAATTTCTTTATCGATCAAACCCTCGATTTGGCATAAATATTCATATTCCTCTTTTAAACAGAGAGTAATAGCGACACCTTTCTTGTTCATTCTTGAAGTTCTACCGATCCTATGCACATAATTTTCTGGATACATCGGAATATCATAATTAATTACATGCGATATATCTTCTATATCCAATCCACGTGCAGCGACATCTGTAGCAATAAGCATATTAATCTTATTATCCCTAAATTCCTTCAAAATTGTTTCTCGTTGAAGCTGAGATAAATCTCCAGAAATCTCACCAGCATCATAATGCTTATATTTTAAACTTTTCATTTTTCTGGACAACCATGAAGCAGTTTTCTTGGTATTAGTGAAAACAAGTGCTCTTGTAGGTTTCTCATATTGTAAAATTTTCAGAAATGTTTTGAATTTATTACGAAATCCATCAATTAAGTAATAATACTGCCTTGTATTTCTTACAGTTAATTCATCTTTGCTCAAATTGAGAAACTTAAATTGATTATTTGAGTAATTCTTAACCAATTCTCTAAATTCATAATGCATAGTAGCTGAAAATAATAAGAATTGATAATTGGATTTAATCTGATTAAGAATATATTTTACATCGGGAGCAAATCCCATATCCCATAGACGATCTGCTTCATCTAAAACAACAAATTTAACATTTTTTAGGCGAAGTTTTTTTCTTTTATAGAGATCGATGATCCTACCAGGAGTTCCGATAATTATATTTAGTCCATTTTCTAGTTTGCGGATCTGGTTATTAATTGAAACGCCACCATAGATTGGATATGCTTTTATCCCATGATTTCCAATATCCTTAAAAACACTATAAATTTGTTTAGCCAATTCCCTGGTTGGAACTAAAATTAATACTTCATTTTCAAGTTTTTGTACTTTTTCGATTATTGGTAAGATAAAAGCCAACGTCTTACCCGATCCTGTCTTAGCTTGCGCCATTACATGATTATTATCTAATATTAAAGGTATAGATTTCTGTTGGACAGGAGTAGGGTTTACTATATTTAATTTTTTCATTGCATTAATGCTACTTTCACTAATGCCTAATTCTTTAAAATTCAAATTTAATATTCACTATGTTACTAACATTTTTCACACTTTATACAAATAATAAAATATTCCAAATAAGAAAAAGCTTTCGAAAAATTATTAAAACTAGAGTTTCTAATTTTTTATTGAAATTGCATATCACTTTTTTTCGATAAACTCACATTTATATCGGATTATTTAAGCGACCAGAATACGATTAAAAAAGTTATCCAGTTTAGCTAATTTAGTATTGATTATAATTCTCACTTTCTCTGAATTAATCTTAGGATTATTTAATACCAAATCCTGTACAATAAAATGATACTTCTTCCCTTTTTTTGCTAAAATTCGGTGAATTTCGTTATTTTCATTATATAAGGGAATAGGGAATGAAAAGGGTCTTTTATGAATATGCCTACTGGATTTAATGATTGCTATATTTCGTGATAACTCTGGAGTATTTAAAATTGCAGATAAATAATAGGCTTCTTCTTGAGAATCAGTTGAGTAATAATAATTATCTGAACCAATAATTATATTCTTTTTAGAGTTAATTAGTACAGAAGCCTTTAATTTTGAACCACTGGCATTATACACGACAATATACTTTTTATTATTAGCCTGTTTGGACATCTTATTCCAATAATTTATGTTTGCGATAAGGGAATCTATCTTACTTGCAGCTTTCTTTTTGGCTTTATAAACACGATTCATTTCATTATAGAATTTTAAAGCTTTAGGAAATGATTCAAAATATTTCTGGTCAAATTTAAAATCCTTGGTAATTGGTAAAAACACGTTTCTTTTCTTTTTTATATAAAAGGGAATTAAATCCTTGTTTAAAAAAGTCTTATATCGAAACTGAGGCTCGATTTCTTTATTTGAAAACAAATGATACCAATTCTTTTTTGAACGCTTTACTACTTCTTGATCAGAAGAAATAGATAGAGTATTCTCTAGTTTCTGATTAACTTCAAAAAAGACTAGGGTTCGAGGAACCAATGTGGCCCCTTGGAAAAATTTATCTTTATACTCACTTTCTCTCATTTCATTTAAAAATTTTAAATCTTGTTCTGGTAAGATGATTTTTACTCCCTCTTCATCAATATTGAAGCTATCATAAAAAATTTCTTCTGTAACATGGAGATTTTGATCTAATAATTTAGTTTTAATGGGATATTTTTCAGATATAGGAATTTTATTCTTAGTACCAATAAACTCCGCTTTCAAACAAATATGATTGACATTAAAAACATAATTTTTGGGAAAGTCCCATATTTCTAAATTATTAAATATTGGAAATAATCGAAATTTATAACAATGATCTCCGTTGAGAACACTTTTAGTCATGACGAAAAATATGGAACCCCCAATTTTTAAGAACTTTGAAGGTATAGCATAGAAGAAAATTGAAGCTAATTCAATGTGTGTTATATATTGACTTGTTGGTTTTATTTTCAAGGTATCGGATAAATTCCGTATCTTATTTTGATAGTTCTTATCGTTTAAATCTTTATAGGTAAGCCAAGGAGGATTTCCAATAACTAAATCAAATGTATTGTTAATCTTTTTTAAATTAAAAGAATTGTTATTAATTAGATTCTCTGGAAATAATGAATCTATTAAAATAATTGAATTATTTAAATAATGAATATCAAATGAGTCTATAGTATCGTGTATCATAAAAGCTAGGTTAACCTTAGATGATAAAACTGCCAAAGGATTAATATCAAACCCATACACATTTTTTATCGCCTCTATTTTAGAATCAATGTCGCCCTTTGAATTCAAAATTATGCGAATAATCTCAATTAGAAATGTTCCAGAACCACATGATGGATCTAAGATTTTTGAACCATACTTATATAAACTTTCAACCATTTTTTTCGCAAGATTTGGAAATGTATAAAACTCACCAATCTTATGCCTTGTTATCATAAAAAAAATTTGTTGATATAGCTCTTGAAATAAGTCTTCTTTTTTTAAATTAATATCCAAGATTTTATTATTGAAATCTTTTAATAAGGTTGGACTTAATTTTGTCCAATTATAAATCTCAAATTCGCCAAAAATAGTTGTTTTTGGTGAAATAACCATATTGAGTTTATTTATAACAAATAATTCTAGAAGTAAAGCAAAATAGGTATGCTTTAAGAAAAGCTGAATATTAGCATCTTTACCATAAATATTATGAAAAAAAAGGTTCCATAAATCATACTTCTCTTGGAACTCCTTCTTATCTTTCTTAACTTCATTTTCAAGAAAGGAAAGAGACTTTTGGAAGAAGCTTGAGTTTAACCCAAATAACATTCCAATATCTTTAGATGTGATTACTTTTTTGTTCTCGACCATCCTTTATCAAAAATCCAATCCCAATCAAATGTTTCATTTAATTCTATATCTGCTCTTTTTTTTGAAATCTTTTTTTCTCTTTTATGAGAAATGTCTTTTTTCTCATTCATAATTTCTTTAAAACTTAATATATAAGTAGTTATATTCAGACCTTTTTAGGTCTCATGAAGGATGGAAGCATTAAATTAAAAATCTCTGCTAATTTTCTTAATTGAGCAGGTTCTCTAATAATAGTGACGATAAGTATTGATTTTTCTAAAGCTTCCTTGTCTAATGCGCCCCCGGAATAAATTGCTTCGTTAAAATTGAAAACTAATAAATATCTTACATTTGGATTATTAATGATTTTAATTCCCGGAGTTGATTTAAGATCGTCATAAATTTCTTGGAATTCTCTGGTAATTGCCCCCCGATCATTAGTAATTATTAAGACAGCTATTCCTTTCTTGGTTAAATTTCTCAATTCAGTCGCATAAAACTTATCTATATGAGGACTTACAATATTTAGTTGATCTTTTGTAGAATAAATTATACTCATTAGATGGTCATTAAGTATATTTTTTCTGTCAGGTCCTCCAGAAGATTCTATGCTTGTCATACCAACTAATGAGAGAACTTTTTCTTCTAAACTTTCTACTTGCTGTTTAAGCCTTTGATTCTCCACTCGGAGTTCAATTATTCTATCTGACATTTTTATTCAATATATCTTTAATTTTGCATTTATATGGTTATATAATTACTTTTAAATAAATTTTTATACTTCAATTACTTAATTCCTATTCTACCTTTTTCCATGGTTTCCCATATAAAGTATAACTCGAAATCGCCAAAGAACTTTGGACGTCAATACTCATTATACCATCTTCAACAGTTAAATCTTTAGCTTTTTTCAAGGCAAGTTCAGTCAATTTGTTTGCCATACATATTTGACGTGCTTTAAGCAGTGACACCCCTTGGCCATAATCCATAAATATATGATCATAGAAATTCTTTGTCAATTCTTTGGTCTCCTCATCAAAAATAGGATAATTATGAGAGATGATGCCAATAATATATTCATAATCAAATTTTTCGGCAATATCACCAAAAATTCTTACTACATTGTTCAATTTCTTTCCAACTACATCAAAAAGTTGGGAATTAATAAATAATAAGGGTGGTATTTTATGAGGATTTATTTTGATAGCGTTATTTATATCGGATATTGTTACAATTTCATTATCGTTAGTTAATAAGAAACTATTACTTGGATTCCATTTAGAATAAAATATATTGCCAACGAGATGAATAATATGATATGCTCCTTGAGATATATGAGTTAAAATCTGTTCTCGGGTAGAATTATAATTAGATAATATTGTCATTTCATTAACTTCATCTCTATTATTAAAAAAATCCGTGATAAATTTCATTTCTGACAACCCTGCAGCAAATGGAAATATCAATTCTTTAGATTTAGTTTCCTCATTCCATTTCAAAGGTCCACTGGAATTCATTGAATCGATGATTAAAATATTATATCTTTTATTCGTCTCTCTATTTTGGCTACTTTCCTCTAAACGGTCAAAACTTATCCCTCCAAGGGAAGGTTCTCCGATAATATATCCGATTGAATACTTTAATAAGAAAAAGTTATTATCATAGACAAGTTCGAATGGAATAGTCATCTGATCTAAAATAAAATTGATTTCAGGAATCATATTCAATGCTTTTATTTCAAACGTTTTCAAAATTTTCCTTATGGTATTTGGCAGAAATAAATATAATATTCTCCCAAAATCGGTTAAGGATATTTCATACTCTTTCTTTTTATCGGAAAAAATATCACTATAAATGTCAATTATTTGCATATCATTCCAAAATTCATCTTTAATTCTGCCTTCTAAAATTTCACCAGTATTTGAGATCATTCGGTAAGAAATTAATCCTTTTGAATTAATCCGAAATATTATTTGCTTAATAACAAAATTTTCATTTAGTAACTCAGCACTGGGCGTTACAACTTCAAATGAGTAAATTTCTCGCTCCAATGCCTTAGTTTCATTATAAAATGTCTCTGGATCCGGAATCATGGAAACTATATTTTTGTCAAGATAAGAAACTAATTTTCGTGCCAATTCAAAATTTTGTTCTTCATAAATCGCCCTATAAAAGATCATTCTCCAGAAATCTTTTTGATCTAAAGAAAAAAATAACGATTTGAATTGCCATAAGAAATTACACGTGTAAAAGTAATGGTAAATCTGGGCATTAGTTTGGGGTGATTTTAAATGAGTATCCAGTTTTTCCAAAGACTGTAATAGGAATTTTTTCTCTTTCATATCTACAAATTTCTTACACGCCTCAACCCACAACTCAATGAGGATATTATCATATCCCAGATCAGTTTTATATAGGAATAAATCCTCCAAAAAATCGTAAATTTCAAAGGCTATTTCAAATTTATTTCTATTTATTGAAAAATTGATGTATTTTCGTATATAAGTCACAGCATCGCCATATGATTGAAATTTTTGAATTTTCGAAAACATATTTTTAACAATAATTATAATCCATGAGAATTCACCGATATAATTCAAATAGGAAACAAGGATTTCTAGATCTTCAATAATACTATTATATGTATTTTCATTTATAATGATTTTATTTAAATTTGTGAACTCACTTTTTAAATATCCCGGGATTCTATGTGATAAGATTTTTGCCATTTCTTTAATAAATTCATCGGGATCAGCAGTAAGTTGATAATTGATATTAATATTTTCTAATATAACGTATAAGAATAGAGCTCTTTTTGAGGGATCTAACTTAAATAAGATTTTGCCTAAAACCTCCATACTATTATAAAAATATTCTTGTGGAATAACAGACTTTCTGAGATACATTAATAAAATCTGCAGTTCTACTAACTTTAAATGCTCCCCTCTTTCAATAACCTTAACACAATAAGAATTTATGAACCTTGTAATTCCTCTTGGGGATAAATTCTCCATTTCTATAAACGTCTTTAACAGATTGGTGGCAAAATTATTAAAGAGATAAAAGTCATCCAGTTTTGATAAAAACGAAAAGAAGCGCTTATATGCATCTATATATCGTATGATATCCACATCTATCTCATCATCTGTTCTCTTTATCAGAGAATTAATATACATCCACCATGAGTTTGAAATTATCATTACTAATTGATGCTTTTTCTGAATATCTAACCATTCTGTCTTTTCGATATCAAAATAGAGATCGGTTAAAAGCCGATCCGCCCATCGATGATTTGCTGTCTGTAGTAATCTTCTGCCTTGAATGATTCTTTTTTGAAAATCTTCTAAAAACTTTTTTTTGGTAATTGCTTTGACTGACATGATTTTTTATCTAAGATTCGTTTTCTAATTCATTCTTCTTTTCAGAAACTATATGTGGATTATCAATCCAACCCTTCTTTAATTGGTCCTTGGCAAATAATACTGAAGCTCCAATCCAAGAAAGATGTTCCCTTCCAGATGCTGCAACCACTTTAATCTTGTCTCTTAATTTCTCAGAGAAATAACTCTGAAGTTCACTCTGTAATCGCTCACCTAACCCTTGGATTAAGCTTCCACCACCAGATAAAATAATATTTGAAACTAGTTCTTGCCAATTTTCGCGCTCCCAAGTCTTTACAACCTTAGAAATCGCCTCAGCAAGACTAAAATAATCTACGTGAATCATTCTAGGATTGAATAATGGTTCAGATACTAAAAACCGTTCTTGATTAATCTTTAAATTAGTTCCATCTGGTAAATCAATTATACGATCATATTTTGTTAAGCCTTCTTTGACTCTTTTTTTTTCTTCTTCACAATTTAGTATGCATAAGGACAATTTTTCTTTAATTTCCTTTGCAATAATGGAATCAAGGTAAAAATTTTTTCCACTTCCAATTTTCGATAAAATTAAGTTGAGAATATGATCACTTAATTCTTTTCCAGCAATAGGAAATAGATCACGTGCCATAATGTTCGTAAACCCATGAAATATACTAGAAATGTAGGTATATGATTCTCCTAAATTCACAATCACTCCACTAGATTTTTGCAATGTAGATAAAATTGCTTGACTTTCTGAGAGAAATAGTATAGAAGGAAAGTGGTATATATCAAAAAATATTTCTTGAAGCTTTGACTTTCCTAAATCTGAGATATAAAAGGGGGTTAAAATTATCAATGGTTGCTTAAAATGATATTCTTCTGGTATATTAAGTTGAGAATAATAATGAAGAAAAAATTTGGAAAGAACATTATAGTTATTTTCTTTTATAAACTCATGCATTCTTAGTATGTTTTGATATTTTAAAGCTGCGTGTCCTACGAGATGGACTTGATCAGTATCTCCAAGATAGATATCTTCTAACCCATCAATTACGTCTGAAGTGAATAAATAATCAGAAATGTCTACATATACTGTGGGTGCAATAATATCGGGAAAATCATCTAAAGCCCATCCCATTCTAAAAGTATTACTCCCAATATCCAATATTAATGGTCGCTTATAATCATTTTTAACAGAAGCCATGAATCTCATTAACCCTATATATTAATATACCTACTTAAATAACTGCAATAATAGTACTTCAAAAACGCTATCTGTTTATATCTATCCATAAAAGAAGTATTATTTATATTTGAGCAGAAAAAAGAGAAGACCATGTTAGAAGATTTTTCTACGGAAGAAAACTATTTTCATGAACAAATTCATCTGTTAACCGTTTTAATTGATATTCTTTCACTTGCAATTCTAACAAACCTAATACTCTTTTAAATTCGCTAGACATCGATTCTATATCTATTTCTGAAATCAATTCTACTTGATCTCTTTTTACTTTAAATTGTTCCAAATGTATTTGAATTTTTTCATGCATATTATTAATGGAAGAAACTAAATCCTCCGTATTTTTCTTAGTAATCTTCCTCATTTTCCTAAGAATTGATAATATTGAAGATACGGAATTTTCCCATCGTTCATAACGATCTGAATATCCTGAAATCATCTCCTCAAAAAATACTGCTAATTTTTCATAAATTCCCCCTTTTTTTGAAAATGAAGGTTCCTTTTTAGTTGAAGGTGCCTTTATTTCTTCTGGTTTTTCCTCTTTAATTTCAACTTGCGCATTGTCCATCTGTTGAGTTAGTTGTGTTCGATTTTTTAATGGTTCTCTTTCAGACAAGGGAACTGCTTCCATCATATAATCTTCCGCAATTTTTTTTTTGCTCTCATAAGAAAGTTGAGGCTCAATCTTCTTTTCTTCTTTTTGAATAGAAATGTATCCTTTTTCCTCAGAAAAACCTTCTAATATCCCTTGAAGGTCTGATTTAGCAGATTTTGATGATTTCAAGGCAGCATCTAAAGTGTATTGAGGAGCCTCCTCACTTTCTTTTTGCTTATCTTTCTTCTTTTTTTTAGCCATAAAACTTCAATGTTTTTAATTTTGAATCTAATTCATTATTCCAGCGAAAGTACTTCAACTTTTATAGCATTTCCTTCCTTCATTAACTTCTGCTTCAATTCATCGATCGAAAAATCAGGGCTTTCCGAGATTACAGTCCATACCGCAGTTTTATCCTTCTCAACTATTACTGCTTCACTATATATCATACTTAACCCATAATCACCAAACATCGAAGCTAATTTAGCTAATGCGCCAGGTATATCTGCCATAGTGATTTTAAGTTTAATCGGAACCTTTTCATCGCCCAACCCTATAGGAGATATTCGTATTTCCTTGGTTTCCGAGTCACTCACCATCATAAGCTGAGAATTGGTAGTAAGCCCAAGACTTTTTCGAATGATCTGAGGAATTACAATCCGTCCTCGGTTATCAATGGTGAGAATTTTAATTTCTTTCATCTAAATTCTTTCTTTCATATTTCTTTTGCTTATAATTATTATTAAATTGCATATATAAAAATTTTATATTTCTCTCTTCTCTGAAATCTACTTTTTTCTTAAAGATTCATACTAATTTAAAGATTTATATAGAATTAGGATTATTTAGATTTAATCAAAATTCAAATTAATAATTGCTTAAATTATTTGAATAATAAAGAGAAAAAGAAATTATTCCTTATGTGCTTTGAGCTTTACTGTTAAATCGCGTGCTCTCTTAGAATACCAGATCAAAAGCTCACCAGCATCTTCAGGCTTGAAATACTCGCCACCGCATAATTGTGCTGCGCGGGTCATTAACTCATCATCAGGGTTTCCCAAACCAACTATATATATTACGACATTTGGGTTATCTGCGAACATTTTTATTGCTTTAAAGAAATCGTCTCCATCGGTTGGAACACCATCGGTAAGAAGGATTATCATAGATGGTTGATTTGGACTAATTCTATTAAACTCTGTAAGAACTTGATATGCCTTTACCATAGCTTGTCCCATATTCGTAGATTGGCCATACGCATTTCCTATACGATCTACAATTAAACGAGCAGCTTCTTCAAGAACACCTTTTTTACCGCTAGCAGAATCCATATAGTAGCCTTCTTGAAACGGTAATATTTGAGCTTCATCGGCAAACCGTATAACGGACACTTTCTCACCAAATCCACGGCCAACTTTTTCACTTAGAAAGAGCACTGCTGCAAATGCCGCAGAAATTCTCCGCGGAATATTGATACCTGCTTTAAAATTCTTTAGGAATTCTTGAATTTCTCGTGATTCCATTGCCGCTTTGATACCTTCTATAGCGGGAGCGATGTTGGTCACAAACACATCACGTGCCATCATCGAGCGGCTTATATCTATGATGAGAATTGCGTTAAATGGTATTAATCCTGTTGGTGTAAGATTTATTGTCGTATTCTCGGTGATTTGTGCGAGAATATCCCCTGTTAAATCGGGTGTTGTATTTAGAATTGAGCAAGCGATATTTACCGCATTCCATCGTAATTTGATTCCTTTGAAGATAATATAATTCGAAAGCCATCCTTTCAATGAATCAACGTTCTGTCGCGCAGTGCTGATAATTTCCCACATATTTTCTCCCGAAATCGGATTAATTCCTAAAGACACACTTTGAAGGGGAATGATTGGTCGTAAGTTTTTATACACTTTTACTTCAAAACTACCAATACCAGAGGCTTCTAAAATCTCACTATCAATAATGATGGTATTATTTGGAGCAGATTCAAGAATCTCTGCTTTAGCAGCACCGATTGCACCAGTAAGCTCATCTTCAAAAGCAAGTACATCATCTTGGTTAATCGAGAGCGTATATTGGGTACGTGGACTCACTAAACAATAACCTAGCAAATTTGGTTGCGACTGCACTTCCAGCATCATTTCAGAAGCTTTTTGAATGGGTGGTTCAGTTGAATAGACTACAATTTGTTGAGCTTGTATGTTTGTATCTTGTTTCGTATCGCGGCTCATTCTGATCTCAGTAGGGTTAATTAGAGCTTGGCTGACTCGAGCTGATCCTACTGATCGTGTGAGTGGATCCTCCCATGCTACAAGCAATCCAGGAGCAAGTCCTAATTGCTGAATTACAGTGCTACTGAGCTGAATCTTGCCACCTTCAATACCATTATCTACAATGGGATTTAAAATAATCCCTCCTTTTTGATTTTGAAGGGTATATATATCAATTTGATTTGAATAAGGTGTAGGTGATGGAGCTTCTATCCCCATATCTTGACCTGGCATAGGTGGGACTTGTTGAGGAGGTGGTGTTGGAACCATTTGAGGCTGAGGTGTGGGTGAAGGTGGTCGAGGCATAGGAGTGACTTGTGGAATAGAGGCTTGGGTGGGTTTTGGTGCTGGTGGAGGCGTAGGCTGCGGCATTGGAGGCTGAAAAGGTTGAGATATAGGTGTTGGCTGAGTTGCTGGTTCGGGAGGTATTTGGGGAAGTGGTGCTGCTCTTGGTTGGGGCATGGGCCTAGAAGGTGCCATCTGAGGTGGAGGAGTAGGTAAAGGCGTTAAAGATGAATCTGTAGCAGAGCGAACTTGAGGCTGAGGTACTGGAACAGGGCGAGGTGATGGAACCTTTGGAATTTGAAGTTTAGGTGGAGCTAATCCAGTACTACTGACTGGACGAAGGATCAATTCTACTCCCGAAAATTCTAAGGCGTCCACAATATTCTTTGAGATTTGAGCAGCAAAATCTAACACCATATTTGAAATTTCTACAACAGCATTAATTTTTTTAGCATTATCAGGATTTTCGACCTCAATGGAAGTGCCATTTGAAACATGTAATTTCGTTGCATTTTCTTGGCAGATTACTACTTTATTTGTAGAGCTTTCACTTACATCGACAAATATTTTTAATTCACTCATATTTCATCTCCTAATTATTTTTCTTAATTTTTATCTACATTTTATCTAATAGGATAACGCACACCTATCTCTTTGGCATAATAGCGAAATACAGATACAATTTTCCCTAAATCTTCGGTTTTTCTGCTTGCCCCCATCAGAAAAAAGCGTCCTGCGGCACTCAGAATAATAAATGCATTATCTCCTCTTAATACTACTTCAAGTAAATTAAGATATCCTAATGCATCAATAGAATCTTGACCACTCTGCATTACAACAGCACTTAGGCTGGAGAATAAATCGGGGTCCACATCATAATCTGGTATGCATGAAAATGCAAGTCGCAAGCCATCACGTGTTACAAGAGCAAGAGCCTCGAGTTCTGTGTGCTCTGTGATGTTTCCAAGAAAATTTGATAGACTATGGGCTTCCTCTGGGGTTAGATCACTCATAAAGATTTCAGAATTTGCTATTTGATAATGAAAATTTTTATTTAATTAATAATAAATAAAAGTTTCATGCTTAAAAATTTATATTTCAACAATGATTTAACTGTATTGGGAGAGTAAAAGATCTTGAAATAAAATAATGCTTTAGATAAAGAGTAATAAATGAGGGTACTACCTAAAAAAGTATTAGTTATTTTCCCTCTAATTGAGTTTTTATTTGATCTTTTAAAATTTCTTTTTTCGATTTATATTCGATTTTGGCATCGGTTGGTTGTCCAATACGTTTTAAAAATTCTATTGCTAGAATTTTACCATTTTCTGACAAAATCCGTGGAGAATAATCTTCAGCAAAATAAATTCCTTCAGGGACAGAACCGACTTTAGATATTTCTTTGGTGACTTGTTTTTCTCCTAAAAAGGTTTGCACTTTTTCAACTACAGAATAAGCATGATTTCCAATAATTATTAACTCTCTCTCGAAACCATCAGGCATTTTAATTTCTTCTAACTTCTGCATGATCTCTTCAAAATTTATATGCGTTTGATCTTGCATTAAAGTTGAAAATGACTCATCTCCTCGGTATAACGGACCAGTATTTTGAGAAATTCTATCTTTACTTCCCGCAATATTCATTCCTGCTGCTGGTTCTGGAATTCCAAAAGGATCTTTTTCCCTAAGAGGGTGCACGGCAGGAACAGGAGGGCCTTTAGGTTTTGCAGGTGCTTCATGAGCTTTAATTTCTTTTGCAATACCGCTTTCTGTTTTTCCACCTATTAATTTAATAAAATCGGGGTCTTCATCTCCCTCATCTTGGGGGACAACTGCGTAATGCATTCCAACCTGACCTCTAATTTCTTGGCTTCTTTTGGCTCCAATAAATTTAGATCTCACGTTACTTTCCAAACCTTTCCAAAGAAAAACCTTTCTTAACTCATCAGCGACGAGTACATAGCATTCATCACTTTTTAATACATCTTTAATAGAACCTTCTGAAAACACTTCTGTGGTCGTTCCATCTGGATTAATAAGAAAAACTTGATTTCCCATTTATGTCCTCAACCTTTAATTTTCTCAGTAATAATAATGAAGATAATTTTATACTAATATAATAAGTTCGAAATTAATAAATTTTTATCTAGAAAAATAATTTGTTCTAATTAGTTCTAGTATGGTGAATAAATTTAATATTCAAAAAGAAACTTTAATAATTTTTTAGCTCTAAAAGGCTGTTATTGATATTTTGAATCATATCAAGTGCTGTAAAGCGAAGTCCAAGATTTTCTTTGCAGTATTCTCCAATATATCCATTTAAGAAGGCAGCAGAGCATGCAGATTGAAATGGATTATTACCTATCGTTAAAAAGCAACCACACAACCCCGCTAGAACATCACCTGTTCCTCCTATTGACATTTCAGGACAACCTGTCTTGTTAATCTTCAAATATTTCCCGTTGCTTATATAATCATATGGTCCTTTCACAAGAAGAGTAAGCGATAATTTCTTTGCTACTTCATGCACGATTTTACCTGTTTCTTGAATTTTAGAATAATCTGGTAGATCGATATCTGTCATGATCTTAAATTCTCCATGATGGGGAGTTAGTATCACATTCTTACCTTTTATTAAATCAAAATGATTTTTGATAAGTTTTAATCCATCAGCATCAATAACCAGGGATTTTTCTTTATTTTTCCAATTACTTAGTAAATCAAGAAATAATTTTTCCGTTTCTTTATTCGTTCCCATCCCCGGACCAATAACCACAGTATTAGCCCATTCAGTTAACTCTAATATTTCTGATTCAGCATCTAAATTTAACCAATCTCCCGCACTTGTTCTTACAATCATGTTTGGAGAGTAACTCCGCAATACATTTCCAATGACATCTGGAGTATATGTAATAACCAAATCACATCCAAAGTTGATCCCTGTAAGGGAAGAATATGCTGGAGCTCCTGAGTAATTTTTAGATCCTCCGATTACTAAAAGTCTCCCAAATTGTCCTTTATGATTATCAATTTTCCTAACTTTTAAGCACGGGAGTAAATCACCCTTTCCGACAAATAGATGCGCTTCTTGTGGTATTCCTATGGATGTAACGACTATCTCTTTGATATATTTACTTTTTTTTTCCATTCCTTTCTTTTGGCGATGGAACGTTATAACTAAATCAGATATTATTGTTTTATGCGAGACTCTCCCCGTATTTGGATCAAAACCTGAAGGAACATCAATTGAGACAATTTTTAATCGATCAGGCCACACTTCTTTTAGATCATTTATTAAGTCAATAGTAGATGAGATTGGCTCCCGAATTTGTCCCTTTATCCCAGTCCCTAATAACCCATCTATGATCAAATTGTAGCTATCATCATTCTCGAGAATTAATTTAATATTAGGCAATTCACTGGAATCAGTAATAACCTCAGTTAGAATTGAGTAATTCAAATTATTATGGATAATATCCCAATTAAGTTGTGCTTCTGGAGTTCGTATCTTATCCGGACTTCCAACTAAGATAACGAGAATCTGAAATCCATATGCGGATAGATGTCTTGCAATGACAAAACCATCCCCCCCATTATTACCAGTTCCACAAAAGATGGCAATTTTGAAATTTTGTTTGACAAATCCTTTTGAAATGAGTTCTGATGTAAATGAATATCCTGCACATTCCATTAAATGACTTTTTGGAATTCCAAGCCATTCCGAATTATTGTCTAATATAGCCATCTCTTCTGAAGTTATTCCTTTTGAATTAAAATCTTCCATATTAATATTATTTAAGAAGGTGAACTAAAAAACATTTTAGGTCAGAATGATAATGTTATTACAATAAATAAAGAAATTAATTTATGACTATGCATGAACATCGAGTCGTGTTGGTAACGGGAAGTACTCAAGGAATAGGGAAAGCTGCAATCTTAGAATTAGCAAAGATAGACTTTTCTGTAATAGTAAATGGCGCGTCCACCCAAAATTTACCACAAGATTACTTTAATACTCTAAAAGAAATTTATGGCAATAATTTGGATGAGAGATTTCTATATATTCAAGCTGATATAAGTAAAAAAGCAGATCGTCAAAAATTATTGGAAAAAACAAAGAACAAATTTGGAAGGATCGATGTTTTAGTTAATAATGCTGGAGTTGCCCCTAAAGTTCGACAAGATATTTTGAAAGCTTCTGAAGAATCTTATGATCGGGTTCTTGCTGTTAATCTTAAAGGACCATTTTTTCTTTCCCAGATTTTTTCAAATTGGATGATTGAATTAAAGACTAGTCTAAATGATGAATACTCGCCTTATATCATTAATATTTCATCAATCAATAGATACACCTCATCAACGAATAGGGGAGAGTATTGTATCTCCAAGGCAGGGATACATATGATGACCAAATTATACGCTGATAGGTTAGCTGAATATGGAATTCCCGTTTTTGAAATTTCTCCAGGTATAATTGAGACAGCAATGACTGAAAAAGTCCATCTAAAATATGATAAATTAATAGAGGGAGGTTTTACTCCCATAAATAGATGGGGAAAACCTCTTGATATCGCGAAACCTATTATTGCGATAGTTAACGGGCTGCTTCCTTTCTCGACGGGAACTGTTATCGATATTGACGGGGGTTTCCACTTACATCGTCTTTAGGAAGGGATCTTAATGAATAAGAATAAAATTGATAATTTTTTTAAAAATCTAAAAATACAAGAATACAATACGGTAATTATTGGCTCTGGAGCAGCGGGGTTAAATGCGGCAATTCATTTAAGCGAAGAGGGGATATCAACTTCCGATATTGCAATAATTACCGAGCGATTAGGCGGAGGAACATCGTTTAACGCAGGATCAGATAAACAAACATATTATAAATTATCTATAATTGGGGATGAACGAGACTCCCCATATGAAATGGCAGTGGATCTTTTCAAGGGAGGTGCTATGCATGGAGATATTGCCTTAGTTGAAGCGACAAACTCAATAAGGGAGTTTTTTCATTTAGTTAATTTAGGAGTTAAGTTTCCACATGATAGGTATGGAGGTTTTGTAGGATATAAAACAGATAACGATCCAAGACAACGAGCAACATCCATTGGTCCATTCACTTCCAGAGAGATGGGGAAATGCCTTTTAGCTGAGGTTAGAAGAAGAGAGATCAAAATTTTCGATAAACTTTATGGGATAAAAATTTTAGTGAACCATTACGAATTAATACCTTACGTTTTGGGAGTATTATGTATCAATGTTGATTCATTAACTAATGCTAAAGATATAGAAACTATTCTGGGTTCATTTACCCTTTTCAAATCTAATAATGTCATACTTGCAACTGGGGGACCAGCTATGATTTATAAGAATACTGTTTATCCTGAATCCCAGTTTGGCTCCACATCTCTAGCAATTGAAGCGGGATGTGTCTTGCAAAATCTTACTGAATCTCAGTTTGGAATAGCATCAATAAAATTCCGATGGAATGTATCAGGTTCCTACCAACAAGTAATACCTCGCTACTATTCAATTGATAGTGAGGGAAACGAATATGAATTTCTCAATCAATATTTTCCCGATTTCAATGCATTATCTAAAGCCATCTTCTTGAAAGGCTATGAATGGCCATTTAGTTCAGAAAGAATAGTGGATAATGGATCCTCATTAATTGATCTTGCGGTATATTACGAAACTGAACAATTAAATCGAAAAGTTCTTTTAGATTACACTAAAAATCCTGAAGGATATCAAGAAGCCAACTTACATCCTTTAGTGAATGAATATCTTGAAAAGTCAGAAGCGAAAGGAGCTATACCAATTATACGATTGAGAAAGATGAATGAAAAGGCTTACGCTCTTTATCGAGAAAATGGAATTGATATTGCTAAAGAACCTTTAGAAATTGCTCTTTGTAATCAACATCTTAATGGAGGTGTTTCTGGTGATATATGGTGGGAATCGAGTGTAAAGAGGCTATTCGCTATAGGTGAAGTGAATGGAAGCCACGGGATTCATAGACCAGGCGGTTCTGCTCTCAACTCAGGTCAAGTAGGAGGATTAAGAGCAGCTCAGAAAATCGCTAATAGATATTCTCAGAAACTTGGAATGACCCATGAGGCATTTCTAAAGTTAATTCGGAATGACCTTATTAATTATATTGAGATATTTGAGAAATTAATTGGAAATGTAAATAAGTCCGCTATAAATCTCAAATCTTTTGATACTATTTTAAATACAATTAAATATAGAACCTCAAATTATGGTACTATTATACGAAAGATGGAAGGACTTGAAAATGAAATCCAAAATATTCAACAAGAGCTAATAAATCTTTCAGATATTTTACTTATTGAGAAAAACATTGACATTATTAATTTCTTCCGTTTGAAAGATGCACTAATTACTCAATGGTGTATTTTCAGAGCAATTTTTAATTATCATGAGCTAAGCGGAGGTAGCAGGGGTTCATATCTTATATTACGTGATTTTGTTAATGACGTTTTTAATGAGGTTTACAATGATCTCCCTTATAATTTAAACCATTTCAATTATATTACGAACGACTTGGACTTTTCGGATGAAATTCAGACTATTAAATATGAGAAAAATATGATTAAAGTAGAATGGGTGAAAAGAAGGAAAATTCCACGTAATTTTGGTTGGTTTGAAACTACTTGGAAAAAGTATGACAACCGTGAAATATATTCGTAAAAAGCATTATAAACCTTTAATACTAATCTATATTACATCTACTCAAAAAATTATTCTTTTATGGGATATTAATGAATGAAATTGAAGAGAAAAAGCCCCATTTAAAACGAAAGGTATCTTTATTCGCTCTTACTATGTATGGTGTGGGCAACATCTTAGGAGCAGGTATATATGCTCTAATAGGTCAAGTTGTAGGGGTGACAGGAAATATATCATGGCTCTCTTTTATGCTAGCAGCTGTTACAGGGGCATTAACAGGTTTATCATACGCAGAGTTGTCTGCGATGTATCCAAAGAGTGCTGCTGAGTTTGTGTATACTGAGAAGGCTTTTAAAGTACGAATATTATCATTTATATTAGGTTGGATTATAATATTTTCGGGATTATTTTCAGCAACAACAGTGGCACTCGGCTTTGCGGGTTATCTAGCAGCTTTAATTGGAATTCCTTCGATCTTTTTAGTAATACCCCTTGCAATCACCTTAGTCATAGGTCTAAGCCTTATTAATTATATTGGAATAAAAACATCAACTTGGACGAATATTATTTTTACATTAACTGAAGCAGCAGGGTTAATCTTCATTATTATTATTGGAATCCCATATTTTGGAACCGTAGACTACTTTCAATTACCCCTTACAACTGCTCCTTTTGCTATTTTTTCTTCAGTAGCGCTAATCTTTTTCGCATATATTGGATTTGAAGATATTGCGAATATTGCAGAAGAAGTTAAGAATCCTGAAAAAAATCTACCTAAAGCAATTATTTACTCATTAGCAATAACTACCGTTTTATATTGCTTAACCGCAATCTCTGTTGTAAGCATCGTACCATATTCTACAATCGCGGGTTCGCAAGAACCCTTAACAACTGTTGCTGTTGCGGCTATAGGACCTATTGGAGGATTCATTATATCTTTTATCGCTCTTTTCGCTACTGCCAACACCGTGTTAATAATGTTAATTGTCACCTCTCGAATGATGTATGGAATGGCGAGAGATAAAGCTTTACCTGAGTCTTTGAGTAAAATATCTAAAAAACATAAAACCCCTACGATTTCTGTGTTTATAGCGATGATAATTGTTATTGCAATGCTATTTCTCGGAGATATTGATATTGTAGCCCACGCAACGGTTTTTGGTGTATTAATCAATTTTATTCTTGTTAATCTTAGTTTAATAGTATTAAGAAGGAATAACCCTGAAGCTAATCGTCCATTTAAACTTAAACCAAATATAGGGTTTATTCCTATCATAGGATTATTAGGAGTCATAGTTTGCATTGGACTTTTATTCACTTTTGACTGGATAACGCTTCTTATAAATGGTCTTATTATTTTGGGGGGTCTCATAGTATTTTATATTTTAAAATCAAAAATTGAAACAAAAACACCCAAATAGTCTTATCTAGATTAATCTACTAAAAAAATGATATATTGAAGTCCAAAAAGGAAAAAAGGGGAATAGGGTGCATATTAAAAAAAAAATATTAATTGCCATAATCTTATCAGTTAGCATAATAAGCACTTCCATTTTGGTTTATTTTCTATTACTTCCGGCGAATGAAGACCAGAGTGTTAACCCCGTTTTCAAGGGAGGCACTATTTCTCAAGATGAAACATGGTCTGGTGTGATATTTGTAAATCAGAGTATTTTAGTTCCAAAAGGGGTTACATTAACAATTCTACCGGGAACACAAATTTATTTCAAACCATGTCGCGATTACAAATCATTACAATATATAGGGTTTGCTGTGGTTGAAGGGACAATTATAGCAAATGGTACTTCAACAAAACAGATTTGGTTTACATCCGATGCTGATGAGCCAATCAATGGTGATTGGGGGGGAATTGAATTGTATAGAACGAATACTTCAATATTTAACTATGTGATCGTAGAATATGCCAATATGGGAATTGCTCAATTCGATTCAAAAGTAAAAATTTCTCATTCAATTATACGGTGGATAAATAGTGAGGGAATCTATATGGAACGGTCTAAACCTGTAATTGAATATAACCTCCTATATCAAAACGGTTATCATGAAATAGCACTTGAGCAATATAATTATGATGTCGAAATTAGAAATAATATCTTTGCTGGGGGGCATGTACCCTTCATAGTATTCGACTCGAACGTCACACTTGAGGGCAATTATTTTTACAATTATAATAATACCTATCTAACTGCGGTACAAATTGCCGGAATAGCAAATGCTACAGTTATAGGAAACAGATTTGATGGATTCGATAATAATACTGCTATTAAATTGCTCCAAAATTCCAGCACACTTATTTGTGAAAACAATGACTTCGGTGAAGGATTCATTCCCATACCTGAACTGGGCTTTGAAGATGTTAAACACAGTATTTTGGGTTACACACCAGGTGATCCAGGGGATCTATTTATGTATGTCTATGCTTCTCTGGATGAAACAAGAAGTGTAGCAAGGAGAATAGGTGCGGGATTAGGATTTGGTTGGGCATTAGAGTACGCTAATGGCTATATTTGGAAACTCGAAACAGGAAAATTATTGAAAATCGATCCCATCTTGTCAAATTATACTGAATATTCAGTTGATACTTCACAGGTATTTGGGCCAAGAGGAATGTGTTATGATGGGGAATACTTTTGGGCGCATGATCATTCTCTCTTAAATATTGTTAAGTTTAAGGTTAATGCTACTGCAGTAACCATCTATGATTCTTTTCCTATTCCTGAATATGAAACTGGAGGTCGCCAAGGCGTAGCAACCGATGGAACTTATCTTTACATTTCTAATAGAGGGGGTACAAAACTGTTTGAATTGTACAAAAATGGGACGATACATAGAACCATCAACTTAAGTGGGATTGATCTATATTGTCCATTCACCTGGAACGGCACTCATTTCTGGTCCAGTGCGGGTAACATGCTCATTGCGTGGACGAAAGAGGGTGAAATTGTAGGGAGAATCTATGATGTGGCTGGGGGATGTATAGGAATGTCATGGGATGGCAATTATCTTTGGGGAATTTATCGAACCTGTGAAACATGGAACGATGCGAAAATCTTCCAAATTGAAATTCTTAATGATTCCTTAATTACCCCTTAATCTCCTATATTCAAATGGGAAATATTAAAAATAAAAAAAAGAGAATTTATCTATTTTATTCGATATTTTATTCGGGCATCTGAAGACCAACCATTGGTAAGGCTTCGACTCCCGAAAAATAGGTATCCGATTTAAACTTCATTCCTTCAATATCTTCATAGAGCAAATTCTGTGCTATAATTCTTTTCATCAATTCCTCGTATTTACCCTCTTTCACTTCAGTAATACTAATCGTTTCTATTCGATCTTTATATACTCTTGTCGCTAATCGTAAAATCGATTTTTCTAAAGACCTATCCATCGGAAATTTCTTACTGATTTCTATATATTTTTTTGCGACTGCTTTTGCTTTCGATAGAGGAAAGCTAGAAGTCGATACTATCAATACCATTTTATATACCTCTCTTTGAGTTAAAATCGAAATTGGATTTGAACCAATCTTTAATAATGGTGGTATTTTATATAAATATTTACTTTTTTGTGAGAGAGTAATAATAATCATAATAATGGAATTGGCCTTAAAATTTAGCCATAAGAAGAATGAATGTAAATGCCGGTGGTGGGATATGAGCCCACGACCTCCAGATTACATCCGTCTGACCCATTTCTCTAGAAGGATTATGAGTCTGGTGCTGAAGTTAAGCAACCTAATTGCTGCTTTATAACCAACTAAGCCACACCGGCATGGTTTCAAATGGAGCCCCAGGGGGGATTTTCAACTAAGAGTAAATCTCTTTTTTTTTTGAACCCCCGACCTTTGCCTTACCAAGGCAACGCTTACGGTAAAAGCATCATTTTATATATTTTTTCTACCAGCTAAGCAACTAGGGCTACTATTGGTTGTTTCTGATGATTTGCTTTCAGTTTTACCAATAGATTATGTGATTGGTATTAATGGTTTCTACATTAAAAATTTTTGTACTACTATCTTAATCTAATATTGAAGTCATTTTTAGCAGTTTTGTCTCATAATCTTATCTTACTAAAAATAAAAAAAAAGAGATAAGATTTTTAGTTATACCAAAGCTGTAAATAAAGCACCTAAAGTAATGTAGAATTGCGCCATTACATAAGTGCTCATAATGATGAATCGTGCGTTGGTAAATTCCCCCGCCCATTTATTTACTGCTATTGAAGAGTCTGAGAATATAAAAGATATAGAACCAATATATATCAGAATTGATGCCAATCCTTGAATTGTCGATAATCGCACTAAAGCCGCTATATGCATTAACAATATAGCTGCCATATAAACTAATACAGCAATTTTCATATCTCCGCTTTTGTTTAGGAATCGGGGCACCGTAAAAATTAGAATTAAGATTGCTGGCCCTAATAAAAACAAACCCCATGGATTAAATGTCGTGTAGTCTTTTATGGAGAAAAAGAACGACAGAATATAGAAAACTTGGTTAATTAAAAATGCAACCATTCCATATAAAAACCATTTCTCTTCATTCTTTAGCATTAAAAAGATATCTCCTGCACAACCACCAATTAACGCAACCACGATTAACCAATCAACATTAGTAATTAAAGTTGTAGTCTCAACTACTCCAAAAATATAAAAAAGTATCAGCATCGGCATTAAGAGGGGTTTAAAAATATTGATGAGTTTATCATTATCCTTATATTCGCCAAAGACTTCAATTATAACAAAAATAAAGAATAATGCAAGAAAGATGTATTCAATCATAAGTTTTCATTCATTAGATGTTTAATTTAAAAATATTCTAAACAAGTTTATATAATTTTAGAATAAGAAATAATTGATTTTTTTTAACCGCTTCTTTCAAGAATGGTGAAGGTAGGCATATAAATATGGATGGATGCTTTGAACTTTCAACTTTTATAGTACTAAAAAATGAGCCTCAACTGATAATTCATCCTCTTGTAAGAAAAAATAAATATGTGTATTCACATATATTCACATAATAAGAAAAAAAAATTGGAATGAAGAGAATGGCAAATCTTACATTATCCATCCCAAATGAATTAAAAAAGGAAATGGAGGCGTTTCCTGAGATTAATTGGTCAGAAGTCGCAAGAGATTCGATTAAGCAAAAGATTGTACAATTGAATTTCTTAAAAGGTTTTCGAATGGACAGCGAAATCACACCTCAAGATGCATTAACTCTTGGAAAAGAAATAAGTGAAAAATTAATTAAGCATTACACACAGGAATAACGTTGAAATTAGTACTTGATGCAAATATTCTTTTTGCGGCTTTAATAAAGGAAGGTCTGACTGCTGAACTTTTAATTAGCGATAAGCTGCATCTCTTTGCTCCTGAGTTTCTCTTTGAAGAATTCTCTAAATATGAAGCACTTATTCTACAAAAAATGTACCGCTCCCCTGAAGATTTCAGGCATTTTTTCGCATTATTAAAAGAACAAATCACTATTGTTCCGAAAGAAGAAATAACTCCATTTATGGATAAAGTTATAAAAATCTCTCCTGATCCCAAAGATCCATTATATTTAGCTCTTGCAATCGCTCTTAAAGCCAATATCTGGTCCAATGATAAACAACTAAAACAAGGTCAAAAAAAAATTATTGTTTTCTCAACGGAAGAATTGATTGAAAAAACGAGTTTATTAAAAACTTAAATATATCTTTATTTTTCTAAATCAGTCGAAAGGGGCACTAAGTGGGAACAAAATGATAAATAAAGAAAAAGGGAAACAAAATATTATTGTAGATATGCAATTTTTTAAACATCAATATAAATAAATGTTCTTGAATAGTAATCTCATTCTTTACATGGCTAATTCTCTTTCACTTATGAACTTATTCTGGGAGAGAAGTTAACTTAAGCAGTTTTAAGAAATGTTTCATAAACTCGGGTAAGCCAAGCCACGAAGGAGCGGTTACTAAATTACCATCTGTAATGGCGACATCTGGAGGAAATTCATCCTCTATTATTGCTCCAAGTAATTTAGCTTCAAGTATTGCTGATGGATATGCTACCATCTTTTTTCCCTTGAGATAATGAACATCAGAAAGATTCGCATCTGTATGCGTTAATATGTGAGGGCCATGACATATAGCTCCGATTGGCTTATTCGTTTTGATAAAGTGAGTAACTATTTGTTGTACATCTGGAACCGAAGCTAAGTATTCAGGTGCTCTTCCCCCAGGGATCAATAAACCATCATATTTCTGCAATTCTTTTTCAATATCTTCCCAATCAAATTCGTGATTAATTCTATATGGATGTGCGAGCGTTTCTGAATACGTTACCATTTTTCCCTCCATCGCGAGTTGCATATCTGGCTCTGAAATATAATGGGCAACCGTCTTTATATAATCGCCTCTCTTTTTTCCTGGGCAAATTGCGTGGATTTGAGCTCCAAACATAGTTAATGTGCTGATGGGTACCATTAATTCATAATCGTCAACAAAATCGCCAACTAGCATTAACACTTTTTTAGTCATAAATGTTACTTTGAATCCCACATTTAAAAGATTTACATTAGGAGCTTTCACTCTTAAAATGACTTTACTAAAAAGAATTTAATTAAATTTGCTGAAAAGATTGAGAAAATTGTGAAAAAATAGAAACTAAATTATTTTTGATTTGTTCCACTATGCTTTTTAGGTTTATGAATGGAAGGAACATAAACCTTAATCTTTGGAACATAGATTTTAGGTGTTTGCATTTTTAGTGGCATTTTCATATATTTCTCAAGGTCTGGAAGGTTAAGCTCCTCCATCTTATTTTCCAAAATTTTTTTTGCTTCAACATAAAAACTCCCTTCTTGTTCTTTTACTTCTCCTTCATGCTTCTTAGATTCAACATTTCTTTCACCTATTTTTGCTTTATTTAATTTTAATGTTTCTACTTCTGTCTCAATGCGTTTTGGTCCAACTATTTCACTTTCAATTGTTTCTAGAAAGTCAATATGGTTTAACTGTTTTCTACGTATTAAATCTTTATAATTATGCATAAAATTCTCGTAAGATTGATAATGATTAAATTCCTCTTCTTTAAAAACCCAACCTGTATCAGGATCATAAAGCATTCCAATTATTTTGACATTATTAGGAATTCCTTTATTGGCTTTTAATCGGCTTACTTGATTTTTAATATTTAATATCTCGTCAGAAATGGCTTTAAAAAACTTCTGTAATGAAAATCGAAGATCAACGCTACTTTTTCCAAGCTCTCGTAAAAATTCAATTGGAATTATGTTCCTTAATTCATTAAAATGAATTTTTTTCATTCCACAATCCAAATGACCAAGAATAATAATATATTGAACTCCGTATTCGTAAATCGCAACTAAGAGTGATCGAAGCATGTCCTCTGAGATTTGGTTTCCACCATTCCTTAATACGAAAATATCTCCAGGATTAAGCTGGAAAATTCGATAAACATCAATTCTTGAGTCCATGCAAGTTAATATTAAAACAGGAAATTTAGGAATTTTTCCCTTAATTTCAATAAATTCTTGCTCCTGTATAATTTTCCACTGATATCGATTATTTCCATCGATTAATTTTTCCATTATTTTATCTGCCAATCTTAACACACCAATAAATGAGTTTTACAATAACTCAATTCAAATTTAATTATTTAACCAACAAAAAAATAAATAAATTTATAAAAAAATTTTTATTTTTTAGCGAAACTTGAAATTATCTCCTGAACTTTTGACTTTTCTTTCTCTCCATTTCCAAGAAAGTTCTTAATCTTATCGGAATATTCTGGAAGTATTTGTAAAAACGGAATTATTGCTCTTGATAATGCGCTGAAAGCTTCATCACCATTTCCCATAATAAACATTTTATCGGGATTGATGTTTTTAAATATCTCAGGTAAGATATTCGTTAATTGGACTGCTAAAAATCGTTGATCAGCAGAACTCATTGCCTCAACCTGTTTTTCGAATCCTTCAGCTTGGGCTAGCATCTGTTGCCTAATACTTTCGGATTCACCTTCTGCTTGAGCAATTAATCTCTTTTTAATTTGGGCAGCATCTGCTTCAGCTTCAATTACTTTCTTTTGACGGTCTCCATCAGCTTCAATTTTTTTTCTTTCTCTCTCTTGTTCAGCAATTGCAATTTCCTTTTCCTTTCTCCGTATTTCAATATCTCTTTGAACTAGTTGTTCTTGTGTCCCAACTTCATTCTGTACTTCTAATTCTCGTATTCTTGATTCTCTTTCTGCATCGGCTTTAGCAATTCGAGCTTTTCGATATTCAATTGCTTGCTTTGTTGCTTCCATATTCTTCTTTAATTCAGGCTCTAGTATGTTAACTTCCCTTATTTCTATAGATTCAATTACTATTCCCCAATCTGCCGTTAGTTCATGTATTTCTTTACTTACATGCTCAATAATTTCACGACGTTCTCTAATTATTTTTTCAAGAGGCATATTAGCACAAGTAGTTCTAATTATAGCTTCTGCGGCGTTTTTTAAAATTTTCTCGACATAATGATCATCTCGTGGCACCCAAGATACCGCGCTAAATGCTTTTTCAGGGTCAACAACTTTCCATATTAACATTCCTACTATAGATATATTTTGGTATTCCATAGATACTACTTGTTCATGAGCTTCTAGAATAGTTTGGATACTCGTAGTAGGAATTACTATATATTCGTCAATCAATGGTAATAACCAGATTCTTCCACCTAATCCAGCAGATTTTACTTTACCGTTTCTTAAATGAATTACAAACTGGTTGGTTCTGAACTTCCTATATCGTGTAGCCATAAATATGATAAATAGAAAACTGATTACAACGATACTCACGATTACGCCAACTAAAGGAAAATTAATATCTTGAAATATCATTTCTTTTCATTTCCTCCTTTTTTTTTTTATTTTTTTTATTTTTTAATATTTTTTTTTATTTTTTAATATTTTTTTTTATTTTTTATTTAAATTTTTAATATTTTTTTTTGGATTGGTGGCTTATTTTATCGACTATTAGATGTTTATTTCTTACACCAACAATTACCACTTTTTCCTCCTTTTCAAAAACATCTCCTAGTTCAAGAGGCATTACATGTAGCTTCTCATATTTCATTGGATTATTAGATGGGATTTTAATGACTCCACCATAATCATCAATCTTAAGAATTACTTCCCCCTCCTTTCCCAATAAATTTTCAGTTGAAGCTATTGAATAATGCTTTGAAATCGCGATTTTCTTCCAAATTGTTGAAATAAGTTTGGTAGTTAAGATACTTGCGACAGGCGCAATAATAAACATTAAAAATTTTAAGAATTCAATAATAATATAATATGATGTTATTCCTGAAATCCCAAAAACTAAAAGCGCGGATGATAGTAAAAGCATAAATGGTGCTGGTGTACTACTCTCTTGAACCTGTGAATCTACTTGAAATTGTTCTGCATGATCATGATCTACATGATCCATGTTGCCTACATGATCAAAATGATCTATGTGATCAGGATGATCTACATGATCAAAATAATCCGGATGGTCTACGTGATCGATATGGTCGACATGATCTATATGGTCAACATGATCAAAATAATCCGGATGGTCTACGTGATCGATATGGTCGACATGGTCTATATGGTCAACATGATCAAAATAATCCGGATGATCCACATGATCGATATGATCTACGTGGTCAATGTGATCTG
>CAYUTF010000029.1:28019-32266 GCA_964447495.1 uncultured archaeon
AAATAATCCGGATGATCCACATGATCGATATGATCTACGTGGTCAATGTGATCTGTACCTTGATCTTGAACAGACGTTTCGGCTAGTATGAAAGAAACGATAGAAAGAATCAACCCTCCAATAAATAGACCCAAACAAATACTAAAAAAGATATCATAACCATCCATCTTTATTATTTCCCCTCATTACTTTTTCTCAATTACGTTATTTAAATGTTGCCCAAACAAATTGAAAGTGCAAATTATTTTAAATTTTAATTTTATATCATCCTGCTAAAAGAGTTATTATAAATAACATCATGATAACCCCAACTATTAAGACGGCATTCATAAGAATCGCATAACCCAATGATGCTTTCTTATTTATCTTTTTTTGGAACCTTTTATCTCTTACATCTTTTCCATGAAAGTACACAACCTTTTTTTCCTTTTCAGGCACACTTTCACACATAATCATTTTTTACCACCTCATATTTTACTATTTTTAATATTTATTTTAAAATTTGTTTGAAATATTGGAGCGGGGGTGTTTAACATCTTCATATTACACCCCCTGCCTCCATATCTGCTACACTGAAGTCGCCATCAACATTAATCTCCGCCCTCTCCTCGTAATTACTGTTGGCATCGAAATGTACATAAACCCGTAAATGCCTTTTATTACCTTTATAAAACCTATTCATTTCTTTTTCTATTCCCTCATTAATTATAATCTAGTACCACAATTGTGACAAAAAATTGAATCCCTCTCTCTCTTTACGCCACAGAATTGACAATATTGAGCAATCGTTGGACTCTTTTCTAATGATTCAGATTTTTGTTCTATAACTACGGGAATTGTTTTCTGAGCATTTGCAATTATATATGGATTTTTAAAAGTATGATCATAATTAATCGGGATATTATTAATGATATGATTATTATTATTTCCTTTATGAGAAGCCTTAGAACTGATCGCAGAAATCATAACAACTATGATCACAATCCCCGCAATCATCGTTATAAACATCGGACTAAACGGATAGTAAAAAAATCCTAAATTATTATAAAACATCATAAATATTCCAAGGAGTACTACTCCTACCAAACATCCTACACCTGAATTTCTATGAGCCATCTTTTCAATTTTATATTTTCATATATTTATTTATATTTTTATAGCTTTTCAATATAATCATATATATTGGGATATTTAAATGTTACCTTATTATGTAAATTATTAAAATAAGGGCAATTTTAGGATATATAGAATAGTTTTAGGATATATATATAAAAATATATAATATATATAATTTATTTTTAAAGAAAACACACACAATAATTTTAATATTTAATTGTCAGTATTGTTCAGTATTGTTCTATAATTATATAATAAGGAAATTATAATCTAGTAATCTTTCTAATTTTTATTTGTGTACTACTCAAAATACTCTTTTTAACATTTGAATGTTTTTTATAAATTATAGTTGATAATATGATTGTATCATTTTCTATGATAAATTCCTAGATCATATAGAAATTTGACGAGACAGTCTTTGTCTCTTAAATTTTAAAATTATATTAATTAACTTATTCATCAATAATTGATTTCTTTAATTCTATTTAAACAAAAATTAAACTATTTAATTTAAAAATAGTGTATTCTGTATAGATTTATATTTTACAAATATTAATAAATTATTATGAGCGTGAGATACAAAGGAAAAGAAATTAAAGTTGATAAGACAAACTATGTATATGTTAAAGATGAGCCTCCCATAGTCAGCTTAGAACTTCAAAATATGGGAATTGAGGATATGGATGACATTAAGGGATTGACTGATCTTCAAGACCTTAATGCGTTAAACCTTAATGATAATAAAATCTCGGATATCACGTGTTTGGAGAGTCTTTTTAACTTAAGAACGTTATACCTTTCACGTAATAAAATCCATGAAATTAAAGGGTTGAGAAATTTATTTGACTTAGGCTGCTTAACTCTTAGTGATAACAAAATATTTACGATAGAGGGCCTTGACAATCTAATCAATCTAGCAGACTTAGATTTATCATATAATAATATAAGCAAGATTGAAAATTTAGAGAATTTAACTAATCTGAAGACATTAAGTCTAAACTCCAATAAGATCGAGAAGATAGAAGGATTGGATTCTTTGTCTAAAATATATGATTTAGATCTTTCAGGTAACCTTATAGCTAAAATAGAACGGTTAAATTATTTACATAACCTGAAGCGATTAGATTTATCCTTCAATCAAATTAAGAAAATTACTGGCTTAGAGAAACAAGATGAATTAAATCAATTATGTTTAAGTGGAAATCAAATTAAAAAAATTTCTGGAATTAGCAAATTACGTGAATTGATTACATTATATCTTGATGATAATAAGATCCAAAGAATTTCTGGACTCGAAGGTTTAAATAATTTAGAAGAAGTTAATTTGGATAATAATCAAATTACTGATATCAAGGGAATTGAACCTTTTTTTGGGCGTAAAGTTCGTCTATTTGGTAATCCCCTTCCAGAAGATCAGCAACTAATAATTGAAACTAAATTTGATCTATGCCCTTATTAATTGTAAATTATGACAGAATCAAGTATTAGTATACGACTCAGTGTATTCTTTTTAACATTTGAATGTTTTTTATAAATTATAGTTGATAATATGATTGTATTATTCTATATGATAAATTCCAAGATCATATAGAAATTTATATATTATCGTGATCAAGTTTTTATGTCTGTACTCCTAATTATAAATAATCTTAACATTTATAAATATATTAATATATATCCCAATTGATAACTGATATTTATTAACGGTTTAAGGAAAGAGGAGGTTTATTTTATGGGAAAAGAAAATAATCAAGATTCTGATGATAAGGAGAAAAAAGACGAATCTAAGGAGCCTGAAAGTAAAGAAAAGAGTATTTTTGTAAAAGTTTCTGATGAGACACGAGAAATCATTGATAAATATAAAGATGAGGGCGTAACTATTTCTAACTTTATCCAGAATTCAATTAAGATGTATGATGAATATCATTCAATGGCTCCAGAAATTCATGGTATTATTACAAAATATAAGCGAGAAGATGAGAGTCTAGTTTCCTTTTTGGAAAAAGCAATTAAATATTATGGTGATCAAAAATCTCTTGATAGGGATCTCTGGGTTCGTGCGAGAGATGAGATGAAAATGATGTTAATCGGGAAAACAACTTTCAATCAATTGATTGCTGCAGCAGAAGCACCATTAGATGCGAGAGAGAAAGCATATAAAAAGAATGTTGCTTTTGATCTTATTTTATGGTATACGGGAAAACCTCTGAAGAACCTAACTCCCACTGAAATAATAAAAACTATCCAGAAAATGTGGGTAGTTGCCAATTACTTCTATGCAATTGATGTTACACAAGAAAATGATGAATTTTACCTTCTTTTTAAACATAGACAAGATCGGAGATTCTCTGAATATTGGTTGGGCTATTTTACCCGACTATTCACGAGTGAAGACCTCCCATTTAAAAGTATTGTGGAAGGTCAAGCGTTTGATGAAACCATTTCAATAACGATAAAAGTAGCATATGAAAAGAAGGAATAAAATAAAAAAAAATTAATTTCTATAATTAAGGAAGAAAGTCATCAAAGTTCCAGTAATGATTTTCTTCATCTTGGATGATGTCCTCAAACATTCTTTTAGTTTTTATATCACCCAATTTTGTAGCCTCATCTATTATTTTTCGATATAGAACAATCGCATAATTTTCAGCTTCTCTATCGAGGTTAATAAAATCTTCAACAGAGTTGCCTACTGCAGGTAAAGGATCTACATCTGCCATTGCTTCTTTATCGATCTCATAAATTCTTTCAGCAATTTTTTCCATATGTTCCATTTCCTGCAAGAAAGTCTCTTTTAATAAAGCAGATACTACGCTTGCTTTGTTTTTTCCCGTAGCAACCTCTAAAGGTGCTTTCTTTTTTCTTAATCGTTCAAGGCCATCAGCTTTTTCGTGCTGTGTGGTATACTGAACGATTGCAGAAATTTCACTTGCTAACGCTTTATTTAGCATAGAAATGTATTCAGGTTTGAATATCGAGCGCCATTCAGATGCAGGGGTGTCTCCTAAATCGGGTTCATTTTCGATTTCTAAGTAATCCTGAAATTTTAACAAATGTTCTTCTTCCTCCCTATAGATTTTCGAAAATAATTGCCAAGTTTCACGGTCTCCAACTTTTTTAGCTTCTTCAAT
>CAYUTF010000030.1:0-30299 GCA_964447495.1 uncultured archaeon
GATAATATTATCGCTGAAATTTTAGATAGAGGGGATTCTTGGGAACATCTTCAAATTTATGATGGTATGATGGATTTAATTGATTCCAAAGAAACAATAAAGAAAAACCTTCTGACCGCGCTGGAAATGTATGGTGAAAGGCTGAAATTTGTTGGTCCCGATTGCGGTTTAGGAGGTTGGCTCCACCCCCAGATTGCTTATGAATTACTTCATCGAACTCAAAAAGTGATTTCTGAAGTTAGAAAAATTAGTCATTAACGCTCATTTCTGTTATTTTTTAAAATAATAATCTTTTTATAGTAAAAATTTCATATATTTATTGACAAGTAAGAGTTGACAAAATAAAAAATTTTTCTTGGTGGAAAATAATGGACGATGAATATGATGATTTTATTGAAAAAATAAAGAAATTTTTGAATATAGATTCTGATAGGTTTGATATTGATTTTTTATTTATGCCAGAACCTAATATGGACTTACCATTTAATCCCGATGACAAAAACCTAAAAGGTTTTAAGATATCATATCACTTCAGTGATGGTATGGATAAGCCAGAAATTCGTTTTGAAGGGGATATTGATAGAAAGAAACTACGAAAATATCTGAGAAATATTGATTTGTCAAAATATCCTCAATTAAATCAGATGGCAAAAAATCAAAAGCAGAATGTTATTGATGCGAAAGAGCTGTTCTTGGAGCCATGTACAAATAAAGATGATGAATGCATAATAGAGCCCTTCTCTGAGATAAATTATGATGACAATACTGTGGAAATTATCATAGAGATGCCTGGAATTGAAAAGGGACATATACTAATATCCTCTATAGAAGATGGAGGAAAAGTGAAAATCACTGCTGAAAATGAGTTAAGAAAATTTGTAAAGTTATTTGATTTGCCATTTAAAGTCAAAATAGGGGATTACGGCCTGGACGTTAATAATGGTGTTACTACGATTTTGTTTCATAAATTACAATCGAATAACATAAAAAATTAAGTAGAATAATAAATCAAATAGTAAGGACTATATAGCTAATTTATTAAATAACAATAAAAATATATTTACTTGAGAAGTAAGGTGAAAATTTAGAATGAGTAAATTTACAGGTAGTTATGATGGTTCGGAAAAAAGGCTAAGAGTGAAGGATGCCTTCAAAGAGGATGCTGGAAAAGGGAGGGTGCGGATTGATCCTAGCATAGTCACTGAATTAGCTCTTCGAAATGGCGACGTGATAGAGATAACCCATCCTATAACTAATATGAAAACCGCAGGCTTACTGTATCCGGGCAGACAAGAAGATAAAGATTCTGGAATAATTCGATTAGAACCCTCTCTTAGGAGAAATTTAGGCGCTTCGGTAGATGATATCGTATCTATTCGAAAAATCGTAGCTGAATTAGCCGAAAAAATTACATTTGCTGGGTTAAAGCAGGTGGTTTTAGCTAAAGATGCTCAGCAATTATCAACAACCTTAGAGAACAGAGTAGTTACCAAAAATGATATAATTAGTTTTTATAATTGGAGTGGGCGTATAGATCTAATCGTTGTCGATTTCTCTCCTAAAGTTGATGCTGTTCAGATTCATGTTGATACAGAAATTATTATGAGCGAGAAAAGTCATAAAGAACTCATTGAAATGGAAAAGTCAAGAGTTTCATATGAAGATATTGGTGGTTTGGAAGAAGAGATCCAGAAAATTCGTGAGATGATTGAACTTCCTATTCGACATCCAGAACTATTCAAAAGAATTGGAATTGATCCTCCTAAGGGAGTGTTACTTCACGGACCTCCTGGAACGGGTAAGACCTTATTAGCAAGGGCAGTAGCCTATGAGACAGATGCTCATTTCATAACAATTAGTGGTCCAGAAATTATGAGTAAATTTTATGGACAGAGCGAAGAGAATCTGAGAAAAATTTTTGATGAAGCAAAAGAAAAATCACCATCGATTATATTTATTGATGAATTAGATTCAATTGCCCCAAAAAGAGGAGAAGTAACTGGAGAAGTAGAAAGACGGGTTGTAGCGCAATTACTTTCTTTAATGGATGGTCTTGAAGGAAGAGGAGAGGTTATTGTGATCGGAGCTACCAATCGAGTAAATGATATCGATCCGGCATTAAGGAGACCTGGAAGGTTCGACCGCGAGATTGAAATCGGAGTGCCTGATACAGATGGTAGACATGAAATACTTTTAATACATACACGAGGTATGCCAATAAATAAGGATGTTGATCTTCGATTAATAGCGGAGAGAACCCATGGCTTTGTAGGTGCAGACGTTGAAGCTCTGGCAAAAGAAGCAGCTATGCTCGCGATAAGAGAGATTCTTCCTAAGATCGATTTAGACAAACCTATTCCTTTAGAGATTTTAGATAAAATTCGAATTACAATGGAGAATTTTCTTGACGCACTGACTAGTATAGAGCCGTCTGCTCTTAGAGAAGTATTAATTCAACAGCCAAGTGAGACATGGGAGGATGTTGGAGGCTTGGAGAATGCTATTTTACAGTTAAAGGAAGTAATTGAATGGCCATTGAGATATCCCGAATTATATTCCCATTTAGACTCAAAACCACCTAATGGAATACTTTTATATGGACCCCCTGGTACAGGAAAAACTTTACTCGCGAAAGCATTAGCGCATGAAAGTGAAATAAATTTCATCTCAGTAAAAGGACCAGAGTTTTTATCGAAATGGGTTGGCGAAAGTGAAAAAGCGGTCCGTGAGACATTTCGAAAAGCGAGATCTGCCGCACCTTGCATTATCTTTTTTGATGAAATTGATGCTATTGCTGGAGAAAGGGGTAGATTTGCTGGCTCACAGGTTACTGAACAAGTAGTATCCCAATTACTTACTGAGATGGACGGATTAGAAGGATTAAAAAATGTGATCTTACTTGCTGCTACGAATCGACCTGAGCTATTAGATGCTGCTTTATTACGATCGGGACGATTTGGAAGGCATATTGAAATACCTATGCCCGATCTTAATGCAAGAAAAGAAATTTTCAATATTCATCTAAAAAATAAACCAATCGGAGAAGATGTATTTATTGATAAATTAGCTGAAGCTTTTGAAGGTTATACAGGAGCAGATATCCAAGCAATTTGTGAAGAAGCAACCTTATTAACTATTAGAAAGAATATCCCTTTAGTTAATGAAAAACTAAAAGAAACAGTCGAAATACAATCTCAATTAGAGCGTTTAAAGTCTGAAGAAGGTTCCAACTTTGAAAAAATAAAGGAGTTAGAAGGAAAGATTAAAGAACTAAAAATTGAGATGGTTAGCAAAATTTTCATATCCCAAAATGAATTCGACGAAGCGATAGAAAAAATCTTAAAAGATGCTGATCTTGCAAAGAGAGTGCATGATAGGACATTAAAAGCGGCAGAAGACATGTTTCGATAAAAATAGTTAAAATAATAACAATAAATTTGGAGTGATAAAAAAATGGAAGTAGAAAATGAGAATGAAAATAATCAAATCATAAGTTTAGATTCATTATTAGAATTATTAGGAAACTCTACTCGAAGGTTAATTATAGCTAAATTGACTAAAGTCCCTCATTCAGCTCCAGAATTAGCCACTGATCTTGGAATTTCTAGACAGGCTGTTCATAATCAATTAAAGATGTTATCTGATTATGGACTTATCGAAATCATCGATTCAGATGACGCAAGAGGTGGAAAGTACCAAATAAAAAGCAATATTTCCATCAAAATAGATATTTCTCCAAATTATTATAATATAAAATATACTTCTTCCAATTTCGACGATAAGGATAATTCTATTATCTTAAAAGATCTTCAATGTGCAAATGATTATTCTAAAATTAAATCTTCAAATAAAAAGGTGAAATTTTTAGGAGATGAGATTGTCAAGATTGAAGATAAACTTACTGAATTAGATGGTAAACGACAGGAGTATCTTCATCAAAAGAAATTGCTACTTTTTGAGATTAAAAAGCTTATGAATGAGCAATATCGTCAAAAATTTGAAGATATGTTAAAAGGTAGGGATCTGAAAGATAAAAGTGTCAAACAGACAATAAATCAAGCTGAAGAAGTATTGTTTACCATGTTTTTTAACCCCAATCGATATTTCACTCGGTTTAATGTGGATAAATTGCTTGATGATCTCTTTTTCTCTGGTATGGATATACGGGAGAAAAGTGGACGTTCGGGACCAATCAGAGACTTGCTTGAAGATATGTCTCGTTTGATGGGATTCTTGCGTGAAGATGATGAAGATTGGTCTTTTGATTTCTAATTTTTAGTTTCTTAATACCCTTACGTTAAAAAAATAGAGGTATCGCATGGATTTATATGGTTTAAAGAAACTGATGCCTGAGATCTTTGAAAAGGTTAAGAGAGACGTGAGAAAGGTCTATAAAAGGCATCGAGCGGGTCTAAGTTTAGGATTAGTCGAGATGGGAATGTTTCAGCAAGGTTTTATCGGTGGAATGCATTTCCATCCTGGTACTGAGATTGTTATGAATAAAACACCTCTAAAGGTTATTTTAGAAACCCAACCTTATGAAGTTATATGGGCATATACTTATCATATTCTGTTGCATGAATATGTCCACTCTTTAGGCGTTATCGATGAAAGAAAATGTAGGGAAATAACCTTAAGGATAAGTGAAGAAATATTTAAAGAAACCAACCATCCTGCGGTTATTTTAGCAAGAAAAGGTATAGGAGCCTATCTTCCCGACCTTAAGATGGTATACATCCCACCAGAGCAAAAACCGGAGGGAATATCCATCGAATATGTATATGGATTCGATAGTGAAAGTCAAACTTATTTTTCTTAAACATTTTATGAATTGATAAAATTCTCAAGGTTCATGTATAGATTATGTCGTTTCATATTGTAAAATCCATTTTAAATTATTTATAATCTCTATTACGCCTTTAGTATCCCTAACATTATTGATAACGGCTTTATATTCACTCATTGAAGAAAGAGTTCCACTTAAGGTAACTATGCCTTTACGAACACTTAGATCTACTTTCTTTGCATCAAAATGAACCGAATTTCTCATTGATGTTACTATATTTTTAGTAATTTCTTCATCAGTAATAACCTCATCGGGTATGATCTTTATTTTATTCGTTACGGACACAACTCCAGATATTTGAGAAGCTAATTTTTGGATCTTATCTCGTTTCCAATATGAATTTACAATTCCCTCCAAAAGAACTCTACCCTTATTAGTAGATACTTTAACGTCATTAGAATGTAGTTCTGAATTGGCATCTAAAAGGCAAAACATAGCATCTTTAACCTCCTGATCCGAGAGTGCTACATAAGAACTAAGAAATTTCACCTCAATATTATTAATTACCGATTTTATACCAGGTACCATTTGCGTTTCAATTTCAGCTAATATCTTTTCCAGATAAGTTGAAACACAACCCTTTAAGGTAGCAATATCATCATTAATAAAGATTGAAATTTGAGATTCATCTATTTCATTATTCCAAGTTAGCCTATCCTTAACAATTTTCTCAAGTTCTTTTACATTTTTTAATTTTTCCATAATACTTATGAACCTCTTTTTTATTGATATCTTAATTATTCTTACTTATTCAATTATCACATAATGATTTTTCTTTAAGATCTTCTCTAATTTTTTTTTTAGCAAGATGTTTTCTAATATCATTATAGAATTTGTTCCGCATCATGCATTCTTTGACATTATCATTACAAAAAGTAAAAGTAATTGCCATCACATCCTTATATATTTGTTAAATTTTCTCATATTTATCATAAAAATCTTGTAATTTTTATCTAATTATTATCCAATAATATATCTTTTTCAATAAAACCTATAAAAAAAAAAAGAAAATTAGAATTAATTTATAAAAATATTACAATGAAGATGCTGAGGCGGTTTTATCTTCCAATAAAATTCAATATCTTTATAAACTATCATAATTATTCATAGATAAAGATTTAATCATAAGAGAGATATAAAATGACTTTAGGAAAGATACCAATTATATTAGAAAATATAAAAAAAGAAGATTTAGATAAACAGATTTTAAGAACAGCCATCTTAGCTGAGCTAGATGCTATTAATCTTTATGAACAAATGGCAAATATGACTGAAAATAAACAGTTGAAAATGGTTCTTTTAGATGTAGCTAAAGAAGAAAAAGAACATGTGGGAGAATTCCAATATCTTTTACTTAAACATGATAAGCAGCAAGCAGAAGAATTATTAGAGGGAGAGAAAGAAGTACAAGAACTTTTAGGAAAAGAATGAAAAATTTTTAAATAATTTTTATAAATCCTCATATTGTTTTTTAATGCTTTTTTTTTAAATATAAGACACTCAATCAAACATTTTTAAAATGGCTTCAAATAGAATTTTAAAACCTATAAATTACTAATATATGTGAAATTACGTAAAGATTAAAATAAATTTATGATCAAATCTTTGTATTAATCCAATCCAACTTCCTCAATTACATTTCTCAGTTTTTGAGCAGATTTTTTAAAATTTTCTTCTTCTTTCTTGTTTAGAGCAATTTTTAACACTTGAGATACGCCTGATTTATTTATAATTGCAGGTAAACCTAAATATACATTATTTATGCCTAAAAAATCCCTAATTAGTGTTGAAACAGGCAATATAGTATTCTCATCATTTAAAATTGCTTGTATGATCTGAGCAAGAGCTAAACCGATTCCATACGATGTTTCCCCTTTCCGTTTAATAATTTCATATGCTGAATTTCTCACTTCTTCAAATATTTGACTTAACTCTTCTTCCTTGTTACAAAATTCTTTATTGTCGCACATTACGCAGTAGTCTTTAATTAACATACCACCTATCATTGCACTACTCCATACTGCAAATTCACTATCTCCGTGTTCCCCCAAAATGTATGCATGGACATTTTGAGGATTGACATTACACTTTTTTCCTAAAAGGTATTTGAATCGTGCTGTGTCTAATACGGTCCCTGCGCCAAAAACTTCATTTTCAGACTTTCCTGATATTTTAAACGCAGCATATGAGAGAATGTCGACTGGGTTTGAAACAATTAAAAATTTAGCTGAGGGAGCAAAATCCATTATTTCAGGTATAATTTTTTCATATAAGTGTAAATTCCCTTTAATTAAATCTATCCTTGTCTCGTTAGGTCGCTGATTTCTTCCAGCAGTAACGACAACTATATCCGAATCTTTAATATCGGGATAATCACCCGCATCGATTTTTACTGGTGATACATAAGGTGCACCATGAGATATATCCATAACCTCACCCTCTACTCGTTTTCTATCAATATCAACCATTACGATCTGACGCGCTAATCCTTTTATGGTTAAAACATAAGCAAAACGTGTACCAACGTTCCCACATCCAATAATTGCTATTTTTGGTTTTAAATTAATTGTTTTTTCACCTCTAATTAATTCATGTCTCATTATTACAACATTTTATTAAAGCAATTTCACTATAAATTAAAAATACTATTTTCACCATTCAAACTACAAAAAAAGGCATAAATTTTATGTTATGTTTTCAGCATTTAAATAGATACTAACTAATTTCTATTATAATTAATAGAAGAGTAATCCTTTTTCGTATCTTATTTATAACAATTAAGCTTATTTGAAATTAAATCATATGAAAATTAGATACGTGTTCAATTTGTAGAAGGTGTGATAAAGATTACTTCTAATTCAAAAGCAGAAAAACCACAAGATATGGAGGATATCATAGAAAAGGATTTAGAAATCGCACCAGATCAATTAATTCTGAATTGGAGATTTAAAGACGTAAATAAAAAGCTTACTTATGACATTAAAAAATGTATAGGTTGCAGTTTATGTAAACTTGTGTGTCCAGTCGATGCTATAGAACTTGGACCTATTTCTGAAATCGCACAAAATATTATTGACGATTCGAACCCAAAACTGTTAATTGATCACGAAAAATGTTGTTATTGCATGCTATGCGCTATAGTATGCCCAAATGACGCATTTCATGAAAATATTGAACCTGAAGGGCAAATTAACCTTAAAGAGTATCCTTCTATAGCTAAATTCTTTAAAATTGATATGGAAAAATGTATCGAAGACAAAAATAATGAAATTTGTAACCTGTGTTTAAGCGTTCGTGAACGTAATAATATCAAGGAATATTACAAAATATCGAAAGAATGTCCCACTAAATGTTTTACCATAGATTCACCCATAGATGGCGAAGTTATTATAAAGAAAAATATGCTCCATAAATGCGATCCTCAAGGTTGTAAAGCGTGTGTGAATATTTGTCCCGTCGAATCATTTTATATCCCAGAAACTGCCGAAGATGTAATGAAGTATGGCAAGATCGCGTGCAATGAAGATGAGTGCTTCTATTGTGGTGCTTGTGTTAATTCTTGCCCCGATGATTTAATTATTGTGAATAGAAAAACTATTCAAATTGAAGACCCCAAAGTAAAGGGAAATTATCCTTGGATTCAAGCATGGATCACTAGCATTAAAAAAATCCTCATTGAAACTCTCATTCAAGGAAAAGAACAATTTTCCATTCCAATCATCGAAGAGAAACTTAAGAAAGCAAAAAAGCAAATTGAGGAACTAATTCCCCGATTAACAGATTCAGAACGAAAACAATTCGAAGACTTAAATACTAAAATACAAGAAATTCTGAAGTCCCCAAAGATTCGATATTGGATTGAAGGTAAAAAAACTGATAAGATCATAAAAGAATTAAAAAAAAAGCTAAAATATTCTTCTTAACTTTTGTCAATTATTCCCTAAATCGATAAAATACTTGGAATAAACATCAAGGGAAATAGAATCAAAATAAATGGTAAAGACATTTTATAGATACTGCAATTTTCTATTTGTTTTTATAGTTCTTACTAGAATTAATCTTAATTATAAGATTAATGTCAAAAATTAAACCCTTGGTTGAGAATGCTAGTTAAAATCAAAATTAAACAAAAAAACAATACCTCTGAATACTCAATAGTTATATGGATACAGAGAAATAAAGCATTAGATGTTGATTTAGAACAGCTCTTGAAATTTTTCGAAAAACAAATTGCTTCTAAGAAAGTAAGACATATTTATCCGTACTATAAAATCACATCCGATAACCCCGCTATGATGCTCTCTCTGATGTCTAGTATCCAAGAGTTAATCCCGGAAATTTTTTTTAATGATGAAAATGATATCGAAATTAAATAAGAAATACACTTATATCTTGAGTATACTTAGCTTGTCATCTTAAGTTATTTCTAAAATCTTTTTGGGAAATTTGAAATGGGATAGAATGGTAAATTCAGAGTCTGATTTCAATGAAAATTCCTTTGAAAAATAAAAAAAAAACGTAAAAGTTTTTGATTAAATTCTAAGTTTTCTTGAGCTTTTTACTTAGAATGATTGTTACAAGTGATATAATGCTAAGAAGAAGGAGTAGATTGTATCCGGAAATAGTTGGCGCACGATTAACACATTCATTATTTTCATATAGATTACCTTCACTAAGTAAATCCTCGTTGAAGCACTTTTCATTTTCAATTAGAGAGTTTCCTGTAATTTTGTTGTTAATGCAGTATATAAAATTAATTCCATATTCTTTATTGTGATTTATGTTATTTCCAGAAATTATGCTATTTTCCAAACGATAACAAGAATATCCATGGAGGGTATTATAACTTACATTATTCTCTAGGAATAAATTATAATCACAATACTCTAAAAAAAATCCATTATTGTTGTTATAATATACGGTGTTTTCCGAAATGGTATTATTATCTCCTCCAAATATATATATCCCATCATTGCGATTGTTATTTACCGTATTTCGCTTTATTGTGTTATTGTTACAATTAATCAATGTAATTCCCGTCTCACCGCAAGAAAGATTTAAATCTTCTATAAATGAACTCCTGCAAGAAGCCAATATTACCTGTCCAGCATTTGTAAAATTATTTGAACCTAAATCTATTTCGTTAGTGTAATAATATAAGGGTTTTCCATTGACTAAATTTGTGGTATCGATATTTTGTGAATAATAATTTACAGTATTTCCGGAATATATTTGTAGTCCACATTTTTTCATTACATTTCCGGAGACGTTATTATTAACACCATCCAAACGTATACTTGAATAAAGAATATTATCTGAAATTTTATTATCACTACTATGAGATAATAATATTCCATAACCATCAATGTCGGTTGCGGTGTTACCAGAAATTGTATTACTATTACTATAAAATAAGGAGATCCCATCAAAAGTGTGGGAAGAGCAATTGATATTTTGTAAGTGGGCATTTTTAACATACTGTAAACTGATCCCATAATATGAATTGTAAACGCTGCAATTTTCAACCTTAAAAAACACATCAGAATTTTCAATCCATATACACCTTCCCGAACCCCCGCCATCTATTACCAAGTCTTCTATGACATATGGTTCGGAATAAGTACCATTTCCCGTACAATTCCCTGCACTTTTAAAAGCAGCCCAAGCGGAATTGCCGTCTATATGGATTTTTTCCGATACACCTGAAATTTTTAAAAAATCATGATCGAAATCATCTTTGTAATTAGAAGTTATATCGCGCTCTTTGGCAATAAACCTTAGATTATTAATAAAAAAAGTGGATAAGGCGAAGTTAATTCCTAAAATTATTAGAATTATAATTTGTGTTTTTCGATTTGATTTCATCCTGATTTCGTCTTAATCTTATATAATCTATTATTGAAAAATTGGACTAATTTAATATTTAATATTTACGATTTTTACTTTTATTTAGAGATGAATAATTAGAAACATGAATAAAGATAATATTTGGAATATATATCACTCAAGAAATAATTAATCTTTAATATTCTCTTAAGAGTGGGAGAGGGGGGAATCGAACCCCCGACCCCTTGGTCCCAAACCAAGAATCATACCAGGCTAGACCACCCTCCCGTTATAGAGCGAAAGGTAAAAGGTTAAACCAATGCATAAACTATATCTTTTAGAGTAACTAATTTTAATTATCGAAAATAATAAAATTTTTCGATATTTGATAATCTTGATAGGAATATTTCTTGTTTATAATTTTCTTTTAAGTATGATGGAAAGATGAAATGTATCATAAATCTTCAAAAAATTGGAGAAGTTGCTTCTTCAATATTAATTCGATTAAAGCTGACCTTACACTGGGTATTTAAAAACTTCGGGATAAAAGTGGCTATAAATCCAACGGGCTATCCCCTCTAAGATGATGAATCGAGGCTTGCCTTTTTTGTTTTAGATTTTATTCAGATAATATCAGTGCTAAAAAAGAAAACTTTATAGCCAAAAATGTCAAATGTAAAAGAATAGTCCTTATTCATTTATAAACGGTAATCGCTCCTTTTTTATTAATTTAAAATTTTTTTTACAAATGATATAAAATGAGGATCAAATTCAAACCTATAGTTTTAGGTCTTTTAGTATTAAATCTTGTTGTACTTTCGTTCTGTTTGATAAACTCTCCAAAATCTTCTCTTAATATGGCAGGGGAATACGAAACTGAACAAGATGGGTTCATCACCGATTTGAAAACATCATCAACTTGGAATTTTACATCCTTAATCATAGATGACACGGGTGCTACGGGTAATTATACTTGGTCCGAGGCTGTTGCACTTCCTTGGTGTAGTGGTTCTGGTACGGAAGGCTCTCCTTATGTTATAGATGATATTGCTATTCATGATCAAACGATCACGTGTGGATTAGAAATCAGGAACTCTAATGCTCATTTCCTCATCAATAATAGTGAATTTGGATATTGGGTTGGCCAATTTGGGATTGGCATAAAATTAACAAACTGTATTAATGGTAAGTTGGCTAACAACTATTTCAATCGCGTGAATTATAGTATCTACTTAGATAATTGTAACTCAACCAATTTAATAAAAAATAAATTTAATGCGGTTTGGGTTAATGCCATCACTTTAAATAATAGCAATAATAACTTAATTAATCAAAATATCATTCCGAATTCATTCGAATGGGGAATTAGACTAAATGAAGGCTCCACCAATAATATTATCTCAGGAAACATAATGGATTCTAATAATTGGGGTATTGGAGTTGGTGGTGAGAATAATGAAATCTCAGAAAATGTGTTAACTGATAGTGATTACGGTATTATAATATACGGAAATTACAATAATATATCAAATAATGACGTTCTGAACAGTTATTATGAAGGAATAGAGTTAACTTCTGATAATAACTTAATTTCAGGAAATACTATAAATGAGAACTATTATGGGCTTCAGATTTGGGCGGGGAAAAACAATACTATTATAGACAACATTGTTAATCAAAATGAGATTTATGGTATTAATTTATCATATGAAAATAATTCTGTTATCTGCAACCAAATAAATTATAATATAGAAGATGGTCTCGTCGTTAAATATTTGAGTGATAGTACTATATTTGATAACACGATATCACATAATGGGGGAAACGGAATATTTTGTGAAGAGGTATCAGATATAGTATTTAAACAAAATTTAGTCTCATGGAATTCGCAAAGAAATGTCTATACATATAAGTGCCACAATCTTACATTTGTAGAAAATACATTTGAATCTCATGGGAATGAGATGAATCAATGTAGTAATATTTCAATTTTAGCAAATACGTTTAAAGACGCTTTAATTTTTGTTCACCATAGCAACTATAATCTTATTCAAGGAAATACAATGAGTGAAGCAGGAATCTATTTAAGCGATAGCAGTTATAACATGATTACGAGCAATACAATCAGTGTAGATATGAAGCTTTATGGAATCTCTTTAGAACTCGGTAGTAATAATAATACTATTACTGGTAATACCATAACTTATGAACAAGGTGGATGTTTTTACGAGGACACGAGTTGCACAGGTAATATCATTGAAAATAACAGTTGCACTCAAAGAATAATATCAGGATTTGAGATAATCGTGTTATTTTCTATTATTTGCATAACTTCTGTTGGTCTAATCGTTATATATAAGAAGAAATTAATGTTTAAGAAATTCTAAAAACACCTTTTTTTTATTTTTTTTAATTGGTTTCTATTCTTGTTAGAATGGTTTTGTTCAATCTACTTATAGAATAGCCAGAATTTGAATTATTTTTGAGGAAACATTTATGAAAAACGACTTGGAATTCCAATAAGTTAAGTGCGCAATTTAATTTGCTAATCCTTATAGTAATAGATGTGCCAATCACTATTTTAATATCTGTTTAAAATTTAACAATAAATCAAATATGCTTTGGCAGATTATAGAAAACCTAGAATTTATTTTTTTCCGAAGGTTATACTCTATAGATGAAAACAGTTGTTTTTATTCAAAAAATTGGAGAAGTGGATACTTCTATACTAATTAGGCTAAAAAAGAATTTATCTTGGTTATTAAAAAAATTTTCATTAAAAGTCGAAATAATCCCAAATGCCTATTCAATTCAAGGTGATGAATATCTGGAAGCAGAACGCCATTATGATGGGGAATTAATTCTGAAGAGACTTGAAAAAAATTTCAAATCAACAATAAAGAATAAGCTTATAGGGATAATTGATGCAGATATAAAAGGGACTAGAAAGATCCATCTATTTGGTCTATCAAATTTAAGAAGTTCATGCGCATTAATATCGATTGATCGTTTACGCGGTTCTTATTATAATAGTTATGAAGATCAAGCACTATTTGAACTGAGAATTTTAAAGGAAGCGACACATGAATTAGGTCATACATTTGGGTTAGATCACTGTACAAATGAGTGTGTAATGAAGTATTCAAATAATTTAAATGAAGTAGATAAAAAACCAAAAGATTTTTGTCATATCTGCTCTCAAGCGCTTAAAAAATCTGTTAAGACGGGAAACTAAGGATTTAAGTATCGATCTTTAAATTTTTCATAAAGATTCTCACTAATAGTCATTATCTTTTTGCGATCTTTTATGATATTAATTAATTCAGTGGGAATGTTTTTCAAACCAAAATAATTTCCCGCTAATGAGCCCCCGATTGCTGCTACGGTATCACTATCTCCTCCTGCAGTGGCTAGTTCGTAAATACATTCTTCAAATGAGGATAAATGCTTTAAAAAAATAAAGATAGCACACGCGACAGTACTTATCGCGTATGGATGAACAAATGCTCTCCCTAAATACTGTTCAATAAAGAAGGGTGATTTTACGCCAGCTTGAGAGAATTTTATCAGTCCCGCTTCCATAGGCATATCAAGATGGTCTTTAACTTTATTCAAAATTGCTGTGAATTCCTGCCAAATGCCATCTTGAGAATGTGATAATGGTGTGATTATATATTCAAAAAATTCATTAATAGGAAAATCTATTGTAGGATCTTTATCCATTAGATATGCAATCGCTTTCGCAATGACAAGTGCTCCAGCTGAAGCAGCAGGGTGAGAATGTGTTATTACACTCGATTTTATGGCGGCATGTTCTAATCCTTTAGGATCTTTACAATAATATAATCCGATGGGGGAAACTCTCATGGCAGTACCATTTCCTCCTGATTTTGATGCTGCCTCCTCCCATGAGATTCCATATTTGAGCTTTTGAATTGAAGATATGCATCCAAAACCCGGTCCAATTGGCGGATCATCCAACCAATTTACAAATTCTCGGATAAAATAATCAAGGTTAAATCCAGAACCGTTTATGAGTGCTTCTGCAGTGTGAAGGGTTAATTGTGTATCATCTGTATAGGTATAAAATAACTTTTTATTAGTTTTTATAAATTCTTTAAAATCTGTAAATTGCGAATAAATTTTAATTCGAAGTAATCCTTCAAATGGGTGTCCTAAGGTATCACCGATAGCGACACCAATGAGAGTGCCTTTAAATTTATCTAAGTAATCAATTTTCATAAATACTTGAAATCGATTTATATTATGATGAGATAATATCGAGAATTTTATTTATATTTTTTTTCTTAATTCCAAAATTTTATGGAGATTATTTTTCGGCTTAATTGTATGAATTTGTTTACTAATTAAGCGAATAATATGACAAGGAATAAGCCTTATAAATGAATATTTCCCATTAATAATTTAATTAAAAATTTATCATTCTCTCTAAAGTATTATAATGCAGAAATTGGAAAAATTACAAGATGTTATAACTGCACTTTTAACTCCTTTAAAAGAAGATTTGTCAATCGATGAGGAAAAATATCGTGAGTTCATCAGATTTCAAATAAAAAATGGGTGCCAAATTTTAACAATGGGAACGACTGGTGAAAGTGCGACGCTCTCTCATAATGAACATCATGAAGCGATTGACATTACGGTTGATGAGGCTAAAAAAAGCGGTAAAAATCCATTTATATTAGCGGGTACTGGCAGTAATTCTACGAAAGAGGCAATCTCCCTTTCCCAATACGCTGAAAAAGCGGGGGCAGACGGTCTGCTCTTAGTTGTACCCTATTATAACAAACCGGTACAACATTCTCTCATTGATCATTTTTCTGCGGTTGCTGATTCTGTTAGCTTCCCAATAATATTATATAATGTGCCCAGTCGTACAGGATCAAATTTAGAGCCTAAAACTGTCAATCAATTGGCTCGAGCGAAAGATAATATCGTAGGAATGAAGTGTGCAAGCGGAAATATTGATCAAATTACAAAACTTATCAAGATGGTTCCTGATGATTTCATTGTATTAAGCGGAGATGATGGTATGACGTTCCATATCATGGCTCTTGGAGGAAAGGGTGTTATAAGCGTTGCATCAAATATTATTCCTGATAAAATGGTCAAGTTCACACAAATGATGAATAAGGGAGATTGGGATGCCGCGAGAGATATGCATTTGGAATTATATGATCTATTTAAAGTATTATTTATTGAATCTAATCCAGGACCAGTGAAATATGCTGCTGAGGTAATGGGATTGATGAATAAAAGGATGCGACTCCCTCTTACACCCCCATTAGAAGAAAATCAAGAGGAAATCAAAACTGTCTTAAAGAAATTAAAACTTATTTAATAATTACTTTTTAATAAAATAAAGTAAGGGATAAAATTGATAAAGTTACTAATTTTAGGACCGACAGGTTCTATGGGAAAATTAATAAGTGAGCTAGCTCTGCAAGATGAGGAAATTGATGTGGTTGCTGCTTGCGGAATAGAAAATATTGGTGATGAATTAGGGACTCTTGTATCAGTCAAAGATAATAAAAAGGTGAAAGTGAGTGACATTAATGATTTGGAAAATGTTATCCGCGAAACTAAGCCTGATGTCGCAGTAGATTTTACAATTGCCAAAGCGACTGAGAATAATTGTTTAATTTGTGCTCAAAATGCCTTAAGGTGCGTCATTGGAACAACAGCATTATCCCAAGAATTTCTTAGTGAATTTGAGAAACTAGTGAAAGTTAATAAAGCCCCTGCGGTTATATCACCAAATATGGCTACAGGAATGAATGTTTTTTTTGAAATCACCAAAAAATTGGCAAATTACTTAAAAGAATGGGATATCGAAATAATCGAGGCTCACCATAATAGAAAGCAAGATAATTATAGTGGTACCTCTCTTAAAATACTTGACATTATTTGTGAGACTATCGGTTGTAAAAAAGAGGAGGTAGCTAAATATGGACGGTCTAAAGGAAAAAGTTTAAGAGAAAAAGGCGCGAAAAATGAAATAGGGATTCATTGTATCCGTGCTGGAGATATCGTTGGAGAACATATAATCTTATTTGCCGGTTCTGGTGAATATATCGAACTCAAGCATAACGCAATAAATAGATATTGCTTTGCTGAGGGTGCTATAAAAGCAATAAAGTTTATTGCGAGACAAAAAGAAGGCAAAATTTTTGAAATGAAAGATGTTCTAAATCTTTAATATTTTTATATTGAGAAATTAATTTTCGGATTAGTTTCAAGTTCATGTTTACATATTTCTGCTTTTTGTTCTAATTCCTCATCAAGATTTAATAACTCCACTAATTCTAAAGGGGAATCCTCTTTATCACTGCTATTATTTATTATCGGTGATCTACACAGATTTCTTCGATTTATATCAGAACATGTTTGATTAATATTCATCTCATTCTTTCTATAAATCTGTGGATACTTTGAACAAAAGTTTCTTTCATGATTATTCGTTGAATTGTCAGAAATTGCGTTTAATTTCAGACTATCATCTGCCTTTATCATACTAATAGAAGTATAAGGTGGAAAGGGTAAGATTGGTTTAACGCCGAAAAAATCACGGAGAGTATTAATAAGGCGTCTAGGATTAACGGAACAGCTCAATCTCTTAGAGGATATTTTTATAACACTAGACCCAGAATCTCCTGGGGGATAATCCAAGTGATTTTTGCGTCGGCATGAGCTAGGGGATTTTTCGGTCAAAAGTTTAAATAAGTAAGAATTAAAATTTTTAATTATATTAAATCTACATGCTTTTGTATATATATATTTATATTAAATCAATCAACCTCCTACAATTAAAAAAGCTTATAGTAGTATAAACTAAAATTGCGAAAAAAACTTTTATGTATTAAAAACTAGTAATATTTATATATAAGTGTTAAAGATAAGCCAATGATTTGTAAAGATTAGGTAAAATGAATCAAATTATTGATACATGTAAATAAATAAACAACTTAACAGCTTATAAAGAGCAAAAAGCAATTTAATACTTAAAATAAATTACTTGATTTATGTCAATTTATTTAAAAAAAGAAAAAAATAGAAAAAAAGTTAGGATTTGAGTCGTTTTCGTACTAAGAGCCCTGAAATAATCCCGATAAAGCCTAAAAGCAAATATGGGTTAAACCCCGGTATCGCGGGTGGCTCGGGAGGGGGTTCTTCCGTGCTGTCCTTAAATACTTGTACTTGAGCAGCCCCAATCATCCCCGCAGAATTGTTCGCATAGAAAACAATGGTGATGATACCATCCGACAGTGCAAACCATGCAGCCTGATTAAGCGAACCCGTTAAGCTACTTGCTGAATGATTAGTCAATCCCCCATCAAATGTGTACCAGATGGACTCGTATGGACCCGTAATGGAAAGAGTGTAACTGGGGGCATTTTCGCCTATAATCTGACTGTCAGTCGGAGAATTTATGGTAATATCAGGTGTTGGTGGTTGTGGTCCATCGGATGGACTCTTAACCACAATTACAGAGTTAGATCCGATATTGTCCGTATCATCCCTCGCATAAAATCTAATTGTCACTGGACCGTCAGATATAGCGTTCCAGGCTGTTTGATTGATGGTCCCGGTGAGAGATGTAATCGTATAATTATTTGCACCATTATCAATCGTGTACCAGAACTCGTCTAAGTTGGCTTCATTAATTGTTATATCAAAGATAGGCGCATTATTAAATTCTTCACTCGCAGTTGGTGAGACGATTGCGATAATAGGGGCAAGGATGTCTTTTCTAACTGTTACTTCCGCTTGCTCTATATTGTTTGCTGTGTCATTCGCGAAGAAAGTAATCGTAACCGTCCCATTTACGAATTTATCCCATTCGTTTTGGTCAATCCCTCCAGAAGACTCAAGGATTTTAAGATTTGTTAGGCCTCCATCAAGGGAATACCAGTTTGAATCTATATTTTCATCAACAATGGTGATATTATAATCTGGTGGATCTGTTCCATAGAGTACATTTTTTAGAGGGGAATGAACCTTGATATCAGGTAGAAATCCATCCGTTTGATGAAATAGAAACACATTTTCTCCATAGTTGTTCATACTTCCTCCGACAATGTATTGACCGTTTTGAGAAATTGCGGTGGAAGTCACCCAATCACGGCTATCGTGAGTCCACATAGGAACGGAACTAGTACGATTAAAAAAATGAAGCCCATAAGAATTTTCTGTCCCAACTACAATATAATTGCCATGTTTAGAAATAGCTACTGTTGGATCCAAGCCATGAAATGATATTGGTCTAATAGCGGAATTATACCATAAAGGTATGGGGCTTGATCGATTAAAGAGATAAACACCATTTCCAGCACCAACAATAATATAATTTTCGTCAGCAGAAATTGCTATTTTTCCATCAGTGTGCCCCGTTGAGTAATTCCATAACGGTATATTATTAGATCTTTCAAGAAGATAAAAATTAGTGTCTCCACTGTAAGCGATAATATATCTCCCGGTGGAAGAAATTCCGACTGAAGCAAAATTTGCTGGGGATGTGAAAGTCCATAATGGTGTAGAGTTGCTTCGGTGAAAAAAATACAAATCATTACAACATCCACTCCCAACAATATAACTTCCATCAGAAGAAATTCTTATAAAATCAACAATATTCTTTGTGGTATATTCCCATATTGGAATCGGACTAGTACGATTGAATAAATAGATTTTGCTGTCTTCGCTTCCTGCAACAATGTAAGACGCGTCAGCTGAAATGGAAACTGAACAGATATTTCCACCTGTAGTGTAATTCCAAATTGGAACATGACTCTCCTTTCCAAACAAATACACATTTTTATCACGCGATCCTGCTACGATATAACTCCCATTAGACGAGATAGCAACCGTAAACACAGAATCGCCGGTAGTATAGTTCCACAATGGAGTCGAACTATTTCGATTAAATAAATAGATTTGATTGTCATATTCCCCTACCACGACATATTGTCCATCGTCAGATATATCAACTGAATTAACTTGGCGATTCGCCGTAAAATTCCACAGAGAAGTTGAACTTGAAGTATGTAATTTAGCTAATGGTTGATATTCCAGAAGTGCATTATGTGAGATATTCTTTCTTTGATTTTGAATACCTATATTTGAAGAAAATAGTAGCCCATGAAATAATGTAATAGTACATGAAAATAACAAGAGGAGAAAAAAGTAATTTTTGATTTTTTTCATTTTTATCACATCGTGATTTTTGTCAAAATCGTTATTAAATATTTAAGTCTAGCTTCTATTTATAAATATTTTAAAAAAAGAAAAAAAGGGAAAAATTAGGATTTTAGGCGCTTTCGAATCATCATAATCGAAATCACACTGATCACTCCTATAACCAAGGAAAGATCGTAACCTGGAATTCCGGGAGGTGGGGTAGATCCCTGTGAATTTTTGGTAATCATTATTGAATTTTGACCAATATTCCCTAACTCATCTCTTGCATAAAAAGTGATGGTAACTTGTCCATTTGGTAGGGAGTCCCATGCACTTTCGGATATCGGACCACTGAGTTCCGTAATGGTGATATTGGTGACTCCTCCATCCAGCGAATACCAATAGGATTCCAAGTGAAACTCATCGATTTCAATCAAATATCCTGGGGCATCATCTAGAAACTCTTGGTTATCTTCAGGTGCTATTATGGTGATTATAGGACTTGTGGAGTCTTTATATATTGTTATTTCAGCAAAATTTTCATTAGAAAATGAATCATTAGCATAGAACCGAATGGTTATTAGTCCATCTAAGGCAGTGAACCATTCTGATGCATCTAATGTTCCGGATAGCTCTGAAAGTGAAGCGTTGGTAACCCCTCCATCGATTGTATACCAAAATGAGTCTAAATTAGGCTCGGTAATGTTAATATTGTATGTTGGAGGACCAGAGAAATATTCATCCATTAAAGGCGATATAATAGTAATATACGGACTAGTTGTGTCTTTATTGATGTCAATTTGATAGTTAAATTCATTTCCAGCGAAGTCTCTTGCATAAAATGTGAGATTTACTATTCCGTCAGAATGGGCAGTCCATTCATCTTGATCAATGGTTCCATTTGCAGTGAAAGTGATATTTGTGACACCTCCATCTAAAGTATACCACATAACATCAAGATTCGCATCATATATATTTACCGTGAAATTTGGCGCTGCTTCTCCGAACGCTTCACCTTCTGTGGGAGTAATTAAGTTTATCGTGGGAACTATCGAGTCTTTGATAATACTTATAGAAGATGAATTGATACGTCCGAAAGTATCATTTGCATAGAATACAAGTTCTATAATTCCATCGCTTTGAGCCATCCATTCAGTTTGATCGATTGTTTGATTAGATGTAAATGTTATATTTGTCAAACCTCCATCTAGTGTATACCATAATGTATCTAAATTGACCTCGACTATCTCAATTGTGAATTCTGGAGCTTCTAAAGGAAAATTTTGATTTGATGTAGGGGAAATAATATTAATTTGAGGTGGAATAGTATCTTTTCGAAGAGATATCGTAATCGTTCTAGTATTATCCAAGGTGTCATTAGCATAAAATTTTAATGTTATAGGACCGTCTGGTAAAACAGACCACGTCGATTGATCTATAATCCCTGTTAATCCACAGGAAATATTTGTCAAATCATTATCTAATGAATACCAGACATTATCAAGATTACTTTCGTTTACGATTAAAGAGAACTCAGGAGCAGTGCCATTAATTATTTCTCCATTAAGAGGGGTTACTACAGAAATATAAGGTGCAAGAATGTCTTTGCGTAAAATTACTTCATTAAATCCTACATTATTTAAGGTATCATTTGCCCAAATTTTTAGAATCACTGTACCGTTTCCTATCTCATTCCATATTAAGGGATCAATGGAACCCGTCCATGTATTATTAGAAGTACTATATGTTGCATTATATAAACTGTACCATCGCTCTGAAATACTATTGATATCACTGAAACTCACACTCACAATTGGAGCATTTAGTCCTACTAACTCCATCGGACTTGGATCATTTATTTGGATATTTGGTGGAAAGATATCCTTCCATACAACTGCTTTTTTGGTTCCAATATGACCTAATGTATCATTTGCGTAAATGGTAATAATTAAAGATCCATTTGATATTAAATCCCAAATATTTTGCTCTATATATCCTAACCAGGTTGAATTATCAGTTATGTGAGTGCTGTTTTCTAATCGATACCATATATCATCTATTCCATCAGGATCACTCGTAAAAATACTAATCCCACTTGGAGCGGATTTTCCGAATATATCTCCTTCATTTACTCCTAATATTGATATTTGTGGTCGACCTATAGAATCTTTTATAACTTTGACTACATTTGAATTTTCCCAACCCTTACTATCATTAACATAAAGGTGAATCCAGACATCTCCATCATTCATTAGATCCCATACACTCTGATCAATAGAACTTAAATAGGTATAATTTTGTGTTTGGGTAAGCCCATCATCTAAGTTATACCATACTGTATCTGCTATCCCCCGCGAAATGTCGTAAGTAATTTCCGGAGCTGTTGTATTAATATAATCATCTGTGGAAGGTGAAATTATAGTTATTAATGGAGAATCCCACCATCTTGGATTTTGGTCTTGAATTGTTATTGTGGGATTGTATAAGGTTTGAGCTGTATCTCCATATCCATCATCGTTAGCGTCTTCACCACTGTAATAGGAGAAATAGTTATAATTCCATGAATTAGCATTATACACACTTGTCCTTTCATCTATAGCAGCATTTCCAATTATGGTATTATAGGTAAACGATCCTGGGTAAGTGGCATGATCATCAAAAGAAGTGATGTAAATATTATAATTAGTGTTTCCAGACACAGTATTATTATAAAATTCTAAATTACGTCTGGGGGAATACTCATCAGGATGATATATGCCATATCCATCATTATTACTTATAAAATTATCAGATACCATCGTATCATGATCAACTGCTACTATAATTCCATGATCGCCATTATTCTCAACAATGTTCTCATCGATTGTGGTATGTTCTGCCCAGAATATTTGAATCCCTCTATCACCGTTTCCGGTGATATTATTATTTCGGATATTTACAGTGTTTGCAAATGAACCATCTAATACAGAAATACCGGCTCGAGAGTTAAATTTAACATTATTATTATTAATACCGAGGAAGTTTGTGCCACTTGTACCTGTAAAATAGACCCCTGCACGATTATGTGAAATATTGTTGCGTAAAATAGCATTATTAGAACCACCATCCCAATATATACCACCTCCATTTACATAACCAGCTCCTGTATTATAACTTATCGTATTATCTTCTATATCACAGTTATTACATCCCGTAAATTGAAGTCCATTCCCGTCGTTATTGCTAATATTGTTTTCTAAAACATTATAACTGTCACTGTAATATAAAATTACACCTCCATAATTCGAAGTGATGTTGCTCCATCTCACTGTATTAAAACTGGAAGAGGATAAATAAATCGAATAGTCGTTATTATCATGAATATTACAGTCTTGAACGACGATTGCATTACTTCCACTCTCAATTCGAATTGCGTTATCGTTATTGTATAGTTCACAATCTTCAATAATCCCCGAATCGGTGTTATAGATCCCTATTGCATATGAGTTTGCATTATAGATTGTACAGTTGCGTATTTCGAAGTCCCAAGTATTTGAATTTTCTATTAAAATTCCAAATGTATTACCCGTACAATCAAGAGATACATTCTCAATAATATACTTCGAAAAAGTTGAGTCCCATTGAATCCAGTCATAAGCAGCTTCTGAAGATGACCAATTATTATCAATATGGATAAAATTAAAATCATTTTCATTCCAAAAGCCAGAATTTTTTAGATTTAGAGTAGTGTCTCGTTCTTCATTCCAAATTTGCTGAAAATAATTATAATGACCTACTAAGCTTAAGAGTACAATTATTATGAAGCTAAAGCTAATTTGTTTTTTATTCATATTATAATTAACTGATTTTTGTCAAAAAAAATCGTTATAAAAGAATTAAGGCAAGCTCTTATTTATAGTTATTTTAAAAAAGAGAATAAAAATTGTTTATTCGAATGTTAAAGCAGTAGAAATTTAAATAAAAAAAATTATTTAAAGAAATTTATTATCAAATCCCAATTACCTTGAAATTGAGAAATATCGCTTAGATTGATATATTTTTCCTTCCAAATTTGACTAATATGTTTACTCTGAACGATATAATATATAGGTTCGTTTTCATCCTTCCATTCGATAAAGATAAAAATAAGATTTTCACTGGGTTTAGGTTTTGATTTAACAACAAACGCCGAATTTTTATATCTAGCTGAAGATTTTACTTGTATGCTTAAAGTCCTAGTACCGTCGATTGTTGCTAAAATATCCACATTTGCTATCCCTTCTTTCATTAATCCTGCTGAAATTCCAAATCTGCTTAATTTTGCGCAAACTAGATATTCACCCGCATCCCCAACTAGTTTTGAACTTAAATCTTCTCCAAAAATATTCTTCCCTTTATTAGACATAAGTATATCAATTTTGTTTTATTGGTAGATTTTTATACTAATTCGAATATAAAAACTCCGACATTTTATTAAAATAATCATTTGAACTCTCGAATTGTTAAAATGCATATTAAAAACAATTAGTGGGTTCTCTTCAAAATTGTCTTTTATCATGAGACTATCAAATGAAAACTTGAGAAACTAGTAAAAGATTTAAATACTACAGTAGAAATCGAATTGAAACATCAAGCTCATAATCGCTATTGTTTTGCTGAAGGAGCAATTAAAGCCATTAAATTCATTGTGCAAGCAAACGAAAATAAAATTTATAGTACTGATGAAGTTCTGGGATTAGTTTAGAAAGTGAGATAAAATTATAAGGGTATCTCAGAGCAGATCAGTATTATCATCAATCTGATAAACTCAAATTTCATTATGCCAACTCTTCATTTAGAATGAATAAAGGGTATCCAGTCCTTAAACATTCTTATTTTATAATTTTATCTCGTAATAAATAAAACTACCACAGTTTTTATCTTTTTTTATTAGAAATAGTATAGTAGCTATTTACTTAAGATGATCTGGTATTATTTGGCTCTTTAATAAATCATCGTAGGTTTCTGCTTCTCGAATTGTATATGATTTTCCATTGGAAAGTAAGATCTCAGCAGCTCTAGGACGAGAATTATAAGAACTGCTCATTGTGTATCCATATGCTCCAGTATCAAGTATTGCAAGATAATCGCCTTCTTTTAACTCCATAAACTCTCTTTCTTTTCCAAGAATATCGCCGGATTCACATATTGGGCCCACAATGTCGTATTTCATCGTTGCACTCTTCTCTGTTTTAATACATGGAATGATATGATGGTAAGAACCGTATAACGTAGGTCGGATTAATGTATTGAATCCTGCATCAACTCCTGCGAATTTTTTATAGCCATTATCCTTAATCGTGTTGATTTGAGTTACTAAAATTGTTGATTCTGCAGTTAGAAATCTTCCCGGTTCGATTTTTAGAGTTGGAGTTCCAATATTGCCCTTCTTAATCAACTCAATAAAAGGTTTAAAAACAATATCCTTATATAAATCTAAATTAAAAGGTTCTTCATTGGGGCGATATGGAATTCCTAAGCCTCCTCCAAAATCTACGAAATCAAATTTAATCTCTAAAACGCTAGAAATATTTTCTATTATTGCTAAATATTTTTCTATTGCTTTTTCATAATTCATTACATCATTTATACCCGAGCCTATATGAGTGTGAATCCCAAACCGTTGAAAACCAATCTCTTTAGCTTGTTTATATGCTTTAACAATCTGATTTTCTAATATCCCAAACTTAATTTCTTTTCCTGCGGTAATATCATGAACATGATGACCTGCTCCAAATTCAGGATTATATCTAAAAGAGATTATCTCTTTTTCTTTTCCCAAATTTTCATAAATTTGTTTTACTCTTCGCAATTGACTTAGACTATCTAAATTTATAGTAATATTAGTCTTAATTGCAAATCTAAAATCATCGTCTGTAAACATATTTCCCGTATACATTATCTTTTCTGGAGGGATTCCCGCTTTCAAGCATGAGCGAATTTCTCCTTGTGAAGTACAATCGAAATAAGAACCCTCTAACTCTAATATTTTTAAAATACTCAAGTTTGAGTTAGCTTTTACCGCATAATGGATTTTATAATGATCATATGCAGATTTTAATATCTCATTAATTTCCTTAAAACGATTTCGAATAATTCCCTCATTAGTAATATAAGTCGGAGTCCCATATAACAATGCGAGTTCCTTTACGTTTACATTAGAAAAATATAACTGATTCTCTTTGTATTCTAATTCTTTTCTTTTTAACCAATTAATATAATCCATTTTTTTAACTCTCTATATTATTTAAAACTCTATCTTGTCAATATAGCCTGTAAAAACCTTTATGGCAGGACCCTCCATAAACACTTCCTTCCCGTTGTAATGAATTATTAGATCTCCTCCATCATTATGGATAAGGATAGGAGTATTTTTCTCAAACAATCCTAATATCGTTCCCACAACAACTGCCGCACAACTACCTGTCCCACATGAGTTGGTTATCCCAACACCTCTTTCAAAGACTCGAACGTTTGCTTCCTTTTTTGAAATGATTTTTACAAATTCTACATTAGTTTTTCTTGGAAAATGCTCATCTGACTCAATATTAGCCCCATATTTATTCAAATCAATATCAGATATTAAATTTTTTGTAAAAATAACCGCATGGGGATTTCCCATCGAAACTGCTGAAAAATTAAAGATTTTATCCAATACAACAATTTGCTCATTTATACATTGAGAGGGATAATCATCTAATTCGACGGGTATTTGTTCACAATCTAATATTGGTTTTCCCATATCGATCTTAACAGTTGAAACTGTATTGTTAGTAATATTTAATTGTGCTATATTTATCCCCTTAAGTGTCTCGATGGAGATCTCTCCCTTTTTGATAATATCATGCTCATAGATGTATTTGCTAAAGCAACGGATACCATTCCCGCACATTTCAGCTTCAGAACCGTCATTATTAAAAATCCTCATTCGAATATCCGCTTTTTGGGACTTACATACATAAATTAATCCGTCAGCGCCGATAGAAAAATGAGGCGTACATAATAATTTCGCAAGCTCATTCATTTTTTCCTCGGGAATTTTATACTTAAGATTATTGATTAAGATATAATCATTCCCTAATCCATGATACTTCTCAAATTCCAAATCTTCGGTATTATAATTGTTCATTAAATATAGAATAATATTTTATTTTGTTGAATTACATATAAAAATTGATTCTTAATTGAAAAAAATTTCTAAAGATAGTCAGCATCATTTATGACTCTCAAAAATATTTAAACTTTAAAATCTTTTATACACTAAGTTATTTTAAAAATTTTTATTAAAAATCATCTTAATACGATTACAATGAAATATACACTCATTACAATTGGTTTATTACTAATACTCGGTTTTATTCCCGTAGAAGTGGATATAGATTATCAACACATAGATAATGTGAACGAAGGAATATCAACCTTCTTTCTGACGAGCCTTGATGCGGGAGAAAATATCGAAGTGAATATTACTCATACAGGGACTGGAAATTTTACCTTATTCCTCTTCAATCAACGACCAATCTATTCTTATGTCAAAATTGATAAAAGTCTTGATAAAGAAATATTTACTGTTGCGATAAATTATAGTTTAGATGATAATCCATATATCAATTACACTGTCGCAGAAACTAAATTATATTATATCCAAATCATATTGCTCAATAGTGGTCCTGATACCTTCTTTTTATATTGTAATCGTGATCTATCAAGATATTACATCCCAAGTATTCCCGGATATCAAATATCTATTATCACCGTCTCAATTATCAGCGCATTAGCGCTCCTCCTTATACTTTATAAAAACAAAATGAAACGAAATAAGCATTCTTAGACAGTTTTATTAAATTTCGCTACCAATGTCAGAAAACGAACATTGGGGATATTTAAATCATTTCCATTTTCATTAATTTTAAATTTCATTTAGCAATAGCTAAACTATCAAAATAGTAAATATAATAACCAAAGTGATTCAAAATTTCATTTGATGAAATCAGTAAAAAATTAGCTAAATTGATGAAAGAGACTGAGGAAATTGAATTACAGGATGTCGACCTCTTTGCCGAGTATTTGGAATTCCAAATGCTTCCAAGTATCGTACAAGCTGCTGCCCAAGCAGTTTTACCAGGCATTGGAAAGGCAGAATGGACTCCCACCAAATTCTCCCTTGATTTGGAATTTCCCGGAAAGATTCAAACTATTGAATTTGTCCGTTCAAACGGGAAAAGAGCTGTAATCGGTGGAGAAATGGTGCCTCCCTTCTTCAATTTTCTTGGTTTAGATAAAAGAAACCCCCATCCTCCATTAGTTACGTATGATGTGTTTGATATGGGGGCTAAAATGATGTTACCGAAACCTATCAAACAAGAATATAGCGATGTATTAGCAAATCCTCCTCAATGGGCAAAATTTGCTGTAGATAAATTTGGTGCAGAATGCATTACCTTTCACTCATTAGAAATTGACCCAGGTATGGGAGACGCACCCGTTTCCCAATCTGTAAAATATTTAGAGGACATCTTGCAAGCTGTCGATGTTCCTGTCATTATTGGTTGTTCGGGTAATAAAGAGAAGGACGTTGAAATGTTTAAAGCGACGGCAGCAGCAGCAGAGAGCGAGGTATTGATGCTTTCGGCAGCGGATAAGGCCACATGGGAAGATGTAATCCCTCTAGCGGTCAAATACGATCACAACTGCCTCCTCTGGACCAGTCTGGATTTAAATAATCAGATAAAAATGAATAAGGATGCTTTAGAATTAGGTTTACCCCCAAATCGAATCGTGATGGACCCCACTTGTGCCACCTTAGGTTATGGAATGGAATATTCTTTTAGTATTTACCAGAGAATGCGAATCGCGGGATTATTAGGAGAAACAGACCTAGCTTATCCGATAAGTGGCGGTACAACGAATGCGTGGGGTGCCCGTGAAGCATGGATGAGTGAGAAGCAAGCACCTGAGTGGGGTCTACGCCAATACAGGGGACCTATATGGGAAGTAATCAATGCTCTTTCATTGAGTCTTGTAGGATTAGATTTAGCTATGATGTTCCATCCAATCGCAGCAAAGCACGTGAAGGAAATAACAAAGCAATTTTTTGGGGAAATTCCTAAAGTTCTTGAAGACAAGGGCTATTATGACTGGGTTTCAGCAAAGCTAAAACGTTAATTCATTTTTTTATTATTTTTTTTTTTGAATCTCTTTTGCAAACAACTCGTATTTATCAAAAATTTAGAAATGAAGTAAATTTTCGTCCTTGAGCTTCAATAATACATTCTTTACCTCGTGGGCTTATAATTATAATAGCTTTATCTAGAATCTCAATAGGGATGCCTTCTTTTGGCAGCACATTATGAAACCAATCAATAATGGATTTATAGTATCTCTTTATATAATCTTCTCCTGAATCAGGGGTAAAGATACCTGTTTTTAAATCAATAATGATTTCATATTCAGGAGTATAATGATAAAATGGGTCTACCATATATTCTTGGGAATCTTCAGAGGATTCTCTTAATATTTGGTTAACAACTGATTTTAATCTGTTTAATTTCATATAAATTGCTTAAGTTTAATTTCTTGTTTTCTCTTTTTTTATAATATATTCATAAGTAATATATATTCTATTTATGTATACTAGAATGAATAACGTAATTTAATACGGGGGAAATTAGAATGAAATTTATGGGTATATATACTTTAATTCTCACAATCATAGGAATGTCAGCCCTATTTGTTTTAGGCTTCGCCCTTATATTTTTTGCCAGCTTGTTTTTGTTCTAATTAGATTTCTTCTGATAATCTTTCTTCCCTCGTATTTCGTTGAATAATACTTTTATTTTCTTTTGTTGAAAGTTCAAATTAACTGTTTTTTTTCTAATTCCTTTAATAACTAGCAAGTCTACGATTTCGGAAATTATAAGCTAAAATAATTTAAGTATAAGAATAGATATCAAATGGAATGTTCTTTTTTTCAAACCATTCTTTAAATTCTGAATCATCCTTAAAACACTCTTTTATTAAATTTAATAAAATCGAAGAGACTTTATAGCTTTTACCGTTATCCAATATTCATGATCGAAATCACCAAAAAATTCTTTCACTGATTGACCACAATCGTATCCTGAAAGAACCAGATCACCATTATCCTTAACTTCAACAACAAGACTATGGTGTTCATCTTCTTTTGTCCTATAATTATAAATTGTAATTTTTTTCATAAATCTCATCAAATTTTAGGAGTTAAATAATATTGTCCTTAATAGGCATAAAAATCATTTTTACTTGTCAAATTTATGGAAAAATGGTTATAAAAACCAAGAAAATTCCTAATATTGCTTCAGATAAATCGAAATTATGTCACCATCCTCAATTACGTGATCGAGGTTATCAAACTTTTGACCAGGGTGTTTAGCAG